>JBBSUX010000058.1:0-14983 GCA_038234045.1 Burkholderiales bacterium
ACGGTGTTGCCGCATATCAAGACATCGCTGGCACCGGGTTCGCGCATGGTGACCGAATACCTCACCAAAACCGGATTGCTGCCGTACCTTGAAAAGCTCGGGTTCGCGCTGGCGGGCTACGGGTGCACTACCTGTATCGGCAACGCTGGCGATCTGACCCAAGACATCAACGAAGCTATCAACAAAAGCGATTTGGTGTGTGCCGCCGTGCTGTCGGGGAACCGGAATTTTGAAGCGCGCATTCATCCCAACATCAAGGCCAACTTTCTGGCGAGCCCGCCGCTGGTGGTGGCCTATGCGATCGCGGGCACCATGCTGAAGGATTTCACGTCCGAGCCGCTGGGCAAAGGCACGGGCGGGCGGGACGTTTTCCTGAAAGACATCTGGCCAAGCAGCGACGAGGTGCATGCCCTTCTCAGCTCCGCGATGGACGGGGCTGCGTTCAGGGCCAACTACGCCAAGATCAAGTCCGATCCGGGCGAACTTTGGGGAAAGATCGAGGGCATCACCGGAGAAACCTATTCCTGGCCGGAAAGCACCTACATCGCCGAGCCGCCGCTGTTTCCTGATTTTGCTATCGAAAGAAAAGCTGGAGGCGCTTTTGATAAGGGCGCTGCAGGCACAAATGGTGCAGAAATTGCGGCTGTTCAGGGCGCTCGCATCATGGCCTTGTTCGGAGATTCGATCACCACCGATCACATCTCGCCGGCGGGCGCCATCAAGGCCAGTTCACCCGCGGGTTTGTGGTTGCAGGAACATGGCGTGAAGAAGGCTGACTTCAACAGCTACGGAGCGCGGCGTGGCAATCATGACGTGATGATGCGCGGCACGTTCGCCAACGTACGGATCAAGAATCTGATGATTCCGCCCACGGCAGATGGCTCGCGCGAAGAGGGCGGCTACACGCTGTATCAAGGTAGTGGTGCGCAAGATGGTGAGCGGATGTCCATCTTCGATGCCGCCATGCGCTACATGGATGCGGGCGTTCCGACCGTCATTTTCGCGGGCGAAGAGTACGGCACCGGCTCGTCGCGCGATTGGGCGGCCAAGGGCACCCAGTTGCTCGGCATCAAGGCGGTTGTCGCGCGCAGCTTTGAGCGGATCCATCGCTCCAATCTGGTCGGCATGGGCGTGCTTCCGCTCCAGTTCGAAAGCGGCGAGTCCTGGCAGGGGCTGAACCTCAAGGGCAACGAAGTCGTCGAGATTCGTGTGCACCCTGAACTGCGGCCGCAGAGCAAAGCGACGGTCGTCATCACCAGCGCAGATGGATCGCGGCAAGAAGTCCGCGCGATCCTGCGTATCGACACGCCGGTGGAGGTGGATTACTACCGCAGTGGCGGGATCCTGCCGTACGTGTTGCGGCAGCTGTTGAAGGCCTAAGGTTCTGGCAGGCCGACGAGGGCTCTTGCCCTCCAACTCTGGCGGCCTGCGGTTGTCATGCTCGCCTCGTGGGCAGGCTCTCGACTCTCGACTTGCGCAGCGCTCGGATCAGATGTGTCGCTGATCCCAGCGCGCTTGTAGAGCGTGGCCGAAAAGGCAGCCTCATCACATGGTCATGGCGTGGCGGAGTCACTCGGAGTAAACTCGAATTCCTATTCAAGAGTAGTTCTTGTTCACTTTCCTGTTTGCATCCGTGTATCTCAATTTTCAAGAGTCGGGGTCGACCAACACGTCTGAATCACTCTTTTTGGGGGAGCGCGCAGAGCTTGCGCAGACGCGGCAGCCCCCGATTGGTATTGATGCGGCTGTCCGACTCGATCAGCTGCCGCTCCAGGTCAACGCGGTGGTCGTCGATGTCGCGGCAGGTAGTGCGCCTGAGGACATGGACCGTCTGATCCGCCTGACTGAGATTGGCTTCGTTCCAGGAGAACGTGTCCGGGTAGTGGCCCACGGGTTCCCGGGGCGTGAACCGGTAGCCGTCCGGATCGGTCACACAACTTTTGCGCTGCGTCGGCATGAGGCCACGCTGGTGACGGTCATGCCCGAGCGGGAGCGCGCGAGGCCGGTGAGACGATGAGCTCAAGCTCCGCGCTGCCTTTGCGGGTGGCGCTGCTGGGAAATCCCAACTGCGGCAAGACCGCTCTCTTCAATATTCTGACGGGCAGTCGTCAGAAAGTGGCGAACTACGCGGGTGTCACGGTGGAGCGCAAACTCGGGACCTTGCACACGCCATCCGGCAGGGTTGTGGAGGTACTGGATCTTCCCGGGGCCTACAGCCTGAATGCGATGAGCGCGGACGAATCCGTCACGCGCGATGTCGTGACCGGCCAGCGTCGTGGGGAGCCCGTTCCGGACGTGATCGTATGCGTCACTGACGCCACCAATCTTCGCCTGAATCTGCGCCTGGTTCTGGAGGCGCGCAGCCTCGGCCTTCCCATGCTGCTGGCGCTCAACATGAGCGACATGGCCCGAGCACGCAAGGTTGTCATCGACATACCGGCGCTGTCACGGGAGCTTGGAATGCCAGTGCTGGAAACCGTCGGTGTGCGCGTTGACGGCGCAGCTGAGCTGGTTCGCAGGCTTGATGATTTCACCTTGCCAGATGGGTCCATGGCGGGTACCCCTGAGCACCATCCGGCGTCTGGCCGCCGCTGGGAAAAGCCCTCCCTCGACGAAGTGCTCGCGACCCAAGTAGAGGTGCGAAGGATCCTCGCGGTAGCCGTGATCGAACCGTCGACCGACATGCACCGTGACGATGCGATCGACCGGATCGTGCTGCATCCCGTGTGGGGCATGGGGCTCCTGGCGGGCATCCTGTTTCTGATGTTCCAGGCGGTGTTTAGCTGGGCCCAGGCACCCATGGGGCTGATCGCCTCTGGCACACAAGCTATCTCATCCATGCTGAGTGATCACGTGCCAGCGGGCGTGCTGCGCAGTTTGCTGACGGACGGCGTCGTCGCAGGCGTCGGCGGCGTGCTCGTTTTCTTGCCGCAAATCCTGATTCTGTTTCTTTTCATCCTTGCGCTCGAGGATTCCGGTTATTTGCCGCGCGCTGCCTTCCTGCTAGACCGCGTCATGGGAACCGTAGTCCTTTAGTGTCGATCGTTCATTCCCTTGCTGTCGAGCTTTGCCTGCGCGATCCCCGGAGTCATGGCGACGCGAACGATCACGAATTGGCGCGATCGGCTGGTCACGATCATGATCGCACCGCTCATGACCTGCTCGGCCCGGCTCCCTGTCTACGCTTTGTTGATTGCAGCCTTCATTCCTGCGCGCACCGTTGGCGGCGTCTTCAATCTTCAAGGCGTGGTGCTGTTCTTCCTGTATCTGGGCGGCATTGTTTCAGCGATGGGAGTCGCCTGGGTGCTGAAACTACTTCGCGGAACAAATGCCGTTTCACCGTTGATGATGGAGCTGCCGGTTTATCGCATCCCGAATCTGCGTCAGCTCGCACTCGGCCTGTGGCAAAGAGCGGTGATCTTCCTGAAGCGCGTCGGCAGCATCATCCTGACGCTGACCATCCTACTCTGGTTTTTCACCGCCTACCCGGCACCGCCGGATGGTGCGACCGGGCCTGCCATTCAGTACAGCCTTGCCGGCATGATTGGTTCTGGCCTGCAGACGATTTTTGCGCCCATAGGATTTAACTGGCAGATATCGGTTGCACTGGTGCCGGGGCTTGCAGCGCGCGAAGTGGCCGTCAGTTCGCTCGCAACGGTTTATGCCATGTCGGACGGCGGAGGAAATGCGGCGCAGGCCTTGGGCCCTGTTATTGCGGGGAGCTGGTCGCTGGCAACAGCCTTGTCCCTTCTTGTCTGGTATGTGTTTGCGCCGATGTGCCTCTCCACACTGGCCACCGTGAAGCGTGAAACCAATTCATGGCGGTATGCGCTGCTGATGGCGGGGTATCTTTTTGCGCTTGCGTACGGAGCGAGCTTTGTCACCTATCGCGTCGCTCTGGCGATGGGGGCTGGTTGAAGTGATGCAGCAAGTTGCCGTCGCGTGCATCGTGCTGGTCGCGGCGCTTTATGCCGCCTGGTACTGGATGCCACGAAGCCTGCGCCGCAAGCTTGGGCAGCGTGTGCGCCGATGGGGCGAACGCGCCAAGGCAGAAAATGGCGAGACCATAAGTGGCACGAACCGGCTTGCGGCCGTCCTGGAGCAGTCCCCGGGATGCGCGTCATGCGAAAGCTGCGGCGGATGCGGATCGCCGGGCGTGCCGGATACGCCGTCGCGCACTGAACGCACGGGTGGGCACACGCATCCCATCACGATTTTTCCCAAGCGCAGCTAGAAGTTCGGCCGCATCTTTCGCCACGATGGGGCATTGTTTGGACTGGGTAACGCAGTTTCAAGCATATGCCATCAGTGTCTGAAAAGCGGCCTCAGTCTGTTAGCCTGCGCGGGCAACATTATTTGCCACCTTCATGCGGGAAAAGAACGAAGCATCTGCCTCAACGCCTTCATCATCGGAACCTGCGCGGGCGCCGAAGGAGGATGCACGCGCATTCGCGCCGAGTGAGGTGCTCCCGTACGGGGACGTGGCGAGCAGCGAGCCCGACTGGATTGCGTTACTGGCGCATCTGCCAGGCGGGGTCTCCCGATTCGATCGGGAGCTACGTTTTCTTTTCATCAATGCCGAACAGGCGCATTGGTACGGGCGCTCGGTCTCGGACATAACCGGCCGAAAGCTCTCCGAGGTTGTGCCCGCAGAGCGTTACGCGCGGGCACTCTCGTTCTTGAAGAAGGCACTGCACGGAAAAACCGTGGTGTACGAAAACCGGGTTGATCGGGGTGATGGCGATCTCCATATCAGGCAGATTACGTTCATCCCGGAACGCAACGCCGAAGGTGCTGTGGTGGGCACTATTTCTTTCGTCATCGATATCACCGAAAGCCGGCGAGCAGAATCCGCGCTGGTACAAAGCCAGACCCAATTGCTGAGCCTTTTCCAGGCGCTGCCGGATCTGGTTTTTACCAAGGATTCACAAGGGCGCTTCATTGCCGCCAACGCGATGTTCACGCGCTTCTTCGGTATGGAAACCGGTGAAGCGATCTTCGGCCAGCGCAGCGCAGACCTTCTGCCGGCTGACATATCCGCGCGCTGGGAACGCCAGGACAGCATGGTCCTTCTGACAGGAAACCCACAGCGCAGCGAGGAGCGCCTCAGTGATGCTGCAGGCAGACACGTCGGAATTTTCGATGTAATCAAGTCACCCCTGCGCGATGCTGCCGGCAGGATCGTCGGCGTGCTGGGTGTAGCCAGGGACGTGTCTGCCCGTTGTCAAGCCGAAAGCGAAGTTGAGCGCCTAGCCTATTACGACACGCTCACCGATTTACCGAATCGTCGCCTTTTCACCAAAACACTGCGTGAGTCACTCACTGCCGCAGCGCGCTGCAGAGCGGGCGCTGTTCTCCTGATTGACCTGGACCACTTCAAAACCATCAACGATACGCTTGGGCACGACGCTGGCGATCGCCTGCTGCAACTGGTGGGTGCTCGCCTTGCAGACACTATGCCGGCTGCAAGGATCGTTGCGCGTTTTGGCGGCGATGATTTTGCCGTTCTGCTGGAAGAACCGGTCACGCAAGCTTCCGAAAGCGACGAACTGCCATCCGATGCATGGCGTGACGCAGTCTGTATCGTCGCGCAGGGTCTGCTGGAGATCCTGCAGCGGCCGTATCGTGCTGGCGAACGCCACCATTTCAGTCCTCCCAGCATAGGCATCGCCATGTATGGCGGCGCATCTGCTTTGTCGGTGGACGAACTGTTGAAGCGCGCTGAACTGGCGATGTACGAAGCAAAGGCCCGTGGCCGCAATGGTTTCTGCCTGTTCGATCCTGCCATGGAGGCGGCACTGGCCAAACGCGCAGCACTCGAATCCGCTCTCCGGGCGGGAATTGCAAAAGGTGAACTCCGTCTGCACTACCAGGCGATCGTGAACGTCGACGGTAACGTCAGTGGCGCAGAGGCTTTGGTGCGCTGGAAGCATCCTGCGCACGGTTTGATGGCGCCTTGTGAGTTCATCGGGCTTGCCGAAGACAGCGGATTAATCATCCCGGTGGGAGAGTGGGTGCTACGCAGTGCGTGTGGGCAACTCGCAGGCTGGAGCGCAAGAACCGCGACGCAGGCGCTCACCATAGCCGTCAACGTAAGCGCGCGTCAGTTCAGGCACCCGGATTTTGTCGCGATGGTGCGTTCGGCGCTGGATGAGACGGGCGCCGATGCCACCCTGCTTAAACTCGAATTGACCGAAAGCCTGCTCTTTCATGACACCGCAGATGTGGTTTCGAAAATGGAATCGTTGCGCGCACTCGGCATCCGCATGTCGCTCGATGATTTCGGTACGGGATACTCGTCGCTCACCTACCTCAAACGACTTCCCATCGACCAGCTCAAGATCGACAGGTCTTTTGTGGCCGATGTACTTTCCGATCCGACGGACGCCGTCATCGTCCGCGCGGTGCTTTCGCTTGCGGCCAGTCTGGAGCTGGACGTAGTGGCCGAAGGCGTCGAAACGCTTGAGCAGGTCCAATGGCTGCGTGAAGAAGGATGCCGGCTGTTTCAGGGCTTTTATTTCAGCCGCCCGAAACCCGTAGGCGAACTGGAGAAGGAAATGGGGCTCTCCATCTGATGGTTCGATTCACGCAGGAAATGTTGATTGCGGGTGGTGGTATCGGTGGGTTGTCTGCCGCTCTGGCCTGTACCCGTGCGGGTTGGCGAGCACGTGTTTTTGAGGCCGCGCCGGTGTTCGAAGAGGCCGGCGCAGGAGTGCAACTGGGGCCGAACGCAACCCGTCTGCTTCGCGCATGGGGTCTGGAACGCAGTCTGGCGGAGGTCGCTTCCATTCCTGAGTATTTGTATATCCATGATGCGGATTCGGGTCGCGAACTTGCCCGCTCCACACTCGGCAATACCATCGAACAGCGCTACGGCGCGCCGTATTGTTGCGTGCACCGCGCGGATCTTCACTGTTTGCTGCACGCTGCCGTTTACCGCAGTCCTGAAGTGGTGACCTGCGCGGGTCGACGCGCGGTGGATGTGTTGCCACAAGGCGATACGGTGGGACTGTCTGTCGAGAAGGCTGGCGCTTCTCCTGGCGCGCCCGCGCAGCAATCTCTAATGGAGCTTGCAGGCAGTGGAGCAGGCCTTGCTAATTCCGGCCGCCCGGTTGAGGACGCCAATGCGCGGCTGTACGTGGAAGGAGATGCGCTACTCGGTGCCGACGGCTTGTGGAGCCGAATCCGCCGCCATGTCGTTCCGCAGGACACGCCCCCGATAGCGACGGGACACCGCGCCTTTCGCACTCTTCTGCGGCAAGACGGCTTGCCGCTAGCCATGCGTGGATCCGTTGTGCGCGTCTGGCTCGGTACCGGAATGCATGCCGTGAGCTATCCGGTTCGCTGCGGGGAGTGGCTCAATCTGGTGGTGCTGGTGGAGTCGGTGAAGTCGGTGAAGTCGGTGAAGTTGCCGAAGATGATGCCCATTTGGTCACCCGGCGAGCCCGACGCGTGGAACCAGCAGGCTTCATCAGAAGTGCTGGATCAGGCGCTGCACCGGTGTTGTGCGCAACTGCGCGATCTGGCGGGCGCTGCAGGCGGATGGCGCTCGTGGGAGCTGTTCGACAGGGAGCCGCTCGCCTCCGCCGCGCAGATGTCAGCCGGACCGGTCGCTCTGCTCGGCGACGCCGCACATCCGATGCTGCCGTATCTGGCGCAGGGTGCAGCCATGGCTCTGGAGGACGCCGACGCGCTGGGCCGGGCAATGGCGATGGACGCCGGAACCGTGCCCCAGCGTCTGCGCCACTACGCGCAGAACCGCTGGCAGCGGGCCGCGCGTGTGCAGCAGCGATCGCGTCGCAATGCCAGGATCTTCCATGCAAGCGGCGCCGTGCGATGGGGCCGGGATCTTGCGCTCTCCACGCTCGGTCAACGGCTCCTGGATGTCCCGTGGCTCTATGCCGGGCCTTGAGCAATTACTGCGTGACTACGGAGGCTGCGATCAGTTGGGCGCCGTTGCTCTGCCGCGTCGGATTGCCCATCTCGATATGGATGCGTTTTTCGCGTCGGTCGAACTGCTGCGCTACCCACAGCTCAGCGGCTTGCCGGTAGTGATCGGCGGCGCCCGGCGTAGCGAGGACGATTCCGTTTTGCGCGCGCATCCCGGTGTGCCGCTCGAATCGATCCCCGTCAGCGCCTTCCGGCTGCTTGGCGATTACGTCGGCAGGGGTGTAGCTACGACTGCAACCTATCCGGCACGAGCATTCGGCGTGGGGTCAGCCATGGGTCTGATGAAAGCAGCGCGACTGTGTCCGCAAGCCATTCTGCTTCCGGTGGATTTTGATCGCGTCCGCCATTTCTCACGAACCTTCAAGGCCATCGTGACCGACATCGCGCCCTGCATGGAAGATCGCGGCATCGATGAGGTCTACATCGATTTCACCCATGTTCCCGGTGGTCAGCGCGAAGGCGGGCGCGTTCTGGCGCGGCTGATTCAGAAAAGCATCTTCGAAGCAACCGGGCTGACGTGTTCGATCGGCGTGGCGCCCAACAAGCTGCTGGCGAAGATGGCGAGCGAGTTCGACAAGCCGCGTGGCATCAGCATTGTCCATGCTGAGGATCTGCAAGGCCGCATCTGGCCGCTGGCGTGCCGCAAGGTCAACGGTATTGGACCGAAAGCGGATGC
This sequence comes from Burkholderiales bacterium, assembly GCA_038234045.1. Taxonomy (GTDB): domain Bacteria; phylum Pseudomonadota; class Gammaproteobacteria; order Burkholderiales; family Burkholderiaceae_C; genus JBBSUX01. Next base: position 8,627 of record JBBSUX010000058.1, read on the forward strand.
CAAACTCGAAAGCCATGGAATCCGCACGATTGGGGAGCTTGCAGCCCGCGATGCTCATTGGCTTGCGGAAACTTTCGGCAAGGCGACTGGGGCCTGGATGCATTCCGTCGCATGGGGCCGCGACGAGAGTCCCGTCAAGACGTTCAGAGTGCCGGTCTCGATGAGCCGTGAGACCACCTTCGAGCGCGACCTGCATGCCGTGCGGAACCGCGCTGAGCTTGGCGAAATCTTCACCAGCCTGTGCGAGAAAGTTGCGGCCGATCTGCAGCGCAAGGGCTACCAAGGCAAAACCATTGGCATCAAGTTGCGATACGCCGACTTTCGCATCGCAACCCGTGACCACTCGGTCGATGAACCGACCGCCGACGCCATTGCCATTCGACGAATCGCTGGTTGGTGCCTCAAGCGCGCGGAGCTACAACAGCCGCTCCGCTTGCTCGGAGTGCGCGTGGGCGGATTAACTGCAGTAGAGAATTTTGGTAAAAAGTAGCTGAAAACAATATGGCACGGGCGCCATAAGCTATAAAAATTCAGTCATCGAAGATGGTCGAAGGAAGACATTCCTCAAGGCAAAGTCTTTGGTGACGATATTGAGTGTTCGATCCTTAGTCGAAATTGCGCACGTAGTTTCCTCACCATGACCTCCCTGTCATCACCTCGATTTCTTTTTCTGCACCGTGTCGTAATCCTCCTGTGGGCTGCCGGCGTTTCAGCCGTTGCCCAAGCCGATACCGGCAAGCTGCTCCTCACCGGCGGAGTGAGCGGGGTGGAGGGCGCTGCGGGCGGTGGCATTTCTCCCTGGGCCGTGATTGGCAGCAACGCGAGTGCTGACCAGACAGGCGTCAGCGCATTCACCACCCGGCTGGTCACCCGTGACTACGCGCTGACGAGCGCCGGCGTGGCAGTCGGCTGGCGCGAGCGGCTCGAGGTTTCGCTTGCGCGTCAGGACTTCAATGCCGGGCCTGCGGTCCTTCTCAATGGTGTGGCACCGTTCGGCATTTCTGCAAATCCGCATCTGCGCATGGACGTGCTGGGATTGAAGCTGCGCGTCGCCGGCGATGCCGTGCTGGATGCCAATACCCTCATGCCGCAGATCGCGATCGGCATGCAATACAAAATGCTGCACGCTGGATCCCTTCTGCCGGTACTGAATTTTCTTGGCGCTCGTACCTACGGCACCGATTTCACGGTCAGCGCTACCAAGTTGCTGCTGGCGCAAAGCGTGCTGCTTAACGGAACCCTGCGCTACACAAACGCGAACCAAGGTGGGCTGCTGGGCTTCGGCGCAACAACCCCGGGGCGCAACAGCCGCAGCCTGCAACCAGAAGTCTCGGTCGCCTACCTCCTGCGGCGCGATCTTGCGATCGGCGCCGAGTACCGCGCAAAGCCGGACAACCTTCAGGCTCTCGGACGAGCGGCTGGCCTCGGAGGCGCCCTGCGCGAAGACGCATGGCGCGATCTCTTCGTGGCGTGGGCGCCCAACCATCGTTTCTCTTTGACCCTCGCGTGGGTGGACTTGGGAAGGATTGTTCCCGGCGTCACTTCAGGGCGGCACCAGACGGGTGTCTATGCCTCGGGTCAGGTGGCGTTTTAGGTTGCTAAAAGCAGGTGCTGCGTCCGTTTTCAATGGTGTGTTGACTTTGTCGTTGTACGGATTTCCCATGACTCATTCACATCGCGTTTTTCAGTTTGTTTCTCGTACCGTGGCGGCGATTGGCTTTTGCATCTGGGCTACGGCCGTGCAACCGGTGCTGGCTGGCACGATGATCGGCGCGACAGATACTGCGCCGGCTCCGGTGCTGGCGGCGACTATGGCTGCCCGCTCTGGCGACAGCCTTTACCAGGCTTTCGGCAAGAAAGCGGGCCTGGTCCGCCTGATGGATGATTTCGTCGATCGGCTGCGCGTCGACCCGCGCACCTCCGAACAGTTCGCCGATGTCGATGTGCCCAAACTCAAATCGCAGCTGGTCGATCAGCTTTGCGAACTTGCGGGCGGTCCCTGCAAGCGCCACGGCGCCGACATGAAAACCGTGCACGAGGGTTTGGGTATTCGCAAGTCAGACTTCAATGCGATGGTCGAGATCCTCCAGCAATCGATGGACGCGCACGACATTTCCTTCGGAGTCCAAAACCGCATGCTGGCGCTTTTGGCGCCGATGCACCGGGACATCATCGAGAAATAAACATCTGCTGGCGGTGTTAACGCATCACCGGCTGACGTTGGCCGAGGGTGCTGCTGGCCAGCGCAAAAGGCAGGCAAGACAGTGCGAAAGCCTGAGGACAGTGTCGAGACTTGCCTTGTTGCGCATTGTGAGCCCACCTCAGTGCGGTGTAGCAGCGCCTTCAGACCGGCGGAGGTGAATGCAGCACGATTTGGTCGTGGCTGATGGTGATGGGCCACTGCAGTTCATCGGCGAGCGAGGCGAGCGCATCCTCGTCGATCTCGAGCGCCGGGGGCCATGCAGCGGCCTTGCACTTCGAGGTCTTTCCGACAGCAAGGCTGATGCCTCCTGCTGGTTGATTCGCTTCCGGCGCTTGAGCCTGCGCCGTGTCGCGACGATGAAACTCCAGGTGGTGATCACTGGACGAACGAACATCGATCGCAGCCGATCCGCGCGCGCCGTCCTGCAGAAAACATACAGCGCCCAGGACTCCGTACAGGCAGCGCGCCGGCTGGATGTCCAACCACGCACCCGTTTCTATCGGTTCAACGAATTCAAGCTGAATACCGTCGAGGTCGAGCAGCGGCCGCGCCAACTGCAGTGCGGCGGAGACCAGCGCTGCGGCGTCCTGGCGCTCGCTACCACCCAGATCCCAGCGGCTCAGGCTGCGGATTGCGTTGAGCAGATCATGCAGCTGGGCGTCGTTTTGCTCGAGTCTGCGCTGCGCAGCAGCCATGTCCACTGGATCAGCGGCCAGATAGCGCTTGAGCATCGCATTGCCCATGCGCGCGACCGAAAGCGGTCCGGCCATGTCGTGCCGCAACGCTGGCAGGATGCGCATGAAGATTTCATGACGTACCCCCGCGCCTTGCCACCCACGCTGTTTCGATGACGACGTCATTGCTCGGTAGCGGCAACGAGGATCTCGGCGAGTCGCTCGAAATCGACCGGTTTCTGCAGGAAATGGTCGAACACTTCCATGTCTTCACCACCGCTGGCCGAAAGGCCGGTGACAGCGATGACCATCGGTCGGGCCTTGGACGGCAAGGTGCGCAACTGGCGCGCTAGCTCGGTGCCATGCATGTCGGGAAGCGTCAGGTCCACCAAATATACGTCTGCAGGCTGTTCTGTGGCCTGCAGCAAGGCCTGGCGCGCATTCAGTGCGCTGCGGACATGATGTCCCTCCAGGTTCAGCAGTTCCTGAAACAGTTCGGCTGCTTCTCGGTTGTCGTCGACGATCAGAATGTTGAGTGCCACGGCGTGTAGGGTTCGCAGGTTGGTCGGTTGGTACGGGTTTCCGGGATTGGAATGAGTCTAGCAGTGGGGGTATTGCGGGCAGGTTCCGGCATGCGGTGTGTGCGTGCGACTTTCATTGCCGCGCATAACGAACATTGTCCGGAAGACCTTGCGGGTGGCTGGTACGAAACGGGTTGATGTCGAGTCCGCCCCTGCGGGTGTAGCGCGCCAACACCGCAAGCTTGACCGGTCGGCAGCGTTGCCAGATGTCCATGAAGATGCGCTCCACGCACTGCTCGTGGAACTCGTTGTGGTTACGAAAGCTCACCAGATAGCGCAGGAGGCCGGCCTGATCGATCGGCGCTCCGCTGTAGCGTATTTGCACGCTGCCCCAGTCGGGCTGTCCGGTAACGAGGCAATTGCTTTTCAGCAGATTGCTGCTGAGTAGCTCGGTCACTGGAGCGGCGTTGGGGCCGTCGGCGAGCGTCAGCAAATCGGGAGCCGGGGTGTAGCGGTCGCAATCCACATCGAGCCGGTCGAGACTCAGGCCCTCAGGTTCTTCGATCCGCTGGCGGGAAAATTCTTCCGGCATCAACAGCCGTACACCCACTCCGCGCCTGTGCTCACTGCCCCTGGAGACGGCTTCGGAAAGATCGTCCTGCAGGCGTTCGCGCACAGCGTATGCACTATCGAACGCGGTGTTGTTGAAGCTGTTGAGGTAGAGCTTGAAGGATTTGCTCTCGACGATGTTGGGTGTCTCGCAAGGCACGACGATGTGCGCGAGCGCTACCTGCGGCTTGCCGCGACGATTGAGCCAGCCCAGCTCGAAAGCGGTCCACAGGTCGGCGCCGAAAAATGGCGGGCTGGCCGGATCGATGCCGAGCTCAGCACGCTTGTCGGCGCGGGCGATCGGGAACAGCAGCGCTGTGTCGTACTGGTCCGCATAGGCTGCCGGGCGCCCCAGCGGAGATTGAGCAACAGTATCAGACATTGCTACAGTATAAATAGCTAAATGCGCTTTTAAATAAATGCTCCGAGTGCTTTTTCATGTTAGATTTTTCACACAAATTCCTGTTCTCTCAGCCATTTGGTCGCGATCCACTTGTCGCCGAGCGTCACCGGTGATCCGCCATGCAGGCTACGGGTACTTGGGTCCGGCCGCTCGTAGCTGAAGAAAACTGCATTACCCCGCTTGGGGGCGACCTCGAGGTGGATGTCCGGGAAAACCGTCCCACCGCCGCATTCCGGCTGATTCAGATAGACGATCAGCGTGCCGACCCGCTGCCCGCCACGTCGCAGAATGCGGGCGGTTCCCGAATGGGCCGGATCAAAGTAATCGTAGTGCGGCTTGTATTCCGCGCCTGGCTGGTAATGCAGGATCTGCAGGCCCTCGCCATTTTCCAATGGCCAGCGTAGAAGCCGGGCGATCCGGGCTTCCAGCACTTTGACGGTCTCGGTCTCGCCGCGGGTAAAGAACATTCCGTCGCTGGTTCGGTCGGCGTTGACCTCTTCGCCACCCGTCGCGGTCTCGACCGTCAGCGACCGCTTCATGCGTGGCGCTGCGTCGGCCATCAGCGCGTCGCATTCCTCGTGCGACAGCAAATTTCCAAAGACCACGATGCGCGGCTGCGCCATGGCCAGCAGCACATCGACCCTGCGGTCGCCGACGTCGATCGTCGTGGGGCTTTGGTGCAGGGCCGGGGAGGGCACCGGAACTGAAGGCGGTAAGCCCTGAGCGGTCGCTGCATTCTCCAAGTGCTGTTGCAGCGCTACCTCAAGAGCGATTGCAGCTACCGGTTCCTGCCAACCTGCGTCGATCATCGATTGCAGGATGACCGGCGCCGAATGACCCAGCTCAGCCTGTTCCACGATCCAGGCGTTGAGCTCGGGCGTGGCGATCTGGGTCAGATCGCTGGCGGCAGACGCAAGGGTTTCCTGGTGCATGACAACTCCTCTGTCGGGGCGGGGCAAAAAAGCGCTGGCGCGCGGCCAATACGAATGCGTAATTCCGGCATCGTGCCGGGTTGCGGGAAGCTCATCTTCGATGATTCAGCTGCGCCGGCGGAAGACCATCCGGTCTGGCTGCGAAGCGCTGGCATCGAAAGCATAGCCTTCCACATCGAAGTTTTCGAGCTGCTGAGGTAACGAAGCGCGTGATGTGATGGCGTGGCGCATCAACAGCCCTCGCGCTCGTTTCGCGTAGAAGCTCACGATCTTGTAGCCGCCTGCCTTCCACTCCTCGAATACGCAATCCACCACGCGTGCCTTGAGAGCCTTCCGGTCTAAGGCTTTTGCATATTCCTGTGAAGCGAGATTGACGACTACGGGCGTGCGATCGCTGCGCAACTGCCGGTTTAGATGCTGCGCCAACTGGGGTGCCCAGAAGCGGTACAGGTCGGCACCCGCATCGTTCGGAAGTCGCGTGCCCATTTCAAGCCGGTAGGGCTGCAAGCGGTCGAGTGGGCGCAAGACGCCGTAGAGCCCGCTGAGAATGGCCAAGTGATCCTGAGCCCACATCAGGTCACCCTGCGAAAGACTGGGCGCGTCGAGGCCGCCGTACACGTCGCCAGCGAACGCGAGGACTGCTTGCCGGGAGTTCTTGGCAGTGGCGCGACTCGACCAAGACGCGTAGCGCGCCACATTCAGGGCTGCCAGCGGGTCGCTGAGCGACATGAGTTCGGCGATCTCCTGTGGCGAACGCTGCCGCAGCAGCGCAATCAGGGCGCGCGTCTGGCTCGGAAATTGCGGCGCGGTTGCTGGAAGTTCTGCAGGTACGACCGATTCGTAGTCCAGCGTTTTGGCCGGGGACAAGAGAAAAAGCATTCAAAGGCTCCGCGATGGCCGCTTGCAGGGCGAGCGGCCAGAAAAATCAGAAAGCCCCGCTCGCCGTGTCGCGCGACACGGCGGCAGGGCGCGATACAGCAGCGGAGAGGATCAGGCGGCGGGTGGTTCCTGATTC
>JBBSUX010000059.1:0-14827 GCA_038234045.1 Burkholderiales bacterium
GAAGCGTTGCTGGATATTTTTGATGAACCAGCGCGCCTCCTGCAGGCGTTGTTGCAGCGCTTGCACGTTCTCGCCGCGATGGGCCCTGAGCGCGTTGGCATATATGTCGTGCACCCTGAGGCGCGGCATCACATCGGGGTTGAGGCGCACCTGGAACCGGACCTGCGCCCCGCTGCCGATCTTCTTGACGATGACATCCGGCACCACGATGTTGCGCTCGACATCGACAAAACGTCGCCCGGGGCGCGGCTCAAGCCGGCCGATCAAGGTGATGGCAGCGCGGACCAGTTCGTCCGATGCGCGGCAGAGCGAAGACAGGCGGCGAATGTCTCGGCGGGCCAGCATCTCCATGGGTTGCAGGCAGATGGTCAGCGCGGTTTTGATCACGGCAGCGCGGGGCGGTGGCTCATCTGCGGCAGCGGAGTGATCGCCGTCGCCAGCTGGCGCGGATCTTTCGGTGTCGGGCAACTCGTCTTGCAGCTCGTCTCTCAATGCCTTCAGCTGCAGCGTCAGGCATTCGCGCAGATCGCGTGCACCCACGCCCACAGGCTCGAGGTGTTGCAGAAGGCGCAATGCGACAGTGAAGCGATGCACCAGCTCTTCCACCTCGTCGGCTTCCGCATCGCCGTGGCCCGCCAGACCCAGGGCGAGCGAGGGCAGGGAATCCTCAAGATAACCGTCGTCGTTGAGCGACTCGATCAGAAAGCGCAGCGCCGCGCTGTCCTCTGGCGAAAGGCGCATCGCAAGGGCCTGGCGATGCAGGTACGACTGCAGCGATTCCTGCTGGCGGGCAAGCTCGGCGGCGTCGATATCACCGTCGTCGCTGCCCAGATTGTTCTGCCGCGCCGGAGCATCACCGCCCCATTCGCTGTCGTCTGCGCCGGCCATTTCGGTAGCGCCGTCGCTTTCCCATCCGGGTTCGTCGATGGGAGTTTCGGCACGCTCAAATTCAGTATCTTTTGTGGCTGTAGCGCTTGATCCGTCAGCGCTTCCAACTATTGAATAAGGTGCATCTTCTGTACTGGATCCATCGCTTTCACGCGAGGCAGCATCGGCCTGATCGAGCCCGAAAGCCTCACGTTCCGCCGCCTCGTCCTGCGCCGCTTCGAGAAACGGGTTTTCGTCGAGCATCTGCTCGACCTCCTGGCTCAGCTCCAGTGTGGAAAGTTGCAGCAGCCGGATGGACTGCTGCAACTGCGGCGTCAGCGCAAGATGCTGCGATATTTTGAGGGAAAGGCCCTGCTTCACCGAGCATCTCCGCCGGGCATCGCGGATGCGCCCGGTGTATGCGGAACATTCGAACTATCGCTCGACCGCAGACATATTGACCGCTGCAAAGCGACGAACGCGACACCACGCCACACTTCGTTTCGGACCGGGTGACCGGTCAAGCGCGCACGTCCATCGAGGACACCGCGGATCTGGCTGCGCCAGTCCGCTGGTGCCGCCCACTCGAAGGGGGAAGGCGAAGACACGCAGTGCGTAGCCTGGGGGTGGGCCAAGTTCACATGCGGAAGTGCTCGCCCAGATACACCCGTCGCACATCGGCGTTGTCGACGATCTCGGCCGGTGTGCCCTGAGCCAGCACATGACCTTCGCTAATGATGAAGGCGTGATCGCAGATGCCAAGCGTCTCGCGCACGTTGTGATCGGTGATCAGCACACCAATGCCTCGTTCCTTGAGGAAACCGATGATGCGCTGGATCTCGATCACGGCAATCGGATCAATACCGGCAAACGGTTCGTCGAGCAGGATGAAGCGCGGCTGGGTGGCCAGTGCGCGCGCAATCTCGACGCGACGGCGTTCGCCGCCCGAGAGCGCAGGCGCCGGTGAGTCGCGCAGGTGATCGACCCGAAGCTCTGCGAGCAGCGCATCAAGGCGCTCGTTGAGCACCGCGCGAGCCAATGGCCGGCCGTTTTCGTCCTGCTGCAACTCGAGCACCGCGCGCACATTCTCCTGAACCGTAAGGCGCCGGAAGATCGACGCCTCCTGCGGCAGGTAGGAAAGACCGAGTCGCGAGCGTCGATGGATCGGCAGGTTGGCGATCGATTTCCCGTCAATGGTGATGTCGCCTCCATCGGAACGAACCAGCCCGACGATCATGTAGAAGGATGTCGTCTTCCCGGCCCCATTGGGACCGAGCAGACCAACCACCTCGCCCTTCTGGACCGCAAGCGATACATCCTGTACGACGGTACGACTACCGTAAGCCTTGCGCAGGTGCAGAGCCTCGAGCCGGCTGACGCCGCCCTCGCCGCTGTGCGACCCGGACCTGTGCGATGCGGCAGCAGTCATCGCGTTCATTGGCATCGCACCGTCAGCAGCAAAGGTCTGATCAGCCTTGGACGACCCTTCCCCCGCCGGATCCGGATGTCTTGCGCTCACTTCGACTGGCCTTCTAGCCGTGGGCTGGAACGCAGGTTCGAAGGAGCTGCTGGCGTCGCGACGGCGGCGCCGGGCCCACCACGCGGCGCGAGTATGGCGCGGACCCGCCCGCCCGGGTTACCCGGTCCGGACTTGCCGGCGTTGCCATCGACGGTGTAAACATCGGTGATGTTGTTGTAGACAATCACATCCCCGCGGACGTTGTCGGCCACCTTGCCGTCCACCAGGCGGCGCATTTCCGCACGATGGATGAATTTGACGCGGTCGGCACGGCCGTCGTAGTCGATGGTTTCGCCCTCGCCCTCAATGAATTCCTCGGGAGCTCCGGGAGCCGTATCCCGCTTCTGCCGGAAATAGGCGCGCTTGCCGGGCAATGCCGTCACCACGCCGAACTGATAACCGTCGGGGTCCTGCCGTACTTCCAGCCGCTCGCCGCGGATAACGATGCTGCCCTTGGTGAGCACCACATTGCCGGTGAATACGCTCAATTGCGCGAGATCGTCGTGGCGCAGCGTGTCGGACTCGATGTTCATCGGCTGCGCGCGGTCGGTTTTTTCGGCATGCGCTGCTACCGAGCACAGAGCCATCACCAACATGGCCACACAGGTGGCGATCCGAAGGGAGGGACGCCGTCCGGAGGAATCAAAAACGAATTTCATAGGGCACGAATCTTGCTCAGCCGTTGAGCGGACGATTGTACGAGGCCGTTAACGCGAACCATGGGAAAAAGCAAAAGGCCCGCGCTTGGCGGGCCTTCGGCAATCGCTTCAACAATCCACCGCGCCGTTAAACCGGCGCATCCGGGTCTGGAATCAAGCGCCTTTTTTTGTCTGGGCGATGAGGTAATCGGCCACCACCAGTACACGGTCCATGCTGCCCGCCAGGCTGCCATCGAGGTAGTACTTGCCGGCCACACCGAACGACGGCACGCCCTCGACCTTGTACTGATCCTGGATCTGCGCAGCACGCTTGGCCTTGGCGTTGACTGAGAACGAGTTGTAGGCTTCCAGAAATTTTGCCTTGTCCACACCTTGCTTGACGACCCATGCGGTAATGGCTGCGTCTGTATTGAGCGGCAGATGCTCCTTGTGGATGGCGTCGAACACCTTGGTGTGGAGCTCGTCGACCTTGCCCATCGCCTCCAGTGCGTAGTAGAGCTTTTGCTGGGGAAAGAAGTCATCACGGAAATGCACCGGGACCCGCTGCAGCATTACGTAGGGGGGCAAAGCCTTGACCCAGCGCTCGAAAGCCGGTTCGAACGCATTGCAGTGGGGGCAGCTGTACCAGAAGAATTCGATCACCTCGATCTTTCCGGCTGGCGCCTCGGTATCGACTGGCTTGTCAAGGACGAGGTAGTCCTTTCCAGCCTTGGGCGGTGGTGCGCTCTGCGCCAGAGCGGCCGGCGACCAGGCCAGCGGCAGCGCAGCGGCAGCTACAGCCGCCAGATGGAATTGACGCCGGTGAGCGCCATGGGATGAGAGAGGTGAAAGCTTCGACATGTGGTTTTTTCTCCTTGGCCGGATGTGAGGCGGCTGTGCGCTTGAAAGTTCAGTGATCAGGTTCCGGGTGGGGCCGCTCAGCGCTGCACGCGTACCAGCGAAGATTCCATGCCAGCCACATCGAGCTTGTCCTTGAGTTGCTCCGCATCATCGCGGCGCGTGAAAGGACCTACACGCACACGGTAAATGGTGCGGCCAGCTTGTTCACGTTCGGTGACGCGGGCTTCCCAGCCCATGATGGCCAGCCGGGCCCGCTGGGCGTCTGCTTCGGCATTAGCCCGAAAGGCGCCCGCCTGAACGAAGTAGGTGAACGGGTCCGTCGCCGCGGCAACCGGTGGAAGGATCGACGGCGCAGCCGACGCCGTCGTGCGAGGCGGTGTCTGCGACGCAGACGATCCCGAGCGCGCACGGGCGAGATCACCCAGAGGATCGGCGGATACCGCCGCACTACCGCGAGTTGCGCCCGCTGCCGGCGCAACGGTGACCGGCGCGACGGCGCTGGCGCCGGCCGTGGCAGCCGGAGCGCCACCGTCCACCGTCTTTGCGTCACCTTTGGGAGCAAAAGCGGCGTTGGGATTCCAGTCGAGGTTCTTCTTCGCTTCAGCCGCATCCAGACCGGGCGCTCGGGTCTGGTACCGGTTCAGAAAAGGCACGGGCACCTTGCTCGCATAGATCGCAACGCCCAGCGCGAGGCCGAGCCCGAGGACTCCCCCGATGACAATGCCTAAAAGCGTGCCACCGTGCTGCATACGACGGGCCACAATTGACTTGGTGCACGCCATCCGACTGTTGCCAGGCGCGAGCCTGCTGGCACGTTTTTCGTGGAGCATCGGCGCGACCGTTTGCTGAATCTGCATGTTGAATCTCCCTGTTCCGATTGTCTTTTTTCAAGGGCGCGCGCGGCGCCCCGTGTCATCACATGCGCGCCGGCGCCGAAACGCCGAGCAGACCCAGACCATTGGACAGCACCTGTGCCGTCGCAGCGACCAGTGCAAGCCGCGCCTCCCGCAGGCTCACGTCGTCCACCAGAATGCGCTCCGCGTCGTAGTAGCTGTGATAGGCCGAAGCAAGCTCCCGCAGATAAAAAGTGACGTCATGCGGTGCGTAGTCACGCGCCGCATCCGCGAGCATTTGCGGGTAACGCGCAAGCAACAGCAGGAGTGGGCGCGCAGCAGACGTGTCGAGTGGCGAAAGATCGACGGCAGTCAGGACGGCGCGGTCGCTGCCCCATGCCGCCAGCACCGAGCAGATGCGCGCATGGGCGTACTGGACGTAATACACCGGGTTGTCGTTGTTCTTCTGAACCGCAAGGTCGACGTCAAATGTGTATTCGGTATCGGGTTTGCGTGACAGCAGGAAGAAGCGCACGGCATCAGCGCTCGTCCATTCGATCAGGTCTCGCAGTGTGACGTAGCTTCCCGCCCGCTTGCTGATCTTGACCTCTTCGCCGCCCTTCATCACTCGCACCATGGTGTGCAGGACGTAATCGGGATAGCCCTGCGGGATGCCCTCGCCGACACCCTGGAGGCCGGCGCGCACACGGGCGATGGTGCCGTGATGGTCCGTTCCCTGGATGTTGACGACCCGGTGATAACCGCGCTCCCACTTGGCCAGGTGGTAGGCCACGTCGGGCCCGAACTAGGTGAAGCTGCCGTCACCCTTTCGCATGACGCGGTCCTTGTCGTCGCCATAGTCGGTCGACTTCAGCCACAGCGCACCGTCTTGCTCGTAGGTTTTGCCGGCAGCTTCGAGCCGGGCAACCGCGCTATCAACCCGGCCACTGGTGTAGAGGCTCGACTCCAGATAATAGTGATCAAAGTGCACGCGAAATGCCTTCAGATCAAGATCCTGCTCGTGCCGCAGATATGCCACCGCAAACTGCCGAATGGCGTCAAGGTCTTCGATATCGCCACTGGCGGTCACGCTGCGATCATCCGCAGTGACCGTCTTGCCGGCCTTGAAGTCATCGGCGATGTCGGCAATGTAGTCACCGTTGTACGCAGCGGCCTTTTCACCGCTGGGCCAATCCGGATCGCCTGGCTTGACACCCCGCGCGCGCAGTTGCACGCTCGTAGCAAGGGTGTGGATCTGAACGCCCGCATCGTTGTAATAGAACTCGCGCCACACCGCATCGCCCTGCGAAGCCCGGAGGTTGCAAATGGCATCGCCCAGCGCCGCCTGGCGGCCGTGCCCGACATGCAATGGCCCGGTGGGATTGGCAGAGACAAATTCGACCAGCACCTTTTCGCCCGTTCCGGATTGATGCCCGAACGTTTCGCCCGCAGCCAGCACTTCCCTCACCACCTGCTGGGTCGCTTCCGGCTTGAGACGCACATTGATGAAACCTGGCCCGGCGATGTCGAGAGAAGCCACCCAACGCGCAAAGGCAGGGGTTTCCATCAACGCCGAGCGGAGCGTTTCCGCCAGTTCGCGGGGTTTTTTTCCGAGCGGCTTGGCCAGTTGCATCGCTGCAGTGCAGGCGAAATCGCCATGATCAGCCACCTTGGGTGATTCGAAGGCCGCACGGACGCCGGCGCCCGGCGACAAGGATTCCAGCGTGCTGGCGAGCGCTTTCAGCAGCTCCAGTTTGACCAATTGCATCCCGGGATTTTAGGGGGACGGAGCTACTTCAGGCCGGCCGGTCATCCGCACGGCGGGTTCGCCCGTTACGGGAGTGGCTCCATACCGGACCCGCCCTCTTGTCTTTCATCGAACCTCAAGGACACCCACCATGAAGAAGCTCCTTTCTCTCGCTGTTTTCGGCGCTTGCCTCTCCTTCGGCGTCGCCCAAGCGCAGATCGCTGCTCCCGCTGCTACCAGCGCCAAGCCCGCTACGGCACAGCAAGGCAAGATGGCTTCCTGCAACACCGAAGCCGGCGACAAGAAGGGCGCGGACCGCAAGACGTTCATGAAGAGTTGCCTGAGCGGAAAGCCGGCTGCTGCGGCCATGGACGAAAAGATGTCGCCCCAGAAAACGCAGCAAAACAAGATGAAAACTTGTAACGCCGATGCCAAAACCAAGGCGCTCAAGGGTGCAGAGCGCAAGGACTTCATGAAGAACTGTCTGAAGAAGAGCTGATCGCTCTCCTTTTGCGGCGAGCAGTTCTGGTTCGCCGATCTTTCAGCCGGCACGGCAGCTCAAACTAGCCCCAAGCAAGAAGCCCCATCGGATCAGCTCTGGTGGGGCTTCTTGCCGTTGGAGCGCCGGCCGTCAATGGCCGCCGAAACCTCGCGCGAGAAAAACGGCCACCAGCGGGATCAGAGCGATCACGTGGGCCTGACCCATGATCCGCGCCCTGGTGCGGCGGATTTCGGCAGGCTCGGGAAGGGTGCCGTTCGCGCGCACCACGCGAGCCCAGCGGCGAATGGTGAGCGTAGGCCGGATCGACAGCAGCGCCACCAGAATGAACATTGCCACCTTCAGGTGCAGCAGCCAGTTGCCGCCATACCAGTGCACGCCCTTTATGCCCCATGTGACACGGGCCACGCCAGTCAGCAATACCGCAACAGCGGCAACGCCGTAGATCAGGTCCACCCGGGCTAGCCTCTCGACCGCTGCGGCGTTGAGCCATTCGACGCGGCACAAGGCCGCAGAACTTCCCACGAACACCACCAGGGTGAGGATGGCGAGAAGGTGGGCATAGGCCAGCAATGCTTCGAGAACCATGGGAACACTTTCTTTAAATCTGTGGCAGTGAAAGCAGGCAACAGCGGGGGGCCTGAAAAACGATTTTTCGGGAGGACGCCCTTAGAGATGACGGCAGCGGTCGCGGCTTCGTGAGGACGACGTCTCGCTCACGGCGATCAGCTGGGCCGTGTCCAGAAACCGGTTCGACTGTAATGCGCCCGCAGAAAATCGATCCACAGACGTACGCGCAGCGGCAGGTGGCGCACCTGCGGAAACACTGCATAGATGCCGTTGGGCGGAGCGGCGAAATCGGCGAGCACCTCGACCAAAGTGCCTTCTGCAATTTCTTTCTCCACCTCCCAGGTGCTGCGCCAGGCGATGCCGTGCCCCGCAAGGCACCAGTCGTGCAGCACTTGCCCATCAGAGCAATCGAGCGGACCGGTTGGCCGTATGTGAAACCCTGGCTGCGAGCCGCCCCCCTCTCCCGGCATCGAGAAAGCCCAGCCCCGTGTCTGCGATGCTTCGGACGAAAGCGCAAGGCAGCGAAATTGCGCGAGTTCCGATGGCTGGCCAGGAGTGCCGTAGCGTGCGAGAAAGGCCGGTGTCGCGACGCAGAGCCGCCGGTTGTCGGCCAGGCGCACACCTACCAGGGACGAATCTGGCAGATCTCCGACCCGAACTGCGCAGTCGTAGCCTTCTCCCGCAAGATCGACCACCCGGTCGCTGAGATTGAGCGACACACGGAGCTCCGCATGGGCTGTGTGAAACAGCGGCACCAGCGGAGCTACATGTCGGCGACCAAAACCCGCGGGTGCAGTAATGCGCAAGTGGCCGCTTGCCTTGAGCCCGCCGGCGCTCACAGCGGATTCGGCATTGGCCATGTCGGCGAGCAAGCGTTGGCAATCTTCAAGAAACGCGACACCCTCATGGGTGAGGGTCAGGCGTCGCGTGGTGCGCACCATCAGCTTCACACCCAGACGCTCTTCCAGTGCGTCGAGCCGACGCCCCATGATGGCGGGCGCGACACCCTCGGCTAGCGCGGCTGCGGTCAGACTGCCGCGTGTAGCAACAGCGACAAACGACGAGAGCTGTTTGAATTTATCCATCGTTGCGGGAGGCGCCGGGATGGGGTGTCGCCGCAGCTGCCACGCCTCGCGCAATCATCGCGTCCAATTCAGCCTCGGTGTAACCCACCGAGCAGAGAAGCTCCCGCGTGTGCTCACCAATCCCGGGTGGCTGCAGGCGCAGGCCGGGCCGGGCTCCGTCGAGCATGAGCGGCAAAAGGGGCACACGCGACATGCTGCCGTCGTTCATCCGCACATCGGCCAGGCCACCGCTGGCAAGCAGATGCGGATCTTCGAAAAGCTGCTGCGGCTCGGTGATGGGCGCAAAGGGCAAGGCAGCCGCCTCGAATCGGGCGGAAAGCTCATCAGCGCTGTATTCCTGAAGAAGTTCGCGCAGCAGGGGCAACATCCAGGCGCGCGCACGGACCCGGTCGTGGTTGGTCGCGAGGCGTACATCCGCCAGCAGATCGGTGAAGCCGAAGGCTTTGCAGAAGATCGACCATTGCCGGTCGCTCACCACCGCCAGAAAAATCTGCGCGCCGTCACGCCCAGTGAACACGTCGTAAATGCCCCAGGCCGAGATCCGCGCCGGCATGGGCGCTGCGGGCTGCCCGGTCGCAGCGAACTGGAGCATGTGCTGCGCTACCAAAAACACATTGTTCTCGAACAGGGCGGACTGCACTTCACAGCCCTTGCCAGTGCGTTCGCGTTGCGCCAGGGCGGCCATGACGGCGATGGCTCCGAAGATGCCGCCCATGATGTCGTTCACGCTGGTGCCGGCCCGCAAAGGGTCACCGGGGCGCCCCGTCATATAGGCCAGACCGCCCATCATCTGGACAACCTCGTCGAGCGCGGGCCGATGCTCATAGGGACCGGGCAGGAAGCCCTTGTGGCTCACGTGGATCAGCCGCGGATTCAGCGCGGAGAGCGTTGCGTAGTCCAGGCCGAGCTTCTGCATGGTTTCGCTGCGGAAGTTCTCGCTTACGACATCGGCAGTAGCAATTAGCCGGCGCGCGGCCTCAATGCCTTCCAGTGACTTCAAGTCCAGCGCCACGCTCGCCTCGTTGCGGTTGAAGGCCGGGAAAAAGCCCGCGCCCGCGCCCAGCAGCCGCCGCGTATCGTCGCCGCCAATCGGCTCTATCTTGATCACTTCGGCACCCAAATCGCCGAGCAACATGCCACAGGTTGGGCCCATCACCATGTGCGTGAACTCGATCACCCGTATGCCGGCGTAGGGTAGAGCAGCAATTTTGGTTCCGGTTCCGGCGGATGGGCCTGTGGGTTGGGGCTGGGTCATGGGTGAGGTGGCGGCTTCCAGCAGGGGGCGTCATCCCGTCGCCAACGAGCAGCGCAAGTCCTTCGAGAAAATATTCACTACGCAAATAGTAGCTAATAGCGCTTTACGCTCAATGGTATCAGCCCAAAAACACCGATAGTTTTTATGCAGAATTCAGTTCAAGTCCCACTGGCGAAGCAGCAGGATAAGGAAACCGTGGCGGGCGATTATTGCCAATCTTGTCACGTATCAAACGATTTTTTGCGTTGCAATAATCATCCCGGTATCAAATACAGTGTTGCCATCACCTTTCTCACACGCCGAGGACCCGTTTCATGCCCGACCGCACCACCCAGCACCGCCTGCAGATTGCGACACCGCTCTATCGATTCATTGAAGACGAGGTTCTGCCCGGTACGGGCGTACAGAGCGCCAAGTTCTGGTCGGGCTTCGATGCCATCGTGCATGATCTGGCGCCGCGCAACATTGCCCTGCTCGCAGAGCGCGACCGGCTTCAGACCGAACTGGATAGCTGGCACAAGTCGCATCCCGGACCGATCGCCGACATGCCGGCCTATCGCGGCTTCCTTGAGTCGATCGGCTATTTGCTGCCTCCGCCAGCCAACACCCAGGCCACGACCACGCGCGTTGATGCGGAACTGGCATCGCAGGCAGGCCCGCAACTGGTGGTGCCGATCCTCAACGCTCGCTACGCGCTCAACGCTGCCAACGCGCGCTGGGGCTCTTTGTATGACGCGCTGTATGGCACGGATGCCATTGCCGAAACGGACGGTGCCGCCAAGGGAGCAGGTTACAACCGTGTGCGCGGCGACAAGGTCATCGCATACGGGCGCAAGTTTCTCGATGATGCAGTTCCGCTGGCGCACGGCTCCCATGCCGACGCAACCGCCTACACCGTGCAGAGTGGTCGTTTGGTAGTGAAGCTGAAGAACGGCGCCAGCACGGGGCCGGTTGAGATTGAACAGTTCGTCGGCTATCAGGGTGATGGGGACGCGCCTTCCTCGATCCTGATGCGGCACAACGGCATCCATATCGATATCCGTATCGACCGCAGCACGTCAATCGGCGCGAGCGACGCGGCAGGTGTCTCCGACATCGTGCTGGAAGCTGCACTCTCCACGATCCTCGACTTGGAGGATTCGGTCGCAGTGGTTGATGCAGACGACAAGGTGCTGGCCTATCGCAACTGGCTCGGCATCCTGAAGGGCACCCTCACCGAACAGGTGACCAAGGGCGACAAGACTTTCACGCGCGGCCTGAACGCCGACCGCGAATACACGGGCGCCGATGGCCGTCCTCTGACGCTGCATGGCCGCTCGCTGATGTTCCTGCGCAATGTCGGGCATCTGATGACCAATCCCGCCATCCTGTATGAGGGCGGCAAGGAAATACCGGAAGGGATTTTGGACGCTGTTGTCACCGTCACCATCGCCCTGCACGACCTGAAGCGGACGCAGCAAGCCGGTGTTATCAAGAACTCCCGCACGGGATCCGTCTATATCGTCAAGCCGAAGATGCATGGCCCGGCAGAGGTGGCTTTTGCCAGCGAATTGTTCGGCCGCGTCGAACAGATGCTGGGAATGGAACCCAATACCGTCAAGCTCGGAATCATGGACGAGGAGCGCCGAACCAGCATCAATCTGGCGGCCTGCATCGCAGAAGCTGCGGCGCGCGTAGCTTTCATCAACACCGGTTTCCTCGACCGCACAGGTGACGAAATGCATAGCGGCATGTACGCCGGACCGATGCTGAGGAAGGGCGACATGAAGTCAACTCCCTGGATCTCCGCCTATGAGCGCAACAATGTGCTGGCCGGTCTGTCTGCAGGTCTACGCGGCCGCGCCCAGATCGGTAAAGGTATGTGGGCCATGCCGGACCTGATGACGGCAATGCTGGAACAAAAGATCGCGCATCCGAAAGCTGGCGCCAACACTGCCTGGGTGCCGTCTCCTACCGCAGCGACGCTGCATGCTATTCACTACCATCAGGTTAATGTGGCGGCTGTTCAGGAAGAGCTGGAGAAAACCAGCGCCGCCAGCGTACGGGACGCTATCCTGGCCGACCTGCTTCAGGTTCCAGTCGCACCCAGCCCCAACTGGAGCGCCGGCGACAAGCAGCAGGAACTCGACAACAACGTCCAGGGAATCCTCGGCTACGTTGTGCGCTGGATTGACCAGGGAGTCGGCTGCTCGAAAGTTCCGGACATCCACAATGTCGGATTGATGGAAGACCGCGCCACCTTGCGCATTTCGAGTCAGCACATCGCGAACTGGCTGTTGCATGGAGTGGTCACGAAAGAACAGGTGGAAGAAACCTTCCAGCGCATGGCCGCAGTGGTCGACGGGCAGAACGCTGGCGATTCGCTGTACCAGCCGATGGCGGGCAACTTCGACACCTCATCGGCTTATCAAGCCGCTAGGGATCTGGTTTTCAAGGGTCTGGCGCAGCCAAGCGGTTATACCGAGCCACTGCTGCACGCTTGGCGTTTGAAAGTGAAGGCCAAGTCCGAATCGACGAACTGAAATGCGGAAAGTCTCGGTGTGCTCGTGTGCTACGAATCCAGGGTGGCCTGTGCCTGCGTAATAGAAACAGCGCATATGCGCTTTCTGTTCAAACAATACTGCATCGGACCCGGAAGACAAGCACTCGAAGGGTGTCGGGTTCGGCCTGGCTGGCCCGCAGGAAACTTTCTGTGGGTCTTGCCAAGTAGGTTCTGCGTTTGGGCAGGCTGTCGTTCGGGCCCTTTTTCCAATTCAAATTTCAGGAGAAGTCATCATGATGAAGAAACTTGTTCTCGCCGCCGCCGTCGCCACCCTTCTCAGTGCCTGTGCGGGTGGAATGCACTCGATGGGCGAAAAGTCCAATAGTGGCGCAATGATGTCGAGCAGCTCATCCAAGATGGGAATGGCTCCAGTGATGGTCGGTGGCGCTCCGATGTATGCCAGCAAGGACATCATCGATAACGCCGTCAATTCGAAAGACCACACGACTCTTGTTGCAGCAGTGAAAGCCGCTGGGCTCGTCGACACGCTGAAAGGACCTGGGCCCTTCACAGTGTTTGCCCCGACCAACGAAGCATTTTCTGCACTCCCCGCGGGCACGGTGGACACACTGCTCAAGCCGGCCAATAAACCGACTTTGGTAAAAGTGCTAACCTACCATGTGGTGCCGGGCCGCTATGACGCTGCGGCCTTGATGCAGATGATCAAGGCTGGAAACGGCCGCGCGACGCTGACGACCGCTAACGGTGAGACACTTACCGCAATGATGCGCGGGTCCCACGTTGTCGTGATGGATCACAAGGGCGACGTAGCGACTGTGACGACCGCCGACGTGTCCCAATCTAATGGCGTGATCCACGTCGTTGACAAAGTACTGCTTCCCTGAGCCAACATCCATTTGGACGAAGTAGATTGCTGAGCAGTTTGCGGCAAGCCTAGCTTCCAAATGATGGCCCGCCGTACCTACCGTACGGACGGGCCTTTTCATTTGAGGCGGGAAACTGCGACGCACGGCCAGAAGCGAAAAACCCGACAGCTCGCTTTTTCAGTCGTTTTGGTGTCTGCCGCGCTTCTTGGGGTCCATAACTTGTGTATTTCGCTGAGGTTTTGCCGCACACTGAATCCAGATCTCGATAATCGCCGCCTGCAACACGCTTTGGAGAACCGGAACATGCCAACTTATCACGTCGAAATGATGGAAGGTCGAACGATCGACCAGAAAAAGAAGCTGGTCGAAGAGATGACGCGAGTTTCAGTGGCGGTTCTTGGTGGGTCTCCAGAATCGGTCGACATTATCATCACTGACATTCCTCGGAGCAACTGGGCAACCGGCGGAAAGTTGTGGTCTGAGCCGCGTTGAGTGTCGCTCAAACTCTTGCTTGGGAGTCATCCGACAACGGTCAAACGGCGCGCCGTCGGCAGACTCTTGACCTCACGTCCACATGGAGGCGTCGAATTAGGATGGGCGCGCAGTTCAGAACGGCTCCTTAACAAAAAGAAGAGTCAGTCATGTGCCAATTGTTGGGAATGAGCGCAAACACGCCCACAGACATCAACTTCAGCTTCTCCGGGTTCGCGAGGCGCGGAGGCGAAACAGACCATCACGCCGACGGATGGGGGATCACGTTCTTTGAAGAACGAGGCGTCCGTCATTTTGTGGACAGCCAAGCCGCCTGCCGTTCACCGTTAGCCGCATTTGTACGAAACTATCCCATACGAAGCAAAACCGTTATCGCGCATATCCGCAAAGCGACGCATGGCAACGCAACCCTTCAGAATTGCCACCCGTTCATCCGGGAACTGTGGGGTCGTAATTGGGTGTTTGCACACAACGGCGACCTGGGCAAGGAATTTCACCCCCGTCTACACGCAGGCTTCCGACCGGTCGGCGAAACTGACAGTGAGCTGGCGTTCTGCTGGATCATGCAGGAACTTGCGAAAGCGCACGCGGGGGTGCCTACAGTTTCGGAACTCAGCCTCACATTGAGCGAACTGATTGTGCCCATCGCTGCTTACGGCACTTTCAACATCCTGCTCTCAAATGGTGAAGCCCTTTGGGCGCACGCTTCTACTCAACTGCATCATTTGGAGCGGGCGTACCCGTTTGCGTCGGCAGAGCTCTCAGATGAAGATCTGACGCTTGACTTTGCGACGCAGACGACAAAGAGTGACAGGGTTACGGTAATTGCCACTACACCGCTTACGAGCAATGAGGCCTGGATTCAGTTGCGCCCAGGCGAGCTTGCGACGTTTGTGGATGGCGAAAAAAAAGCGATTGGCAGAATCTAGTCTGACGCGAAATGGCGGCAGGTTCGCATATCTCTGAGTCTTCAAAAGCATGTAGCCTCATCTGCCCTGACCATTAGCCCTTGGCTAAAACACCAGCATTAAGGCTGTACGCCTCTTCCAACAATCTTTCAAAGATCTCGCGTTTCTCCAAATGCAAAACCCC
>JBBSUX010000060.1:0-14779 GCA_038234045.1 Burkholderiales bacterium
GGCCGGGTTCGACGAAGGTGGCTTCCTCGCTGCGGCCAAGCGCAATTTCATCACGCTGCAAGACGCCTGGGATCATTCCGACATTTCGAGCCTGCGGGCAATGATGACGGACGGCATGCTGGTCGAAATCCGGTCGCAACTGGCTGATCGTGAAGCCCATACCGGTCAGGGTCCGAACAAGACGGAAGTGGTGATGCTCGACGCGAAGCTGCTGGGTATTGAGGATGTGGAATCCGGCTACCTCGCCAGTGTGGAGTTCTCCGGAATGATCCGTGAAGAGCCCTCTGGCGGCCCAAGCCCGTTCCGCGAGGTCTGGAACATGACCAAGCCCAAGGACGGTTCCCTCGGCTGGTTGGTTGCTGGCGTGCAGGCTTTGCAATAAAGCTCACCCCCAGTCTTCGCGCACTGCGTGTCGCTTCGCCAACCCCCTTCCGGGGGCGACACCAGCGGCCCGGCGAAGCCGGTTCCGCGGTGTCCTGGATTTTGGTCCTTCGCGCACCGAAGAGTTTGTGCTCCAGATTCCTGGCGAATAGCCGTTCCTGTCTCATCCTTGCCGCCCAACCCCGTTACCACTGCTGGTAGGAGAAGTGTCGGCCTTCGGGATAATGCGGGGATGGAACCGTTTACTTCTTCTTCCCCTTCATCCCCTTTCGCTTTTTTCGAGCGGCTTGCGAAGGGCGCGGCTGGGCGGCTTCAGCCTCCGGCCTGGGTGGTTGACGAGGTGCAGCACCGCGCGGTGTTGTTTCTGAATCATGTGCTGCAGCAGGAACCTGAGGCTTTGGCGCGGCTGGTGCGCCAGCAGGGGCGGGTCGTGCGGGTGCAGTGGCGGAATTTTTCCGTGCAGCTGGTGGTGACTCCTGCGGGGCTTCTTGATGTTGCCGTTCCCGACAAGCAGGCGGACCTGACACTGTCGATCACCGAAGAATCTCCCCTTGGGTTGGCACGTTCCGCCGTGCGTGGTGAGAAGCCGGGCGTGC
The DNA here is from genome assembly GCA_038234045.1 of Burkholderiales bacterium. GTDB lineage: Bacteria > Pseudomonadota > Gammaproteobacteria > Burkholderiales > Burkholderiaceae_C > JBBSUX01. The sequence goes on from JBBSUX010000060.1 coordinate 978, forward strand.
GCATCGAGGGAGATGTGCAGCTGGCCGCAGAGATCAACTGGCTGGTGGACAACGTGCGCTGGGACGTCGAGGACGATCTGGCGCGGATCGTTGGCGATGCGCCTGCCCATCATGTGGCGCGTATTGCCCGCAGCGTTGCCGCTGCGCTGAAGCGTTTTGTGGCCAGTCGCGGCGGTCAGCCCGCCAAGGGCGGCAGCGCTTCCGAGCCTGCGGAGAGCTGAGTTCATGGGCCGCTTCAGCCGGGGGATATTCATCCTCTGGATCGTGCTGCGCTACGGTCTGGACGAACTGGTGCTCACCAGTTTTCGCAAGCCCTGGCTGGGTATTCTTGCCCGTATTCTTACGGTCGGGCGAAAGCTCGACGCGCCGCGCGGGCAGCGCTTGCGCGAGGCGCTCGAGGCGCTCGGCCCGATCTTTGTGAAGTTCGGGCAAGTCCTTTCGACCCGTCGCGATCTGCTGCCGCAGGACATTGCTGACGAGCTGGCGCATCTGCAGGATCGCGTACCGCCGTTCCCCAGTGCGGTGGCCGTCTCAACCATCGAGAAGGCATTCCGGCGACCGCTCGAATCCGTCTTTGCATCTTTCGAGCAGACACCTGTGGCGAGCGCTTCGATTGCCCAGGTTCACTTTGCGACGCTGAAGGACCGGCACGGAATCGAACGGGAAGTAGCCGTCAAGGTTCGTCGTCCGGGAATGCTGCAGGCCATCGGCAAGGATCTGGCGCTGATGCGCATGATGGCGGGCTGGGTCGAATCGCTTTCGGCCGACGGCAAGCGGCTGAAGCCGCGCGAAGTGGTGGCCGAATTCCACAAGTACCTGCACGACGAGCTTGATTTCATCCGGGAAGCTGCCAACGCAGCCCAGCTGCGGCGCAACATGGACGGCGTGGATGTCGTGCAGATTCCCGAGATGTTCTGGGATTTTTGCCATCCCGACGTGCTCGTGATGGAGCGCATGAAGGGCGTGCCGATCAACCAGGTCGAGCGGCTGCAGGCAGCGGGCGTGGATCTGCGCAAGCTCGCACGCGACGGGGTGACGATTTTCTTCACCCAGGTATTCCGCGACGGCTTTTTCCATGCCGACATGCATCCGGGCAATATCCAGGTGAGCATCGAGCCGGGTCGCCTCGGCAACTATGTGCTGCTCGATTTCGGCATCGTCGGGACCTTGACCGAGTTCGACAAGGATTATCTGGCGCAGAACTTCACGGCTTTTTTCCGACGCGACTACAAGCGCGTTGCCGAGTTGCACGTGGAATCAGGCTGGGTGCCTGCTCATACGCGGGTCGATGAGCTCGAATCCGCCATTCGGGCCGTGTGCGAGCCGTATTTTGATCGGCCGCTCAAAGAGCTCTCCCTCGGCATGGTGTTGATGCGGCTGTTCCAGACCTCAAGACGCTTTCAGGTGGAGATCCAGCCGCAGCTCGTTTTGCTGCAGAAGACCCTGCTCAATGTAGAAGGGCTAGGCCGGCAGCTCGACCCTGATCTCGATCTGTGGAGCACGGCGCGTCCTTTTCTCGAGAAATGGATGGTCGAGCAGATCGGCCCCAAGAAGTTGTTCAAGCAGCTGCGCGACCAGGCGCCACGTTACGCCAAGCAATTGCCGGAATTGCCACGCCTGCTCTACGAATATCTGCAGCAGCGCCCATCCGATGCGCACCGCCGCGAGATGGAAGAGCTGATCCGCCTGCAAAAGCGCACCAATCGCCTGCTGCAGACCATCATCTACGGTGGTCTCGGATTTGTGCTGGGCCTTCTTGCCATGCAGTTGGTCGTGCGCGTACAGGTGTTTTAGCGGCTGCGTGAGCGGCAGGCGCAAGGGGCGGCGGCACGGCCTTTGCGTGCTGGCCCGATAATGCCGCGTCTTTTCTCCCCCAACTCCTGATCCGACAGGGCCCGTGTCATGCTGCTGACGCTTGTCTTTGCCTATCTGCTCGTCACGATCGCCATCGGCCTTTTCGCCGCACGGCGCGTGCGCAACACCGCCGACTTTGCCGTAGCAGGGCGAAGGCTGCCGCTGGCGATGATCGTTACCACCACTTTCGCGACCTGGTTCGGCTCCGAAACCGTCTTGGGAATTCCGGCCAAGTTCGTGCAGGGCGGCCTCGGCAGCGTGGTAGAAGACCCGTTCGGTGCCGGTACCTGCCTGATTCTGGTGGGCGTCTTTTTTGCGGCACGGCTTTACCGGATGAATCTGCTGACCATCAGCGATTACTACCGGCAGCGTTTCGGCCGCGAAGTGGAGGTGGTGTGCTCACTCATCATCATGCTGAGCTATCTTGGCTGGGTATCGGCACAAGTCACTGCGCTGGGTCTGGTTTTCAACGTGCTTTCAAGCGGCGCGATCAGTGTTCCGTTGGGGATGGTGATCGGTGTCGTTTCGATCCTGGCCTATACGCTGTTTGGCGGCATGTGGTCGGTGGCGGTGACCGACTTCATCCAGATGATCATTCTGGTGGGCGGGCTCGCGGTACTGGCCTTTTTCTCCAGCCGGCTCGCGGGCGGCGCCCACAACGTGATCGCCTTCGCCACCCAGCGCGATCTGTTTCACTTCCTGCCGGAGCCCAAGCTCCACGACGTTCTGTTCTTCTTCTCGGCAGCCATCACCATGATGTTGGGCTCCATCCCGCAGCAGGACGTGTTCCAGCGCGTGATGTCTGCCAAGAACACCTATGCCGCCACGCGTGGTCCGGTGATCGGCGGCGTGTTCTACATCCTGTTCGCTTTCGTGCCGATGTTTCTGGTGGCAAGTGCTCTGGTGATCATGCCGAACGAAGCCGCAGCGCTGTTGAAGGATGATCCGCAAAAGATACTCCCCACGCTGGTGCTGCAGCGCATGCCGTTCGTGATGCAGGTGCTTTTCTTCGGTGCACTGCTCTCCGCCATCAAGTCCACCGCGTCGGCTACGCTGCTGGCGCCGAGCGTCACCTTCACCGAGAACATCTGGCGGCAATTCCGCCCGGATATGACCGATCGGCAGCACCTGCGCACGATGCGCATCACCGTGCTGATCTTCAGCGCCTGCGTGCTGGCCTATTCGATCCGTATGGAGGGCACCTCGATCTACGAAATGGTCTCGGGTGCTTATCAGGTCACATTGGTGGGCGCTTTTGTTCCGCTAGTGTGCGGGCTGTACTGGCGCCGTGCCAGCACGCAGGGAGCCCTGGTCTCGATCGCTGCTGGCGTGCTGACCTGGCTGCTGTTTTTGATGACGCCTGCGGGTGAGGTCTTTCCCGCACAGCTCGCCGGCCTGCTGGCTGCGGCGGGCGGCATGGTGTGGGGCTCACTGGCGCCGCAACGCTTGCGCAACTCGCACAGGCTCGCCCCCAAGCTGGTGGGCTCCTGACCCGGCAGCAAGACTTCCAGCATCCTATAATCGAGGGTTTTTCGCGCACCTCTGCGGAGCGTTCGCTTTCCCCCTTTCACCTTCTTGCCGGCCGCGCGCCGGCTATTGCGTTTTCCATGCCCATCTACGCCTACAAGTGCGAGTCCTGCGGGTTCAGCAAAGACGTCTTGCAAAAGATGTCCGATCCCAAGCTGACACTCTGTCCAGCATGCGGTGCCGAAGCGTTCCAGAAGCAGGTGACGGCAGCTGGCTTCCAGCTCAAGGGCTCCGGCTGGTACGTCACGGATTTCCGTGGGGGTGACAAGGGCGCGAAACCGGCTGAGGGCAAGTCCGAGGGTGATGCCAAGCCCGCTTCCGGCGACAGCCCAGCCGCCTCGGGCGATTCCGGCAAGGCTGCTTCGCCTGGCAAGGCCGATGGCAGCGCGGCTGTTCCGACTTCCGGCTCAGGTTCTGCAAGCACGGCTGCACCTCCCAGTGCGGCACCTGCTTCAGCTCCGGCAGCAGCCGCCACCCCTGCCGCCCCAAAGCGCAAGGATTGATGCCGCTGTGATGAACGCCCTGCGCAAATGGCTCTTCGCCGGTCTGCTGGTGATCGTGCCGCTCGTCATCACGCTGGCGGTGCTGAGATGGATCGTCGGCACGCTCGACCAGACCTTGCTCATTCTTCCCAATGGCTGGCAACCCGACCACGTGCTGGGTTTCCATATTCCCGGATTCGGCGTGGTGCTGACGCTTGTCATCCTGCTGGGGGCGGGCGCTGTCACCAGCAATTTTGTCGGCAAAAAGCTCGTCAAATGGGGCGATGCGGTTCTGGTGCGGATTCCGGTGGTGCGCTCCATTTATTCGAGCGTCAAACAGGTGTCTGACACGCTCTTCTCGGAGGGCGGCAATGCGTTTCGCACGGCGGTGCTGATCCAGTGGCCGCGGGAAGGCGTGTGGACAGTAGCTTTTGTCACCGGCGCACCAGGCGGTGAAGTTGCCAACTATCTCCAGGATGACTACCTCAGCGTTTATGTGCCAACCACGCCGAACCCCACCGGTGGATATTTCGTCATGCTGCGACGCAGCGACTGTCTTGAGCTCGACATGAGCATCGATTCAGCCCTCAAGTACATCGTCTCCATGGGCGTCGTGTCGCCGGTCTCACCGGCCGTTCCCACGCTCCCTCCCATCGTCAAGTAAACAGCACTTTCAGGAAAGGCGGCGCCGCATGCCGGCAGCCGGTTCCACCACCATGACCATGCGCACCCACTATTGCGGTCTTGTGACCGAAGCACTCCTGGGCGAAACCGTCACCCTTTGCGGCTGGGTCAACCGGCGCCGCGATCACGGCGGCGTGATCTTCATCGATCTGCGCGACCGCGAAGGCTATGTGCAGGTGGTGTGCGATCCTGATCGTGCCGACATGTTTGCGACCGCCGAGGATGTACGAAACGAATTCTGCGTGCAGGTCACGGGACTGGTGCGCGCCCGGCCTGAGGGTACCGTCAACGACAACCTGAAAAGCGGCAAGATCGAGGTGCTGTGTCACGAACTGAACGTGCTTAACCCCTCTGTCACGCCGCCCTTCCAGATCGACGACGAGAACCTGTCGGAAACCACGCGCCTCACGCATCGCGTGCTGGATCTGCGCCGTCCGTACATGCAGAACAACCTGATGCTGCGCTACCGCGTGGCGATGGAAGTGCGCAAGTTCCTCGATGCCAACGGTTTCGTTGATATCGAAACCCCCATGCTCACCAAGTCGACGCCCGAAGGTGCGCGTGACTATCTGGTGCCGAGCCGCGTGCATGGCGGTCATTTCTTCGCGCTGCCGCAGTCGCCCCAGTTGTTCAAGCAATTGCTGATGGTGGCCGGTTTCGATCGCTACTACCAGATCACCAAGTGCTTCCGCGACGAGGACCTGCGCGCCGACCGCCAGCCGGAATTCACGCAGATCGATATCGAGACCTCGTTCATGGGCGAGCAGGACATTCGTGACCTGTTCCAGGACATGATCAAGACAGTGTTCCTGAAGACGCTGAAGGTCGATCTGGGCGATTTCCCGGTGATGACCTACCAGGAAGCAGCGCATCGTTATGGCTCCGACAAGCCCGATCTGCGCGTCAAGCTCGAATTTACCGAGCTCACTGATGTCATGAAGGATGTCGGCTTCAAGGTGTTTTCGGGCGCCGCCAACATGACCGGCGGCCGGGTTGTAGCGCTGCGGGTTCCCGGTGGCGCGCGCGAGACCGGCGGGCTCTCCCGCGGCGAGATCGACGGCTATACCGAATTTGTCAAGATTTACGGTGCCAAGGGCCTTGCCTACATCAAGGTTAACGAGCTGGCCCAGGGCCGTGACGGTCTGCAGTCACCAATCGTCAAGAACCTTCACGACGAGGCGATCGCCGAGATCCTGAAGCGCACCGGTGCCCAGGACGGCGATCTGCTGTTCTTTGGTGCCGACAAGGAAAAGATCGTCAACGACGCTATCGGTGCGCTGCGCATCAAGATCGGACACAGCGAGTTCGGCAAGAAGAGCGGCCTTTTCGAAGACCGCTGGGCGCCGCTCTGGGTGGTGGATTTTCCGATGTTCGAGTTCGACGAAGATTCCCAGCGCTGGAATGCTGTGCACCATCCGTTCACCGCGCCGAAAGACGGTCACGAGGACTGGATGGTCACCGACCCGGGCCGTTGCATCAGCAAGGGCTACGACATGGTGCTCAACGGCTGGGAGATGGGTGGCGGCTCTGTGCGTATCCATCGTGCCGACGTGCAGCAGAAGGTGTTCGATGCCCTGCACATTTCGCCGGAAGAAGCGCAGGAGAAATTCGGTTTCCTGCTCGACGCGCTGCAATACGGTGCGCCACCGCATGGTGGCCTGGCTTTCGGTCTCGACCGTATCGTCACCATGATGACGGGCGCCGAATCCATTCGCGACGTCATCGCCTTTCCCAAGACACAGCGTGCGCAGGATTTGCTCACGCGCGCGCCGAGTCTGGTCGATGAAAAGCAGCTGCGCGAGCTGCACATCCGTTTGCGGAATACGGATGTCGCCGCCACGCCGGCCGGCAATGCGGAATCCGCTAAGTAAATAAAGCTCAACTCTGGGCTCAGTCGCCCTGCGTGGGCGGCTGGCCGTTCTGGGAGCTTGCGCAAGCTTTTGCTCCTGTTGCGGGAACGCACAATAGACGGCATGACATTCACGGTTCACCATCTCGAAAATTCCCGCTCGCAGCGCGTGCTCTGGCTGCTCGAAGAGCTCGGTCTCACCTACGACGTCGTCGTCTACAAGCGTGATCCTGCCACCATGCTGGCGCCGCCAGAGCTGAAGAAGATTCATCCGCTCGGCAAGGCGCCGGTCGTCACGAGCGACGATGGCTTGGTGCTGGCCGAGTCAGGCGCCATCATCGAAACCGTGATCGAGCGCTTCGGCAATGGGCGTCTGGCACCTGTTGCCGGATCGGCCGAAGCGCTGCGTTATCGCTACTGGATGCATTACTCCGAAGGGTCGGCGATGCCGCCTTTGCTGATGAAGCTGATCTTCGACAAGATCGAAAGCAATCCCATGCCTTTCTTCGTCAAACCTATCGCGAAAGCGATTTCCGGCAAGGTGAAGAGCACGTTCATCTCGCCCAACATCGAGACGCATCTCGACTTCATGGAAAGCGAACTCGGCAAAAGCCGGTGGTTTGCTGGCGAGGGCTTCAGTGGTGCCGACATCCAGATGAGCTTTCCGATCGAGGCAGCGCGGGCGCGCGGTGGGCTGAATGCGTCAAGGCCCCGTCTCATGGCGTACCTTGAACGCATCCATCTGCGCCCCGCCTACCAGCGCGCTCTGGAGCGTGGTGGACCGTATGCGTTGCTGGGCTGAGGCGCGACCGCCACACAGCAAATGAGTTGCTGGATTTAAGATGAAAAAGGTAGCTAATGGCGCAGGAAGAAAGTGCGCTAGAGGCATTTTTTATGATTAATCCTGCCGTCAGACGCTCCTGGAAGATTCCGCAGTCGGTGCTGGTCGTTATTCACACGCCAGCGCTCGAAGTGCTGATGATTGAGCGCGCGGACATGGCTGGCTTCTGGCAGTCGGTCACCGGCAGCAAGGACACATCGGATGAAAGCTATGAAACAACCGCAGTACGTGAGGTAGCCGAGGAAACCGGAATCGACGCCCGTGCTGCGGATTGCGCACTGCAAGACTGGCATCTTGAAAACGTCTACGACATCTATCCGCAGTGGCGCCACCGCTACGCGCCGGACGTTACCCACAACACCGAACGGCTCTTCGGTCTGCGCGTTCCCGGGGCGCTTACCGTGCGGCTCAGCCCGCACGAGCATGTCGCGCAGCGCTGGCTCGACTGGCGCGAAGCGGCGGCGCTGTGTTATTCGCCCTCCAATGCGGAAGCCATCCTGCAGTTGCCTCGCTTCATCGATTGACCGTGAACGGTTGACGATGAGAGCTCCGGCTCGGGCGTCGCGCTCCACCCTTTCAGAAGCCATGGCAAATCTCCAAGCACGGACGGTACAGCCGAGTTTCGTTACCATGACTCATGTTGAAAAAGGCCGAACCGCTCATGAAAGCAGCCGATCCGCGTGACCTCGAAAACGAAGGTATCCCCGTTTCCGTGAAGATCCGCGAGCGACTCGCGGCTTCACGCAAGCGCTTTCATGCCAACGACAACATTGCCGACTGCATGGAAGAGGGCGATCTGGATCGGCTGCTTGATGAGGTCGAGGTGAAGATGCGCGGCGTGCTCGAGAGCATGGTCATCGACATCGAGAGCGATCACAACACACGCAACACCGCACGTCGCGTGGCCAAAATGTATTTGCAGGAAGTGTTCCGGGGGCGCTATGTCGAGCCACCCGCGGTCACCGAATTTCCGAACGCCGAACATCTCAACGAACTGCTGATCGTCGGGCCGCTCACCGTGCGCAGCGCCTGCAGCCACCATTTCTGCCCGGTGATCGGCCGGATCTGGGTGGGTGTGCTGCCGAACGAGCACACCAACGTGATCGGCCTTTCCAAATACGCGCGTCTGGTCGACTGGGTGATGGGACGGCCCCAGATTCAGGAAGAAGCGGTGGTGCAACTGGCCGATCTGATCATGGACAAAACCCAGCCCGATGGCCTGGCCATCGTGATGGAGGCGAGCCATTTCTGCATGTCATGGCGCGGCGTGAAGGAGATGAACAGCAAGATGGTCAATTCCGTCATGCGCGGTGTTTTTCTGAAAGACGCCTCCCTGCGTCGCGAGTTTTTGTCGTTGCTGCCCAGCCGCGAATAACACGGCACTCATCATCATGTTGGTACGCCTTCTCTATGCAAGCCGCGCGGTGGATACGTCGCCCGCTGCGATCGAATCCATCCTCGGCCAATCACGTCTGCACAATCCAGCGTGCGGCATCACCGGCATCCTCTGCTACGGTAGTGGCATCTTTTTGCAGGCGATCGAAGGTGGCCGCTCCGAGGTCAACACGCTGTATGCGCACATCATTCGCGACGCGCGTCATCGCGATGTTGAATTGCTCCACTATCTGGAGATTCAGGAGCGCCGGTTTGGCGGCTGGACCATGGGCCAGGCAAACCTCTCGCGTCTGAACGCCGCGCTGGTGCTGAAGTATTCCGAGCGACCCGAGCTGAACCCCTACGCCATGCCCGGCGCTGCTTCGCTGGCTCTCCTCGAGGAGTTGATGGCCACCGCGTCCATCGTCGGGCGCGTCTGAAGGCGCCAGCCAGCATCTGTAGCATCGCCTGATCCTGCTGCGACCGACCCGCGTCGCAGTTGCCCGTGTCCGCCACCGCATTCGCTCTCGTTCTCCTTGCTGGCCTGATCCACGCCAGCTGGAACATCGCCGCCAAGAACGCCGGCGGCGACGCCCGGTTCGCGTTCTTCACCAGCGCCTTGATGATGGTCGTGTGGGCACCGGTGGGCTGGTGGGCCGGGCGCGGTGTCGTTGGGCAGTGGGGCGCTGCCGAGTGGGCGATCGTCGCGGCCAGCGGCGTCGTCCATGTGGGCTATTACGTGACCCTGCTGCGGGGCTATCGCGCGGCTGATCTGACCGTGGTGTATCCGGTGGCGCGAGGCTCGGGGCCCATGCTCTCTTCGGCGATTGCGATCGTGCTGCTGGGGGAGCATCTGTCGGCGCTGGGCCTGCTCGGCATTGTGGGTGTAGCAGCGGGCGTTTTTTTGATTGCCGGTGGGCCGCAACTGCTGCGCAACGCTCAGGATCCGCAACGCCGCCAGCGGGTGAAGCGAGGTCTGGCATGGGGATTTGCCACTGGCGGCTTCATCGCCTGCTACACCGTCCTCGATGGCTATGCCGTCAAGGTGATGCTGCTGTCGCCGATCCTGGTTGATTACATGAGCAATTTCGTGCGGGTTGGCCTGCTCGCGCCCGCCGTGCTGCGCGACTTGCCGACCACGGCACGCCTGTGGCGCAGTCAGTGGAAATACGCGCTCATGGTCGGCGGCATCAGCCCGATTTCGTATGTGCTGGTGCTTTATGCGATGCAGTCGGCACCGCTGTCGCATGTGGCGCCCGCCCGCGAAGTGTCGATGCTTTTTGCTGCTTTGCTGGGTGGGCGCTTGCTGGGCGAGGGCAGCCGTTTGCTGCGTCTGCTGGGAGCGCTGTTCATCGCTGCCGGCGTTACCGCACTGGCGCTGGGATGACGCGCAGCGCAAGTATCGGCGTCGCGGCAGCGTCAGAAGGCGCTCAACCCCAGACGTCCCTGCTATTCGGATGTGATTTTTCCAGCGCACCGCGTCGCGCCAAGCCCATCGTCACAGCGCTCGGGCGCCTCGTAGGGAACAAGCACGTACAGCTCACCGCGCTGGTCCGCCACACCAGCCTGGCCGAATGGGCGGCTTGGCTGGCCGTGCCCGATGCGGCTTGGCTAGGGGGATTTGATCTGCCCTTCGGCCTTCCGCGCGAATTGGTCGAAACGCTTGGCTGGCCCGCCGACTGGTCAGCCTGCATGGATCACTATGCCCGCCTGACGCGGCCCGAAATCCGCTCCACCTTCGCCAACTTCTGTAATGCCCGGCCGGTAGGAGGCAAGTTCGCCCATCGCGCAACCGACGTGCCAGCCGGTTCCAGCCCATCGATGAAGTGGGTCAACCCTCCCGTTGCCTGGATGCTGCATGCGGGTGTACCAGTGCTGCGTGCTGCTGGAGCGCGACTTGTTGGTGTCGGTGACGAAGATCAGGATCAACATCACGAAGTCACAGCGGCGCCGCGTGCTCGCATCGCCCTCGAGGCCTATCCCGGCCTGCTCGCCCGTGAAGTGCTGGGAAGGCGTAGCTACAAGAGCGACGACCGCGCCAAGCAGACCTCTGATCGCCTTATCGCTCGCAAGGATCTGCTGGCGGCGCTGGAGCGTGGAGAGCGCACCGCAGGTGTTCCGCTTTTCATCGGGCTCAGCCTGAAAGCCAGCCCCTTGCTACTCGACCAGTTATCAACGAATGCCAGCGGCGATGCGCTTGATGCAGTGCTGTGCCTGATGCAGGCAGCCTGGAGTTTGCGCCAGCATCTGGCGGGCTTGCCGCGTTACGGTTTGCCAGACGACGTCGATCCCCTGGAAGGATGGATCGTTACTGCTCAGCGCGAATCCTCAGGACCGTAAATTTCGAACCAAGCAGGCCTTAGGCGATTTCAGTACAAGCGCTACTAGCTATCAGAAATAATAAAACAGACGCCGAGGGAAAACGCCGCTCCCTCTAGTCGATAGCCGCCCAATCCACCTGCGGCAGAGGGCCAACTGCAGGCCTTGCAAACACGTAGCCCTGAAAGAGCGCCACGCCCATGTCGCGCAGCACTTCGACCTCTTCCCGGCACTCGACACCTTCGCCCACCACCATGATGTCAAGCCCGTGGGCGATGTTCACCAGGCCTTCCACGATGGTGCGGCGCACCCGGTCGATGTGCACGTTGCGGATCAGCTGCATGTCGATCTTGATCACCTGCGGCTGGAACGCGGCGAGAAACTCGAAGCCCGCAAAGCCCGCGCCAAAATCGTCGATGGCGGTGATGAAGCCGCGTTTGGCGTACTCGGTGAAGATCGATGTCAGGTGCGCCAGATCATTGGAGCGCTCGTCTTCCAGCAGCTCGAACATGATGCGATCCACCGGGAACCCGCAGCGCTCTGCTGTCGCCAGCGTGAGGCGAATGCACGCTTCCGCCCGGTATACCGCGTTGGGCAGGAAATTGATCGACAGCCGGCTCTGCATACCGAGCGCGCTTGCCATCTCGATGGCCCGCACCCGACAGGCCTGGTCGAAGGCATAGCGGTTGTGCGGCCCGACCTTGGCAAGAATGCTGTAGGCACCTTCGCCAGTGGGTCCGCGCACCAGCGCTTCGTGTGCGAACACTTCACGCTTGGCCACGTCGACGATGGGCTGAAACGCCATGGTGAATTCAAAGTCCAGAGCCTCGCCGTTGCGGCAGCCCTCGCATCCTGTGTCTGACATGAAGTCGGTGTCCTTCGGCCGCTTGTACGCGGCTTCGTGGAAATCGAAGGGCCATCAAGCCTCTCCAAAATCCGTTGTGGGTGTGATCGCAATTCCGCAGAAGTGATCGCCTGCGCCCGCTGCATCAGAATAGCTCCATGCTAATGCCAAAATATTGTGCCGTTCGGGTGTCAGTTTTTGCGGTATTGCTCCTGATTTCTACCGCTGGTACCTGGGCATCCGCGGCGCCTTGGTACCAATGGCGCAGTCGTACCGATGGTGCACTTCAGTGCGCGCAGACATCTCTAGGGCCGGGTTGGATGCGTGACAGCGGCCCGTACCGTGACGCGCGTTGCCTTCATCCGTTGCGGCTGGTGCCGCTATGAATCATTTGCGCGGCTCGGCAGATCCGCTGTAGCTTGGCCGGCAGAAGGAAAAAAGTAATGAATCTTATCGACCGTGCCCAGAACATCGTCCTGCGCCCCAAGGCCACCTGGCCCGTTATCGACGCCGAGCCCGCTGACGCCGCGTCGCTCTACAAGAATTACCTGATGATCCTGGCGCTGATCCCGGCGCTTGCAGGCTTCATCGGCCTGTCGCTCGTGGGTGTGGGCGCCTTTGGTTTCAATGTGCGGGTGCCGGTCTTGAGCGGTCTAGTGTCGATGGTGCTTCGCTATCTGCTCTCGCTGGGGATGATCTTCGTGCTGGCTCTTATCGTTGAAGCACTGGCCCCCTCTTTCGGCGGCGTGAAGAGCCGCATCAGTGCACTAAAGCTGGTGGTCTATGCCAGTACCGCTGCGATGCTGGGCGGCATCTTCAGCCTGCTCCCCGTGCTGGGCGTTCTCGGCATGATCGCCGGCTTGTATTCTCTCTATCTGCTCTACACCGGCTTGCCAGTGCTGATGAAGTGCCCGCCGGAAAAAGCCGTGGTCTACACCGCCGTCGTCACCGTGTGCGCCATCGTCGCGGCGATTATCGTGGGCGCCATCAGTGCCGCACTGATCCCAACCGGTCTGCTGGCTGGCCACATGGCCGCGCCCTCGCGCGTTGCAATCACCACGCCCGACGGCAGCATCGCCATCGACACCGTGCGCATGCAGGAAGCTGCCAAGGGGATGGAGGGAGCAAGTCGCCGCATGGCTGAGGCGCAGCAGGATAACAAGGGGCCCGCCACACCCGAGGCAGCGGCCCAGGCAGCACGCGATGCGATGAACACGATGCTGGGTGCAGCCACTGGCAAAGCCGCCGGTGCGGCGTTTCCACCGGCGCAACTCAAGGCCTTTTTGCCGGATACAAGTACGTCGCTGCCGCGCGAATCAATTGAAGCGCAGGGCGGCGCGGCGATGGGTCTGGCCGGCAGCAGCGCCAACGCGGTCTATCACCAGGGCGATCGCCGGCTCTCGCTGTCCATCACCGATGCGGGTGGCGCCGGCGGCCTGCTTGCTGCAACAGCTTGGGCGCAAATCACACTCGATCGCGAAACTGCCGACAGCGTGGAGAAGGTACGTCGCGAGGGCAAGCGCACCGTGCGCGAGGAGTACAGCAAGAACGGCTCACATGCGCAGTACATGGTGATCCTGGACAACGGCGTTCTGGTGCAGGGAGATGGCGAAAGTCTGGGCATTGACGACGTGAAGAAGGCCGTCCAGGCGATCGATCTTTCCTCTCTCGAATCGCTCAAACGCGTACCGATAGAGTCGATGCAGAAGTGATTTGCGAGTCGCCGAATTGCCGTTGCGCCCAAGCCGGCAGGCCTTTTTGCCCGCACCTGCGCATCGCGCTCGGTTGAAGCGCGGAGCTCTCGAACTCTGGTCCTGAAACAGATGTCCATTGACCTGATCCTGGTTCGTCATGGCGAAACCGATGCGAACCGCGAACGGCGATTCCAGGGTCATGTCGATGTCGCGCTGAACGCGATCGGTCTGCTGCAGGCTGAACGCCTTGCGGTGAGGCTCGCTGCAGAAGCCCGGATCGACGCCTTCGTCACCAGTGATCTGAGCCGCGCGCGCCGGACCGCCGCGCCCATCA
>JBBSUX010000061.1:0-14737 GCA_038234045.1 Burkholderiales bacterium
AAGGTAGGTGATCGGAAAGGAAGGATCGAGCCCCAGCATTTCTATCCCTAGTGCGCCGCCGAGTCCTGCCAGCGCAGAACCCAGGGCAAAGGTCGCCACGAAAACCCGATCGACGTCTATGCCCAGGCCGCGCGCTACACGCGGGTTATCTACGGCGGCGCGGAGCTGGGCACCAAAGCGCGTGCCCGACACCAGCCATTGAAGGCCGAGCGCCATCACCAGACCGATGGCAATCAGGAACAGGCGGTAAACACCCATGTCGAGGCCCGGAAGATGTACCTGACCCCGCAGCATTGAGGGCAGTTGAAGCGGCTGCTGCTGGGAGCCGAAGAAATAGTTGGCCCCAGACATTGCGACGAACACCAGACCGATCGAGAACAGCACCTGATCGAGCGGTGAGGCGCCATAAAGACGGCGATACAACGTTCGCTCCAGCAGCACCCCGACCAACCCCGAGATCAGCGCCACGAGCGGTAGCGCCAACAAAAAAGGCACGCCGAAACGGCTCAGCAGGATCACGCAGACGTATCCGCCCACCATCGCAAAGGCGCCGTGTGCCAGGTTGACAAAATTCATCAACCCCAGCGTGATTGACAGGCCGACGCTGATGAGAAACAGCAGCATGCCCGCAGCGATGCCATCAAATAGAACAGTCATGATGACTCGCCAACGTCGGAAATGACCCGCTTACTCTTTGCCAGGATCCTTGAAGTTCGGCGTTTCGGCGAATTCGACGTTCTGCAACTTGCCGTCGACCTTTTCGACCTTGCGAATGTAGATTGTCTGAACCACGTCACGTGTTTCGGGGTCGATCATCATCGGCCCGCGTGGGCTGATCCAATGCATTCCTTTGGCAGCGGCCACAAACTTCTCGGCATCGGCGTCTCCGCCGGTTTTCTTCAGGACCTCGTCAATCAGGTGCATTCCGTCGTAGCCGCCCACCGCCATGAAGTTGGGGCGGTCGTTTGGATATGCCTTGGCGTAGGCCGCGGTGAAGGCCTTGTTCTCAGGGGAAGGATGTACTTCCGAATAATGGAAGGAGGTCACCAGACCGAGTGCGGGATCGCCGAGGGCCCCGAGGATGTCTTCTTCGGTAAGGTCGCCAGTTGCGATCAGCTTGATACCCGACTTGGCCAGGCCGCGCTCAGAGAAGCCTTTCATGAAAGCCACAGTGCCGGCACCGGGCGGCAAGAACAGAAACACCGCGTCTGGCTTGGCGTCCTTGATGCGCTGCAGGAACGGACCGTAATCCGTATTGCTTACCGGCACCCGGACTTCATCAACTATCTTGCCCCCCGCAGCGGTGAAGGTCTTCTTGAACTGAGCGCCGGCGTCGTAACCTGGCCCGTAATCGGCGATCAGAATGAAGACGCTCCTGATGTCATTCTTGGCGGCCCATGTAGCCATCGGTGCCGTTACCTGCGGCAGCGTCATCGAAGTACGCACGATGTACGGCGATTTGGTGGTGATTGCCGAAGTTGCAGCATTCATCACCACCATGGGTTTCTTGGCTTCTGTAGCTAAAGGTGCAACGGCAAAAGCAGATGGCGTCAACCCGAACCCGGCCAGGATGTCGACCTTGTCCTTGATCACGAGTTCTTGCGCCATGCGTTTGCTGACGTCTCCTGAAGTTCCAGGACTGTCGTCCTTCACGACCAGTTCGACCTTTCGATCGCCAAACATGTCGTTGTGCTCAGCCACGTAAAGCTTCACCCCGTGCTCGATCTGCTTGCCGTAGGCGGCAAAAGGGCCAGACATCGGAAGAACCAGCCCGATCTTGAGCGGGGGAGCTGCGTGGGAAACGCCGGCGAAAGCGGCCGCAATAGTGAACCCAAGTAGGTGCTTGGCAAAAGTCATTGGTTTGTCTCCGTTGAATAAAAAGGCGTTCTTTTCGACGTCGCCCACCAGCCGTCTGACGGCTGCATCCATTGTGCAAGAACAGTGGGTTGATCTTGCTCCTAGCAATCCCTAGCGCAGGGCTGGCAGCCCGAATGATTTACTAAGGGACTGAGCAACCCGGGCGAGACGCTGACTTGCCTTGAGGCCTGCACGTCATCGAAAGTTTTGTCAGCGAGGAAGATGCAGTCTCCGGGGAAACAGTCGGCGATGACTTGGGACCGACGGTCTAACGATCACTTTCTTGTCAGATCAAGGATCGAATCACACTTTCCTCTGAGGCAGGTATGCGCAACTTTCGGGTGCTTTGGCCGTATAAATCGTAGATTTGTAAGATCTACGGCCAATGGACTAGCTCCCGGTTTCCGAAAACGCTACCCGGCAGCTCATCAAACCGGTGACGGTCTTCGACGAGCTCCGGCGCGTACAAGCCCAGGTGCGTCGGCACGCGGGCCGCGCTTCGAAGCCTATCGTCTATCGGGTTATCGAAATGCCGCTTATTGGGTCAGGATGACACTTCTAATATCTCGAGCAATCGGTCCATACCGCCTTGGTCAATAGCCAAATGGGCGCGTGCGCGAACGACGGGCTTGGCACGATAGGTCACGGAGAGCCCTGCCGCGAGGAGCATTGGCACATCGTTCGCGCCATCGCCCACAGCAATCGCTTGTGTGTGTGAGATTCCCATCTGCGCACACACCTTTAGTAGACTGTGTTTTTTCTCATCGCCATCCACAAAGTCTCTTTCTGGCTGCGGGAACACGCGCCCTGTCACCCGGTCATCTTCTATCTCCAATACGTTGGCACGTGATTCGTCAAGAGCCAACATTTCCTGCACTCGGTCGGCAAAGCATGTGAACCCGCTGGTGATCAGCACGAAGCGCAGTCCCTGCGTCTTGCAGGCTTCAACTAAACGCATAGCGCCTGGGTTAAGGCGCAGGCGTTGCTCGCAAACTTGGTGAATGACCTGCTTCGGCAAACCTGCAAGCAGCGCTGCACGCAGACGCAGGCTCTTCGTAAAGTCCGGCAATACACCGCGCATGGCCGCCTCAGTCACCGCCTGAATGTGTTCGCGGCAGCCTGCTATCTCAGCCAGCTCATCCAGGGTCTCAATGGTGATCAAGGTTGAATCCATATCAAACGCAATCAGACGATAGTCTTGCAGACGAAGGCGCTGTATTTTGCGGAGCAGCTGTATGCCAGGCGTGATCTGCATCATGGAATGCTTGTCAAAAACTCAAAGAAAGCAGACAGCTGCGCGCTCCACACGGGAAGCTCTCGCGGCATTCACAGTTACCCCGCTACTGCCTACTGCAGGACGTGAGGAAACGACCCAAAATCAAACCTAGTCACCATGAAAACCCCCCTGGGCGAATGCGGCGTCGGTATCTACGATCGGTCAACAGAAATTTCTAATACTTCATGGCATCCATCTCAATTGACGGCATCGTCAAAAATTTCACCGGGCAAACTGTGCTGCGCGATCTTTCGCTGCATATTCCCGACGGCGCTTTCTACACCTTGCTTGGCCCCAGCGGTTGCGGAAAAACCACGCTGCTCCGCTGCATTGCGGGGTTTTATGAACCTGACGCTGGGCGCATTTTGTTTGACCAGGATGACGTGACCCGCGTGTCCACGCACCACCGCGACATCGGCATGGTGTTTCAGGATTACGCTTTGTTCCCCGACAAAACTGCTTTTGACAACGTGGCCTATGGCTTGCGCGCGCGCAAAGTGGCCAAGCCCGAGGCGCAGCGCCGCGTGGGCGAGGCGTTAGAAAAAGTGGGCCTTTCGGCACTGGCCGACCGCTACCCCGCGCAAATGAGCGGCGGCCAGCGCCAACGCGTAGCACTGGCTCGTGCGCTGGTAATTCGCCCACGTGTGCTGCTCATGGATGAACCACTCTCCAACCTTGACGCCAAAATGCGCCTGCAAATGCGCGACGTGATTTTGGTTTTGGTGCGTGAGGCGGCCATCACCACAGTTTTTGTCACCCACGACCAAGAAGAAGCGCTGGCCATGTCCGACCGCATTGCCATCATGGACCGCGGCTCCATTGCGCAGTTGGGCACGCCCGAGGAGTTGTACGGCACGCCCGTGAACGCTTATGTGGCCGACTTTATTGGCTCCGCCAACGTAATTCCCGTGACTGCGCAGCGCATGGATGGCAGCGACGGCAACGCAGCGCAGGTGCACTTCCAACTCGGCGGGCAAACACTTCTTGGCGCGCTTGGCAGCGCGCAATTGGGTGCCAACGCCGTGCTCATTGCGCGCCCCGAAGATTTGAAGTTGCAGCCCGCAACGCTATCGGTGTCCGGCGCGTTGCCTGGCACGGTGCTACGCCGCCTGTACCTGGGTTTTAAAACGGCCTACGCTATCCAGCTCCAAGACGGCCCCGAACTCCGCGTGGAACAGCATGCGGGCACAGCTGCGGCAAACTTCCAAATTGGCGACCCCGTGCAGGTGCTGTTGCCTTCCGGCAGCCGCGTCGTGAGCGCCTAAGCGCAAGAGCCCAACCATGAAAATCAACTGGTGGCCTTGGGGCGTGCTAACGCTGGTGTGCTTGGCCTTGCTCTGCTTCTTTGTGCTCTATCCGCTGGGCGTGCTTTTCAGCAATAGCGTGGTTGATGAATCCGGCGGATATTCGCTCGCAGCTTTCAATGCGCTGTTGCACAACAGCCAGTACGTGCAGGCTTTCCGAAACAGCTTGGTGTTGGGCGTTACGGTGACAACCTTCGCCGTGCTGATAGGCGTTCCGTTTGCGTACGTGGTGGCGCGCTACGAATTTCCGCTGAAAAACGTGGTGGCAGTGCTTCCCATCATGACTATCGTGATTCCGGAAATCATCGTCGGCCAGTCGTGGCTGCTCATGCTGGGCAACAACGGCATCGTGACCAATTTTTTCACCAGCACAGGCATTGAGCTGCCATCGTTTTACGGCTGGACCGGCCTTATTTTCTCGATGACGCTGGTCTACTACACCTATATCTACCTGGGTGTGCTGGCGGCGCTGCGCGGCTTTGATGGCCAATTGGAAGAAGCCGGGTTGAGCCTGGGCACTTCGCCGTTCGTCACCAGGATGCGCGTGCTGGTGCCCGTCATGCTGCCCGCAGTGTTGGTTAACGCGCTGGTGGTGTTCACGCTGGTGGTGGGCAACTTCGCAATCTCCATGTTGCTGGGCAGCCGCGTGCCCCTGCTTTCGGTCATTACCTACAACACCTTTGTGAGCGAGATGGGCGGCAACCCGGCGCTGCAAAGCGCCATGTCAGTGGTGTCGATTGGCATCGTGGCCATCGTGTTGTATTTTCAAAAGCGGGTGGTAGAGCGCAAGGTCTACACCATGACCCAAGGCCGCGCGCCCACGCCAGTGCGCGTGCGCTCAGGCTCGTCGTTTTTGTTTACCAGCGCGATGGGCATTGTGGTGTTGGCATCCATGCTGCCTTTGATCGCCGTTTTTGTGGGCGCCTTCACTGAAACCAGTGGGCCTGTAATGCGCTGGGGGAGCTGGTCGTTGGACAGCCTGCAGCGCGCCATCCAGGGCGCGCCTGAGCCCATCATCAACTCGCTCAAATTTGCGTCCATGGCCACCGTCACCGGCGTGGTGTTTGCGGTGTTGGTGAGTTTTCTCACCATCAAAAAGCGCACTCCCATGACGCAGGTGCTGGATTACGTGGTGGTTCTGCCACTCACCATTTCGGGCACTGTGCTGGGTATTGCGTTGGTGCAAACCTTTAACACCGGCTGGCTTGTTTTGGCGGGCTCGTCGGGCATCATGGTGTTGGCCTACACGGTGCGCCGCTTGCCGTTTGCGGTGCGCAATGCATCGTCCACACTGTTCAACATTCCTGACTCAATCGAAGAGGCGTCTATTAGTTTGGGCGTATCGCCGCTGATGACATTTTTCAAAATCATTTTGCCCGCCATGAAGGCGTCGCTCGCGTCGGCCGCCATCTTGATGTGGGTGACCACCATCTCTGAATTGTCGGCCTCCATCGTGGTGTACAGCGGCGGCCTTGAAACCATGCCTATTGCGATTTTTAGGCAAGTAGATGGCGGGCGGCTGGGCTTGGCATCGGCCTACGGCGCGGCGTTGGTAACTGTAATTTTGGTGCCCATCGTGGTGGCCATCAAGGTATTCCGCATTAATCTGTTTTCGACCAAGTAAGTTTGTACAACCTGAGAGGGAATCATGAAAATCAGAGCAATCTTGCAATGCACACTGGCCGCTGTCGGCCTCGTGACCAGCATGGCGCAAGCACAAACCGTGGTGCTGTACTCATCCAACAACACAGAAACCATTGAAACCGCGCTCAACGTGGTCAAACAAAAGTCGCCTTCACTCAACGTGCAGCAGGTGACCGGCGGCACAGGTTCGCTGATGAAGCGTATTCAGGCCGAAGCTAAAAATCCCCGGGGCGATGTGTTGTGGAGCGGCGGTTTTGGCACGCTGGGTGCTTACCAAGAGTTTCTGGAGCCCTACAAATCGCCCGATATTGCCGCCATTCCCGCCGAGTTCCGCGGCCCCAATAACCTGTGGGTCGGCACCAACTTGCACGTCATGGTGCTCATGGTCAACGAGCGCCAGCTTAAAGGCCTGCCCGTTCCCACCACTTGGTCTGACCTGATGAAGCCCGAGTGGAAAGGCAAGTTCGCCATTACCGACCCCAGCAAAAGCGCCACCGCTTACATGCTGACGTACGGCCTGCTAAAGCAGTTCGGCAAAGATGGGCTGGAAAAAATTGCCGCCAATGCCGTGGTCACGTCGTCATCCGGCTCCACGTACAAAGGCGTGGCTTCAGGCGAATTCCCCGTGGGTCTCACCATTGAATACGCCGCGCAAGAATACGTGGCGGGCGGCCAAAAAGAGATCAAACTGGTCTACCCCAGCGAAGGCAGCTACTTGGCCCCCGAAGGTATGTTTATTGTAAAAGGCGCCAAAAACATGGAGGCGGCCAAGATTCTCTACAACGGCCTCATGAGCAAAGAAGTGCAGCAGGCCCTGCTGGTAAAAAACTTCCGCCGCCCCACCCGCACGGACATCCCGGTATCCAAGCTCACCACCTTGCCTGACCTGAAGTCAATCAAGATTTTTCCGCTCGACCAAGCCAAGGCTTCCGAGGGATACGAGCAACTCGTTGCTTTGTGGAATATTGCGGTTAATAAGGGGCGTTGAGGGACTTGCCTGCCCGGCACGACAATATCTAAGACGTTCGTTTGATCACAATTTTGCCAAACTTCAAAGTTGGGATGTCCACGCACTTTATCGGAGGTGAGGGCAATGCAATTACAAGAATTTCGCTAGCCAAGTCTCAAACGTCAATATTCGCCGCCCGCAGCGCATTCGTCTCAATAAATTCCCGCCGCGGTTCCACCTCGTCGCCCATCAGCATCGTGAAGACGCGATCGGCCTCGATGGCGTCGTCGATCTGCACGCGTAACAAGCGGCGCACTTCCGGGTCCATCGTTGTTTCCCACAGCTGGCCGGGGTTCATTTCACCCAGGCCCTTGTAACGCTGGCGGCTGGTGGTGCGCTCGGCTTCGCTGATGAGCCAGCGCATGGCAGCGCGGAAGTCATTGACCTTTTCTTCCTTGGCGCGCTCGCCTTCGCCGCGCTTCACGGTGGCGCCTTCGGCCAGCAGGCCTTCGAACGTTTGCGCGGCGCGGGCCAGGGCATCGTAGTCGGCGCCGTGAACAAAATCCTGCGTGATGACGCTGCTCTTCACGTTGCCGTGGTGGCGGCGGCTGATGCGCAGAATGGGCTTGTCGCTGCGCACATCGAATTCGCTGGACACCTCGGCCGGCGCGCCGTTGCTGTGCAGTTCACGCAAACGCGCTTGCAGGGCCACTGCGCTGGCTTCAGCCGATGCGACGGTGTCCAGATCCAGCGCTACGCCGTCGGCGATGGCGCGTAGCGCTTCGGCATCCATGTAGCCACCCAGGCGGTGAATGACGGCGGCGGCAAGCTGGTGCTTGCGCGCCAGATCGTCTAATGTTTCGCCGCTCAGCACACGCGGGCTGTCGCCGCCGGTGGTGACGCTGGCATCTTTCAGCGCGATGCGGAGCAAGAAGGCGTCGAGCTCGTTCGGGCCCTGCAGATAGAGCTCTTCCTTGCCCGCCTTGACCTTGTAAAGCGGCGGCTGTGCGATGTAGATGTGGCCACGTTCCACCAGCTCGGGCATCTGGCGATAAAAGAAGGTGAGCAGCAGGGTGCGGATGTGGGCGCCGTCCACGTCGGCATCGGTCATGATGATGATGCGGTGATAGCGCAGCTTGGCGACGTTGAAGTCGTCGGAGCCGCCACCGCCTCCGCTGTTCTTGCCCTCAATCGCACCATCGGAGCCGCCGGCCTTGCCGATTCCGGTGCCCAACGCGGTGATCAGCGTCAGGATTTCATTGCTGGTGAGCAGCTTTTCATAACGCGCTTTTTCCACGTTCAGGATCTTGCCCCGCAGCGGGAGGATCGCCTGGAACTTGCGGTCGCGGCCCTGCTTGGCGCTGCCGCCTGCGGAGTCGCCCTCCACCAGGTAGATCTCGCACATGGCGGGGTCTTTTTCCTGGCAATCTGCGAGCTTGCCGGGCAGGCCCATCCCGTCGAGCACGCCCTTGCGGCGCGTCATGTCGCGGGCCTTGCGGGCCGCTTCGCGGGCGCGGGCCGCCTCTACGATCTTGCCGCAGATGATCTTGGCGTCGGCCGGGCGCTCCTGCAGAAAATCGTGGAGCAGGCGGCCGACGATGTCTTCCACCGGCGCTCGCACTTCACTGCTAACCAGCTTGTCCTTGGTCTGGCTGCTGAACTTGGGCTCGGGAACCTTCACGCTCAGCACGCAGCACAGGCCTTCGCGCATGTCGTCACCGGTGACTTCAACCTTCGCCTTCTTGGCGAACTCGTGCTCTTCGATGTACTTGTTGATGACGCGCGTCATCGCTGCGCGCAAGCCCGTGAGGTGGGTGCCGCCGTCGCGCTGCGGAATGTTGTTGGTAAAGCAAAGCACCTGCTCGCTGTAGCTGCTGTTCCACTGCATGGCCACTTCGATGCCGATGTGCGTGCCGGGAATGCCGCCATAGGTTTCGGCAGGTTTCTCGCCTGCGGCATAGAACGTGGTGGGGTGCAACACCGTCTTGCCCTTGTTGATGAATTCAACAAAGCCGCGCACGCCGCCGGTGCCTGAGAAATCGTCTTCCTTGCCGCTGCGCTCGTCCTTCAGCCGGATGCGCACGCCATTGTTCAAAAACGAGAGTTCGCGCAGGCGCTTGGCCAGGATCTCGTAATGAAAGTCGGCGTTTTCCTTGAAGATTTCATCATCGGGCAGAAAGTGCACTTCGGTGCCGCGCTTGTCGGTGTCGCCGGTGATCTTCATCGGGCTGACTTCAATGCCATCCACCATTTCGACGATACGGTTCTGCACGAAACCCCGGCTGAACTCCAGCACATGCATCTTGCCGTTGCGGCGCACCGTGAGGCGCAGCATCTTGCTGAGCGCGTTGACGCAGCTCACGCCCACGCCGTGCAGGCCGCCCGAGACCTTGTAACTGTTCTGGTTGAATTTGCCGCCAGCGTGCAGCTCCGTCAGCGCGATCTCTGAGGCACTGCGCTTGGGCTCATGTTTGTCATCCATCTTGACGTTGGTGGGGATGCCGCGCCCGTTGTCGGTGACGCTTACCGAGTTGTCGCTGTGAATCGTCACCACGATGTCGTCGCAGTGGCCGGCCAGCGCTTCGTCGATCGAGTTGTCGACCACCTCGAACACCAGATGGTGCAGGCCGGTGCCGTCCGACGTATCGCCGATGTACATGCCGGGCCGCTTGCGCACCGCCTCAAGCCCTTCGAGGATGGTGATGGAGCTTTCGCCATACGCGGCCGAAGCGGCACTGCCGGTAAGAGCCGGCTCGGCGTTGGCGGCGCTATCGACCGATGGGTTGAGCTCGATCGGCAGTGCGCTTTCGATCTCGGCTTCGTACACCGGCTCGGTGTGCGGTGTTGCGGCATCGCGCTCGGCCGCATTGGCCGCCGGATTCGGGACGGAAGGTGCGTCGGGCTTTTTCGGATCGGTCATGTCGGCTTTCTCTGCAATCTCACTCGAACGGGCACGCCTGCGAAGCCGGGTGCCGGCGCCGTAGCAGCATTAACGTTTCCAAGCACGAAAAGTGCCTATAACGTAGGCTGTACAATCGGTACTAGCTATTACTTTAATAATGATGTCAGATCTTTGGATCTTGAAGGTCAAATGCGCATCGGCATCACCACGTACTTGAACCCGGCGTCGTCAGGGTTGGTGAGAAGCGCCGAGCTATTGGAGTCGGTCAGCTCGATCGTCACCATGTCCTGCTGCATGTTGGTAAGCGCGTCGATCAGGTAGGTAACGTTGAAGCCGATTTCGATGACGTCGCCGTCGTAGTCGATATCGAGCTCGTCCATCGCCTCTTCCTGCTCGGCGTTGTTGCTCGCCACGCGCAGCGTGCCGGGCTCCAGGTTCAGGCGCACGCCCTTGAACTTCTCGCTGGTCAGGATGGCGGTGCGCTGCAGGGTTGACAGCAATGGCGCGCGGCCCAGCGTGACGCTGTTCTTGTGGTTCTTCGGGATCACGCGGTTGTAGTCGGGGAACTTGCCTTCGACCAGCTTGGTGACAAATTCCATTCCGCCGAACGAAAAGCGCGCCTGGTTGTGGGCGAACTGCATCTCGATGCGCGGCGGGTTTTCGTCGTCGCCGCCATCGCTGAGCAGGCGCTGCAGCTCGATGACAGTCTTGCGCGGCAGGATCACTTCCTGCTTAGGTACTTCTACATCGAGCTGTGCCGAGGCAAAGGCGAGACGGTGGCCGTCGGTCGCCACCAGACTCAAGGTTTTGCCTTCGGCCACGAACAGGATGCCGTTCAGGTAATAGCGGATGTCATGCACCGCCATCGCAAAGCTCACTTGCCCGAGCAGGCTTTTGAGCGTTTTCTGCGGCACGCTGAAGGTCGGGCCGAAGCTGGCTGCTTCCTGCACCAGCGGAAAGTCTTCGGCCGGCAGCGACTGCAGTGTGAAGCGGCTCTTGCCGCCCTTCAGGATCAGCTTTCCGCCCGTGGATTCAAGCGTGACGGTTTGGTCCGATGGCAGCGTGCGCAGGATGTCGATCAGCTTGCGTGCACCGATGGTGCTGGTGAAGCCGCCCTCGTCACCGCCGAGCTCGGCCGATGTGCGGATCTGGATCTCCAGATCGCTGGTGGTGAGCCGCGTGCGGCCGCCTTCCTTCTGCAGCAACACGTTGGCAAGAATCGGCAGAGTGTGCCGCCGCTCGACGATGCCCGATACCGACTGCAACGCAGCCAGCAGCTTTTCCTGGGGAGCCTTCAGCACGATCATGAGTTTCCTCGTCTCGAATTGGTTTTTTGTAATGCTTTAACGCTGCGCTAGACCGCACCCGACATTTTCGCTGGTTTCAACGATGCCCGAGCTGCATGGCGCCTCTTCGCGAGAAACACCGTGGGACCGGCTTTGCCGGACCGCTGGTGTTGCCGCCGGAAGGGGGTTGGCGAAGCGACACGCAGTGCGCGAAGACTGGGGGTGAGCCAAGTCATCCCTTAAGGGTCTGCTCCAGCACATGCAGCTGCTGGTTCAGCTCGGTCATCTGCTGGCGCTCGGCGGCGATCTTGCGCACGGCATGCAGCACCGTCGTGTGGTCGCGCCCACCGAAGAGCTCACCGATCTCGGGCAGGCTCTTCTGCGTCAGCTCCTTGGCCAGGTACATCGCAATCTGCCGCGGCCGCGCAATGCTGGCCGGGCGCTTCTTGCTATACATGTCGGCGACCTTGATCTTGTAATAGTCAGCTACCGTCTTCTGGATGTTTTCGACGCCGATCTGCCGGTTCTGGATCGACAGTAGATCCCGCAGCGCTTCGCGAGCCAGCTGGATCGAGATTTCCTTCTGGTTAAAGCGCGAATACGCCAGGATCTTGCGCAGCGCGCCTTCGAGCTCGCGCACGTTGCTGCGCACGTTTTTGGCGACGAAGAAAGCGACTTCCTCGGGCATTTCGGTGGATTCGGAGCGCGCCTTGTTGATCAGGATCGCAACGCGCATTTCGAGCTCGGGCGGCTCGATGGCCACGGTGAGCCCCGAATCGAAGCGCGAAACCAGCCGCTCATGGATGTCGGCCAGGCCCTTTGGATAGGTGTCTGACGTCATCACGATGTGGCTCTTTTTTGCCAGTAGCGCTTCGAAGGCGTTGAAGAACTCTTCCTGCGTGCGGTCCTTGTTGGCGAAGAATTGCACATCGTCGATCAACAGCAGATCGAGCGAGTGGTAGCGCTCCTTGAACTCGTCGAACGTCTTGCGTTGATACGCTTTAACCACATCCGACACGAACTGCTCGGCATGGATGTAGAGAACTTTCGATTCCGGCCGATCGGCGAGCAGCTTGTTGCCTACCGCGTGCATCAGGTGGGTCTTGCCCAGGCCGACCCCGCCGTAGATAAAAAGCGGGTTGTAAAGATGCCCCGGCATGCCGGCGACGTGCATGGCCGCTGCGCGCGCCATGCGGTTGGCTGTGCCTTCGACCAGGGTGTCGAAAGTAAGCCCGGAATTGAGCCGATTCTTGAAGCCGCCGGGAGCGCTTTCGTCGATCGATAGCCCTGCCGGCTCGGATGGCCTTTCGGAGGCTGGTCGATCGCTTGTCAGAGTAGAAGCTGCCCGCCTGACGGGCACTTCCCGCTGAGCAAGCGCCAACTCCAAAGCGATTGGTTGGCCGTAAATTTGCTCGAGAACCTGGGCAATCCGCCCTGCGTACTGGGCGCGTATCCAGTCCAGTTTGAAGCGGTTGCCCACGTAAAGTGTAGCGCGTGAGAAGTCGCCTGCCACCTGCGCCACCAGAGGCTTGATCCAGGTGTTGAACTGCTGTTCGGGCAGTTCCTGGGCCAGCTGTTCGGCGCATGCCTGCCAGAGACTTCTGGCCGCTGCTTCGTCCGGGTCTGCTTCGTTGCTATGGGGTGTTTCCGGAGTCATGAGTCGCGTTGCCGCCATGTGGACATGACGCAGTGTTCGAACGCTGGAATTCTAAATTATCAAACAGTTGTCCACACCCCTGAATTTTCTGAAAGCCACGGGAAATGCCTATTGCGGATCGGCCTCGTACCTCCTCAGGCATGGCAATTTCGGCGCGTTCGTTGCCACGGAGGCTGATGTAGGAGACAATCGCGGGTTTCCCGAAACACCGGTCGTGGCGCCGCGTCTTTGACGCCTTCAGCTGACTGGCATCTCCGGGGTCGTGATCGCTTGCGGAATGACGCCAGCATTGCCCCGATTCAATCGGGCGCTGCCGCAAGGTCTGACGAAGGCACTGCAGGGCACTCTTCCCGCAGCTTTCTTCGCGCCAGCTCGTTTTATTTTTTACTTTCAGTACTTTTTGTACTTCCATTGAGGAACCATCGTCATGAAGCGCACTTACCAGCCCTCCAAGATCCGTCGCGCCCGCACCCACGGTTTTCTCGTGCGCATGAAGACTCGCGGCGGCCGTGCCGTCATCAACGCGCGTCGTGCCAAGGGCCGCAAGCGCCTGGCTGTCTGATTGCACTGACCCGCTGGCATCTGTCGCTTTGCTGTTGCGCTGATCCGGTCAATGCGCGCATTTCCCGGCATTGGTTTCGGTAATGCGAAGAGTTGCAGAGAGGTCCTGGGTGGCCGCGTGCAACGCCTGAAGACCCGTCAGCAGTTTCGGGAGGTGCTCGCCGGTGGCGTTGTCTCTCGATCGCCCCATTTCGCGCTGCATCGGCTCCGTCTGCTGCGGGCGCCTGAGGCAGATGGCGCCGTCCCGCAGGGGCGAGCGGATTCCGACTCGAGCGTTCAAGGCGCCGCGGCGCCAGCGTCAGTAAGCCCTTCTTCACGGACTCCGGCTCCCTTGTTCTCCCCATCGGGCGAGCCGTGGCTTGGTGCCATGGTGCCCAAGCGATGGGCGCGGCGCGCGGTCACACGCAACGCGATCAAGCGGCAGGTCTACACGGTATGTGGCGATCTCGCTCCGCGCTTTGGCACGGATGTGGCTTACGTGGTTCGTCTGCGAAGCACTTTTGATCGAACTAAATTTGTCAGCGCAAGCTCGGATGTGCTCAAGCTTGCCGTGCGCCTTGAATTGCTCCAGCTCGTAGCGCGTGTGTTGAAGGCGGATCGATCCGGCTCGGTTGTCCCGTCGCCAGCCGAAACGCCGCCGAATGCCCTGACCACCCACCATGACAAATAGTTTGCAGTCGTGGCGCCAATGGCCACGCCGGGTTTTGATGGGCGCGGTACGCGCCTATCGCCTGTTACTGAGCCCATGGCTTGGTAGCCAATGCCGATTCGAGCCTACCTGTTCCGTGTACTCGCTCGAGGCGCTCGAGCGCCATGGCGCGTTGCATGGCAGCTATCTCACCTTGCGGCGGATTGGTCGTTGCCAGCCCTGGTGTACCGGTGGCTGCGACCCGGTGCCTTCTGTGTGGCCACCTGTTGGCAGCAACAAGCGCAGCGCCACCGACCATCATTTCTCATTGCCTGACCAGAAACCTTCCGCATGAACGACATCCGCCGCACCATTCTTTGGGTGATCTTTGGCTTTTCCATGGTGCTGCTGTGGGACAAGTGGCAGATCCACAACGGCCATCAGGCCATGTTCTTCCCGTCGATCTCGCAGAACGCTGCGGCGCCAGGGGCCGAGCGGCCGGTGCCCACCAGTGCCAGCGCGTCTTCGACAGCCGACGCGTCTACCGTGCCGGCTGCGCGGTCGCAGGCGTCTGCCTCCGAAGTGCCAACCGTGGGCTCCACTCCCATCCCCGCTGGCGGTGCTGTGACAACCGGCGGTACCGTACTTCCGCCGGCGGCCACCACCGCGGCGC
>JBBSUX010000062.1:0-14628 GCA_038234045.1 Burkholderiales bacterium
GCAGAGCCGGTTGTTCGACGAGATGCTCAAGTTGCTGCAGACCGGCCACTCGATTGCGACGATTGCCCAGTTGAAAAAACTTGGGCTCGCCACTGGCATCTATCCACTTCTGGATGTGGTGGTGCAGCGCGCTGAGGATCGGTTCGTGACAGCTGCGTTACAGGACACCGATCGCCGCGTTGCTGAGGGGAAACCGGTGGCACCGAGCTTCCTCCTCGCTACAGTGCTGTGGGAGGATGTACGGGGCGGATGGAACCGTCGCGTCGAGCAAGGTCAACACGTCGTTCCGGCACTGCAGGCGGCCATCGACGAAGTATTCGACAGTCGGGTTGGTGATGTATCCGGCCGGGGCAAACTGGCGGCAGACATGCGCGAAATCTGGGTCATGCAGCCACGTTTCGAAAAGCGCAGCCCCAGTTCGGCGTTCGGTCTGGCAGAGCAGCCGCGGTTTCGGGCCGCGTTCGATTTCATGCGCTTGCGTGCTGATATCGGTGAGGTCGACGAAGAACTGGCTGCCTGGTGGCAGGAGTTCAGTGTCGCGGATGATCAGCGACGTGAAGACCTCGTTGCACAAGCGCGCGTAGAGCGAAGCCCGCGGTTACCGTCGCGCAAATCACCCTCGGGACCGGGCGATACGCAGAACGATGCTGCCGGCGACCTGAGCGTCCGTTCTGTAGGTGCGACGGATGGTGCAGAACGTCCGCCACCGCGTAGGCGCCGTGTGCGTGCCTCGACGGATTCTGACCAGGCGGCGGCTGAACCCATTCAACGTGATTCCAAAACAGGACTGCCTTTGCCGCTTTCCACGGACAGATCAGCCCCGCAATATTCAGCCCCACCGCTTGATGGAGAACCCACACCACGCAAGCGTCGTCGCAGGCGCAAGGCGGGCGCCGGAAACCCTGGGCCGGGTGCCAGCGGCGGTGAGCAATCTCAATTGGATGGCCGCGGCGGTTCAGAGTGAATCTCGCGCGCGCGACTGATGCCTTTTTCAATGCCGCGTTTCCCGTGACCGTGCGGACTAACGCATTTATCGGAATCGGTGCCAATCTCGGGGATTGCAATGCTGCTCTGGATGCCGCCGAAGAGGCGCTGGCTGGTTTATCCGGCACTCGTTTGGTGCGGGTTTCAAGCCGGTATCGCAGTGCCCCCGTTGATGCCACGGGACCGGACTTTCTCAACGCCGTGGCAGAAATTGAAACCGGCTTGGACCCATTTGTTCTTTTGAGTGAACTTCACCGCATAGAGGCAGAAGCAGGGCGTATCCGATCGGTGGTCAACGCGCCGCGCACGCTGGACCTGGATCTGTTGCTGTTTGGGGATCAAACTATCCAGCAGCCTAAGTTAGTCGTTCCGCATCCGCGGCTTCGACAACGGGCTTTCGTTATATTGCCCTTGGCTGAAATCGCACCTGAAAGGGTGGCGGCTCAGTGGCTGGAAAACATCCGGGACCAACGGGTAGAGCGCATATCTTCCTGACGCCTTTCCATGCAACGCCCTTGTCGGCACTTGCCTACGAAAGTTTCCCCCGACGTCCCGCGCATCCGGCTCCTGCTACGTTTCACACTCTGAGTTCTTGAGCGTTTTATCGTCTGTAATCGGCGTACTCACTGCTCTTTCGGGTATCAAATGGACCGGTCTTCCGGAGTAATCCACGCCACGAGGCCGGAGTTCCCGGTTCGCAGACTTTGCATCAGCCGATAAATGACGCCCCCAACAAAGTCATTCACGTGACATCACATTCGAATCCCGGGACTCCGTCATAAGTCGCAACTGGCGACGTTAGCGGCCCCGCAAAGAGAGAGAAAGTATGAAGAGTGCAGTACTGAAGAAGCCTGGAGAAACAATGTCTCCCGAAAGTGTTGATCGAGAGCCGCTCCCTTTTGAGAGGGCCGAGCGTGGGTCGCCTACAAAGCTTGGGGCCCACTGGGACGGACAAGGGGTCAACTTCGCGGTGCACTCGGTGCCTGCGGACCGTATCGAGATCTGCTTGTACGGTCCCGATGGTAACCGTGAGCTAGCACGGGTGGACATGGCGGAACGCACCGGCGATGTATGGCATGTCTATCTGCGTGGGCTCGCTCCTGGAGCGCGTTATGGTCTGCGGGTGTATGGCGCTTACGCGCCAGAGGAGGGCTTGCGATTCAATTCGTCCAAGCTGCTGCTCGATCCCTATGCGATGGCCATTGACCGGCCGCTGCAGGGAATGCCCGACCAATACGGCTACGAGCTCGATGCCGACGAGCAGGATCTCGTTATCGACACCAGCCAAGACAACGGTGCCACGCTGCCCAAGGCTGTTGTGCTCGACCGCGGTTTCGACTGGGGGGAGGACCGCCCACCCAACACGCCGTGGGATTCGACGGTGTTTTACGAAGTGCATGTCAAGGGTTTTACCCAGCTACATCCTGACATCGAGGAGCGTCTTCGTGGCACCTACGCCGGCTTTGCATCCGAAGCATCGGTCTCTCACCTGAAACGTCTTGGGGTGACAGCAGTCGAACTGCTTCCGGTGCAGGCCTTCATGGATGACGAGCGTTTAGTGGATGCCGGGTTGACCAATTATTGGGGTTACAACACGGTCTGTTTTTTCGCGCCGGATCCGCGCTATGTTTCCCGTGGGCAAACTCCTCAAGGAGGCGTCGCCGAGTTCAAGGGAATGGTGAAGGCGCTGCATGCTGAAGGTATCGAGGTCATTCTCGATGTGGTCTACAACCACACGGCTGAAGGGAACCATCTCGGACCGACCTTGTCGTTCAAGGGTATCGACCATGCGGGCTATTACAGGCTCAGTCCGGAAGATCGCCGCTACTGCGTGGATTACACCGGCACCGGCAACACACTTGACAGCACGAGTCCTGTGGTGCTTCGGCTCCTCATGGACAGCTTGCGCTATTGGGTGGAGGACATGCATGTAGACGGATTTCGATTCGACCTCGCCTCGACACTCGGCCGGGGCGCCAATGATTTCGACCAGCGTTCAGCTTTCTTCTCGGTGATCCAGCAGGATCCGGTTCTCGCACGGGTGAAGCTCATCGCAGAGCCTTGGGATTTGGGACCCACGGGGTACCAGGTGGGGGGCTTTCCCGCTCCGTGGGCCGAGTGGAATGGAAAGTACCGTGATGCGGTACGCGACTTCTGGCGCGGCGCCGATGGGGCGCTGCCGGAGTTTGCGGCGCGCCTGTGCGGTTCGGCTGATGTGTATGAAGGATCGCGCCGCTCTGCATTCGCCAGCGTGAACCTGGTGACGGTGCACGACGGCTTCACCTTACAGGATCTGGTGAGCTACAACGACAAGCACAACGACGCGAATCAAGAGGGCAACCGGGACGGAGAAAGCCACAACCGCAGCTGGAACTGCGGCGCGGAAGGCGAGACGGAAGACGCCGCCATCAACGCCTTGCGGGAGCGTCAGAAGCGCAACATCCTCATGACGCTTTTCCTGTCGCTCGGCACACCGCTTCTCCTGGGTGGCGATGAGTTCAGCCGATCCCAGGGAGGCAATAACAACGGATATTGCCAGGACAGCGAGATCAGTTGGTATGACTGGTCCGATGAAGCCCGTAAGGACGCGCTGGTTACATTCGTTCGGCGAGCGATTGCGTTTCGCCAGAGCATGCCCGTTCTGCAGCGAACGCGCTTCTTCACCGGCATTGCGGACGACGAAGGCCGCCGCGATATAGGCTGGTACAGCGTCTGGGGCCAGGAAATGACGGAGGAGGAGTGGACGAGCGCCGGCGTTCGCTGTGTAGCTGCACTTCTTGACGGCGACCGCACGGCAGACATCGCCCCCGATGGCAGCCGCGTGACTGGTGACTCGCTTTTGATGATGATCAATTCGTCGCACGAAGACAAGACATTTACGGTGCCTGATTCAGTGGCTGCTCCGGGCGGATGGACGCTTCGCTTCGATACCACGACGCCCGAGGGGCTTCCTGCCAGTACAGTTTCTGACGGGGCCGCTGCGGATGCGGCCGGTGTCACCGACATCACCCCATGGCATGCGGGCGAGCAACACACGCTGCCAGCCCACTCGATGGTGGTGTTGACTCAACCTGTTTCCGCTGGCCCTACAGCCCGTAATCTCACGACCAAAAAGCCTGACGAAAGTACATCTGCACGATGAATATCGACGAAAGATCTAACGACGTAAATCTTCCTGAATTTGGTGCCCGACCGCTCTCCTCCGGCGGCGTCCGATTTTCTTTGTGGGCGCCAGAAGCCGCACAGGTGGAGCTTCTCGTTGGGTCAGCCGGCTCGCCGGAGGCGGTTCATACCGTAGCAGCGGATACGGACGGTTGGCATAACCTGACGCTTCCAGACCTTGGCGCGGGAGCCCTTTATCGCTGGCGCATTAACGGAGAACTACCGGTTCCAGATCCGGCTTCGCGGTTCAATCCCGAAGGTCCGCACGGTGCGAGTGAAGTCATTGATCCCGATGCCTTTGCATGGGATGACGGGGGTTGGCAGGGTCGGCCGTGGAGCGAGGCTGTGCTCTACGAGATGCACATTGGAACTTTCACTCCGGAAGGCACTTATCGGGCTGCTGAAACTCGTTTGAAGGAACTCGCGGATACCGGGATCACAGCGGTCGAGTTGATGCCGCTCTCGGACTTCCCGGGTCGCTTTGGATGGGGCTACGACGGTGTACTACCCTTCGCTCCCCACGCAGCCTATGGTCGGCCGGATGATCTGAAGCATTTCATCCAGAGCGCGCACAAGCTCGGGCTAATGGTCTTCATGGATGTCGTCTACAACCATTTCGGTCCCGATGGGAACTACCTCGGTGTTTATGCGTCGCAATTCTTCTCGCCGACCCACACCAATCCGTGGGGCAACTCGCTCAATTTCGATAACGAGGGAAGCGCGCAAGTACGCGCCTTCTTCATCCGCAACGCGCTGCATTGGCTGGATGAATATCGTTGCGATGGGCTGCGGCTCGACGCCGTGCATGCCATCGTGGACGACAGTACGTTCGACATCCTCGATGAGCTGGCACACACGGTGAAGCAGGCAATTTCTGATCGTGAGGTCCATCTTGTGCTGGAGAACGAGAACAACGACCACCAGCGCTTGCCCGGCTCAGGAGGCTATGACGCTCAATGGAACGATGACTTCCACCATGTCATGCATGCTGCCCTGACCGGCGACGGCAAGGGCTACTATCAGGATTACGCCAAGGAGCCAATTGCGCTGCTGGCCCGCTCGCTCGCTCAAGGATTTCTGTGGGAGGGCTCCAAGCGCACATCCGACGGAGCGCGTACCGATCTGCGTGAAGCGCCGCCGCAGCCGCTGGGCGCGATGGTGAACTTTCTCAACAACCACGACCAGAGCGGTAATCGCGCTTTCGGCGAGCGCATGCATGCCATCGCGCCGCTTGAATCGATGCACCTTGCCACAGCGATCATGTTGCTGTCGCCTGCGGTGCCGATGCTTTTCCAAGGGGAAGAATACGGGGCCACGTCACCGTTTCTCTACTTTGCAGACTGGGACGGTGATCTCAAGGATGCCGTCACCGACGGTCGGCTTCGCGATTTCGGTCATTTCGCAGAGCGTGCCGATGGCGGTACCGGTGAACCTCCACCGCCTTGCGAGGAAAGCACCTTTGCCGCCAGCAAGCTCGACTGGACAGAAGCTGAACAGCCGCAAGGAAAGGAATGGCGCTCCTTCGTTACCGGGGCATTGAAGGCGCGCCGTGAATGGTTCCAGCCGCGAGCAGCCGATTTGATTTCCGGGGCGCATTCCTTTCACATGCTCGACGATCGAACTTTTGTCTTGAGATGGCGCTATGCCCAAGGCGAGGTGATCGAACTGGCGGCGCATTTCTCTGCGCTGGATCGGCAACCAGTCGCCGACTTGCAGCCTTGGAGCGAACTGCACGGTGTACAGGAAATTTTTGGCGTTGGGTCTCTCAACGACACCCATTGGGGCGAATGGTCGGCCCGCTGGCGCTTCGGCCGCGAAGCGTGAGCTTTTGCTCGTTTCGTGGCGCCTCGTCGAGAGCCGGAGTTTCATTTGCCAGCGATAGTGAGTCGGTGCGTAGCGGGGTGAGCGCGACGGATCTAATGCCTCAAGGCCACGCTCATATCTCCAAGGAACACTCGTGAATCCAGAACAGGACAACCCGTCAAGCGCGGAAGACTCAGTGGCGCTTCAGGCGCTGGCCGACCGCCAGGGTCTGGCGCATCGCTACCAGGATTTCTTTGGTGCCCAGCGCGACGTGCCCGACGAAACCTTGCGCGCAGCGCTGCATGCGATGGGCGTACCAGCTGCTGACGACGCGCAGGTGCGCTCATCGCTGGACGCCCAGGAGATGGCCACCGAGCAGCACAGCTTGCCGCCCGTGTTAGTCCTTAAAGAAGGCGCACCACACCACGGTGTTGTACTCAATCCGGGCACGGCAGAAGGGTCCGGCTGGCAACTGACGCTGGAGGATGGCAAGCAGTCTGTGCTGGTAAGTCACGTCGGTGGCAATGGTTGGCCCTATGTGGTCCTGCCAGAAGGTCTTCCGGTTGGATACCACCGACTCGAAGGTCCGTCAGAGGCGGATGGCTATTGCGCTGTGATCGTTACGCCCGCCCAGTGCTGGGCACCGCAAGCCCTGCGGGAAGGCCAGCGCTGGTGGGGTCCGTGCGTGCAGCTGTATGCACTGCGATCCGCACGCAACTGGGGCATCGGTGATTTCACCGATCTGCGCTCTTTGGTTCATGTGATGGCATCCCAGGGTGCGGCTTTTGTCGGCCTCAACCCTTTGCATGCGCTGTTTGCCCACCGGCCCGATGTTGCGAGCCCCTACAGCCCGTCGAGCCGAAACATGCTCAATGCTATCTACCTTGACGTCGAGGCGGTAGCGGATTTTGCGGATTGCAGTGTTGCGCGCGATCTGGTCGATTCCGAGGATTTCCAGCGCCGCCTGCAGTCGCTCAGGGCCGAGGAGCTGGTCGATTACGGCGAGGTCGCGGGTCTGAAAAACGAGATCCTTGAGAAGCTCTGGGCGCACTTTCGCCAGCGCCACCTCGAAACGCAAAGTGCCCGTGCGGTGGAGTTCAAGCAGTTTGTGGAGGCTCGGGGAGAAGGCCTCGCAGCGCATGCGTTATTCGAAGCGCTACAGGCGCACTTCGTCGGGAAAGACCCCGCTGTGTGGGGTTGGCCAGCGTGGCCCGAGGAATATCGCTCGCCCGATGATGAGGCGGTTGCCAGCTTCGCGCTCGACCATGATGAGCGGGTGGGCTTTCACGCCTGGCTGCAGTGGCAGGCCGAGCTGCAGCTGGCGGCGGCGCAACAACGCGCCCTTGAGTTGGGCATGGCCCTGGGTCTCTATCGCGATCTCGCGGTCGGCGTCAACGAAGGTGGTTCGGAAACCTGGCAAGAACCCGGCAGCTTTGCGCTGGGCATGCATGTCGGCGCGCCGCCGGATGCGCTGAACGCTCTTGGGCAGAACTGGGGTTTGCCACCGATCAATCCGGCCCGCCTCATGGCTGGGCGGTATCAGGCTTTCATTGATACGCTGCAAGCCAACATGCGCCACGCGGGTGCGTTGCGGTTGGACCACGTAATGGGGTTGATGCGACTTTTCTGGATCTCACCGGCAGGTGGCTCCTATGTGACCTATCCGCTCGATGATCTTCTGGGAATCCTTGCGCTCGAGAGCCACCGCAACGAATGCATGGTGGTGGGTGAAGACCTCGGAAATGTGGCGCCCCGAATGCGGGAATCCATGCAGGAGCGCGGCCTGCTCTCCTACCGGCCGCTCTTTTTCGAGCGTGGTGCGGATGGCATTTTCCAGCCGCCCCCGCAATGGCCGGCGCAAGCCCTCGCAGTTGTCAGCACGCATGATCTGCCTACCCTGCGCGGTTTCTGGAGCGGTGAGGATATTGATCTGCAGGCGAGGCTGAACCTCCTGCCGGACGAGAGCTTGCATGCACAACAGGTGCTGGCGCGGTCTAACGATCGAGGACAGTTGCTGCTCGCCCTGGCGCGAGAAAATCTTCTGCCGCCGGGTGTGACCGTGCACGCTACGTCGCTGCCCGAAAGCACGCCCGACTTTGTCGATGCCGTTTACGGTTTTCTTGCGCGCACGCCATCCTGGCTGGTGGGGGTGCAGCTCGAGGACATAACGCAGCAGCTTTTGCAGGTCAACGTCCCCGGTACTACCGAGGACGTGTTCCCGAATTGGCGTCGCAAGCTCTCGGTGGATATCGAGGATCTGACGACCGATCCGAGATTTCTGTCGGTGGCAGCTGTTCTTCGGGACCGCAGCGCCAGTGCGGCGTCAGAAGTTGCACCCGCGCCGGGCGAGCTGCCGGCGCTCGAAACCGCGCTGGTGCCGCAGTCCACCTATCGCATCCAGTTCCATGCCGGAATGACCTTCGAGCAGGCAACGGCCATCGTGCCGTATCTTCACAGGCTCGGCATCAGCCACCTGTATGCGTCGCCTTACCTGCGCGCTCGCGCCGGAAGCACTCATGGCTACGACATCGTCGATCACAACGCGCTCAACCCCGAGGTGGGTGACGGCGCTGCCTTCGATCGCTTGTGCCGCACCTTGCGACGTCACGGCATGCACCAGATGCTCGACATCGTGCCCAACCACATGGGAGTGCTCGAAACCGATAACGCGTGGTGGCTCGATGTGCTGGAAAATGGTCCAGCAGCGGCCCATGCTTCGACTTTTGATATCGAATGGGAGCCGGCGGCTCAGGAGATGAAAGGCCAGGTGCTGTTGCCGGTGCTGGGAGACCATTACGGCAAGGTGCTGGAGGCAGGTGAACTGCAACTTTTCTTTGAAGAGGATGCGGGTGAATTCTGGCTGCACTACTACGAACACCGTTTTCCGCTGGATCCGCGCGATACGCCGCTTGTCTTCGAGGCCATGGCGATGCCGATCGCCCAGAACGAAGAGCAGCGCGATGCCCAAGGCGCCTTCGAGTCGCTGCTGCATGCGTTTGCGTCCCTTCCGTCACGGGATGATCTGGGTGACGAGGATCGCGCACGGCGGTGGCGCGATGCGCCGCTGCACAAGCGATCGCTGGCGCGTCTGGTGCGACGCAATCCGTGGCTCGAATCCTGGTTGCAGGCATGTCTGCGTTCGCTCAACGGCGATGTGGCCGATGCGAGCAGCTTCGATGCGCTCGAGGCCCTGGTTTCGCGGCAAGCCTATCGGCTCGCTTACTGGCGAGTCGCGGGCGACGACATCAATTACCGACGCTTTTTCGACGTGAACACGCTGGCGGGTGTGCGTCAGGAAAACGAAGAAGTGTTCGAAGCGACTCACCGGCGCATCCTGCGCTGGCTGCAAAACGACTGTGTCTCTGCCTTGCGCATCGACCATCCTGATGGCTTGTCGGATCCGCGCGGATATTTCGAGAAATTGCAGGCGCGCTATGCAGCTCTTGCCGATGCTGCTGGCCGGCCCCGCAGATCTCTCTATATGGTGGTCGAGAAGATCCTCGACTTCGGCGAGCCTCTGCCACCCGAATGGCCGGTGCACGGCGGCACGGGCTACCGGTTTGCCAACGTGGCCAACGGTCTTTTCGTGGACGCCACGCAGGAAGCAGCTTTCGACGCCCTGTATGCCGATTTCAGCGGTGAGCGTCAGCCTTTCAATGCCATGGTGTTCGAGGCCAAGCTGCTTGTGATCGACAACTCCCTTTTCAGCGAGCTGGGATGGCTTACGGAGGCTCTTTACCGGATCACGCGGGCAGATCGCCGCACCCGTGACTTCAGTCGCAACCGGCTGCGCCAATCGCTGCGCCTGGTGGCTGCATCGTTTCCGGTTTATCGGACCTACATCCGCACGGAGGACGATGCAGTCGGCGCCACCGATCTAGCGGTGATCCAGCGTGCCTTTAAGACCGCACGCCGGCACATCGAAGGCGATGAACTCACCGTCGTCGAGCACCTTCGGACGGTCCTGATCGAGGCCTGCGACATCGCCGAGCCTGACCGTCGCGCGCAGGTGATGCGTTTCATCTCGCGCTGGCAGCAGTTCACCGCACCGGTCATGGCCAAAGCGCTGGAAGACACCGCCTTCTATCGCTACAACCGTCTGGTTTCACTCAACGATGTGGGAGGTGATCCGCGCCGCTTCGGGGTCAGCGTGGAGGCTTTCCACGCCATCAACGTCGGCGACATGGCAACGCGTCCGCACTGGCTGCTCGGCACCTCCACGCATGACAGCAAGCGCTCCGAAGATCTGCGTGCCAGGCTGGATGTGCTTTCCGAAATTCCGGAGCTATGGCAGGGCGCGATCGCGCGCTGGTCACATTTGACCGCCGATCTCCGTCGGGATATCGATGGTCAACTCGCGCCGAGCCGCAACGATGAATACCTGCTGTGGCAGATTCTGGTGGGTGTGTGGCCGATCGCAGCTGCGGATGCGGATGTACCCGACCAACTCCGGGAGCGCGTACAGGCCTACATGCAAAAAGCGGTGCGTGAGGCGAAGCGGGAGAGCAGCTGGCTCGATCCGAACGAAGCTTACGAAGCGTCGCTGGCGGCCTTTATCGACGGTATCTTTGACCAGCGGCATGCTGCGCTGCGCAAGGATATGGCAGCGTTCATCGGTGAACTGGTTCCGTTCGGCTGCTGGAACAGCCTCGCACTGGTCGTGCTCAAACTCACTTCTCCGGGCGTGCCCGACATTTACCAAGGCTGTGAGATATGGAACTTTTCGCTGGTGGATCCCGACAACCGTCGTCCGGTTGATTTCGGGCATTTGGCCGCGATGCTCAAGGGCATCGAGAAGCTCTACGCTACCGGCGCACCGGACGTGGCGCATTGGCCGGATTTGCTCGAAAAGCTGGAGGATGGCCGAATCAAGCAACTGGTGACCTGGCGATTGCTGCAGCTTCGGCAGCAACATCCCGAGGCTTTCGAGCGCTCCGACTACCGACCCCTGATGGCCAGCGGGCCGCGTGCACGCAATGTCGTAGCGTTCCAGCGCGGCGAGGCAGCGCAAGGTGTGCTGATCATTACCGGCCGGCTGCTGCGCAGTTTTGCGGGCGACCATCGTCTGCCCGATTCGGCCCAGTGGGGCGATACGCACTTGGTACTTGGTATAGCGCCAGGTGCTGATTCAAGCTCGTCTGCGGGCAGGTCCAGCGGCTGGGTGAACTGGTTCACCGGCGAGCCGCTGATGCTGGATGCGGATTCGGGCGTCCGTGTTGCGGATGCGCTGGCCCGGTTGCCCGTGGCCGTGTTCGTACCCGCCGCGTGGTTCAGTCCACCCGCGCCCCGCTCGCCTTGACGACGGTTTGATACTTCAGCAGTTCCCGATGCATGAAGCGGTCGAACTGCTCGGGCGTCGTCGGCACCGGCTCCACCAGCAGGTTGGCAAAGCGGGCCTTGGTTTCCGGCGCGTTCAAGGCAGCAACGAATGCCTTGTTGAGGCGCTCGATGACATCCTTAGGTGTCTTGGCGGGCGCGACAAGACCCCACCAGGTATCGATGGAGAACCCAGGCAGCGTCGCTGCCATGGTCGGGACATTAGGCAGCGCTGAGCTCGGCTGCAACGTGGTCACGGCAAGTGCCTTGAGCTTGCCAGCTCGGATGTTCGCAGCAGCGGTCGCGAGGTTGTCGAAATTGAAGTCGACCTGCTCCGATAACAGGGCCAACTGGGCCGGCTTACCGCCGTTGTAGGGAATGTGCACGGCGTAGATGCCAGCCATTTGTTTGAACATTTCCCCGGCGAGATGGCCGGCACTGCCATTGCCGCCGCTTCCGTAGTTGAGCTTGGCGGGGTTCTTTTTGGCGTAGGCGATCAGGTCCGCCACGTTTTGAATATGCAGGCGCTGTGCGACGTCCGCATTCATCACCAGAACATTGGGGATGCGCACCATCTGCGTGATGCCGGCGAAATCCTTGGCCGCGTCGAAAGGCATGCGTGCATACAGCCACGGGTTGACGGCATTGGTAGCCGTGGCGGCAATACCGATTGTCATGCCATCGGGTTCGGCCTTGGCAATGGCATCGGCGCCGATATTGCCGCCGGCACCGGGCTTGTTGTCGATGATGACGGTACCGAGGGAGCTCTTGACCGCCTCGGCCAGGACGCGCGAGGTGACGTCGATAGGGCCGCCCGCCGAATACGGCACGATCAAGCGGATCGGCTTGGAGCTGTCGAGACCGCCCTGCGCTTGAGACAGCACGGGAAAGGTGGAAAGCGAAGCAGCCATGCCGGCTGCTGCGGTTTGGAGGAGGAGGTTTCTGCGTTGCATGGTGTGGCATTTTGCACTTCCCGGATAGACGCTGCCAGCTCGTCCATCGGCGTGCGGTAGCCACGTTAGAGCACGGTCATCGCATCGCTAGCGGTAGCGGCGCCGGGCGGCAAAGGCGCATAGGATGTTGAGGTTGGGAGAGATCTCTGAAATGCTACTGAACATTTTGTTCTACGTGCCGCTGGTAATCCCGGACACCGGCAGGGAGCCGGCGGCATGACGACGCTGCTTCTTCACCCGGCAGGAAGTTGGCTGGCCGACAGGATCGAAACGGTGTTTGGCGCTGATCCGGGGCTGGTGCGTCTGCGCGCCTCGGCTCGTGCGGTCATCGGGGCGATCGCCACCATCGGCATCGCCGTCGCGTTGTTCGGTGCCGGCATGAAAACCGCGCCGGCGTTTGCCGCCGGCTTCATGGTCAGCGTGTTTGGCAATGTGGCGGTGCGTGACAGCAGCAGCTCGGCCAAGGCGATCACGCTGGCGCTGCTGGCGGTAACGATAACACTGGCAATCGGTGCGACCGGTGCGCTTGCCGCGCATCGCTGGCTCTCCGACGGGCTGGTCTTCCTCATTTGCGTGGGCGCATCTCTGGCAAGAATGGCGGGGCCGCGCGCCGTGGCGCTTGGCATGGTCGCTTTCATTGGCTCGTTCATGGGCAATTTGCTGCATGCTTCGCCGGCTGTGTTGCCCCAGGTCTTTGCAACGGCAGGCATCGGCGCGGCGATTGTGGCGGTGCTGCGTTTCTGGTTGATGCGTGACGATGATCCTTCCGCGTTGCTCGAACGGGTGCGCCATCATCTGGATCGACGCATAAGCCGCATCATCCAGATGGTCCGCGAGCTGATCGCCAGCACCGCCGACGCCGGCTCACCGGATGTGACCGAGCGCGATGACAGCCGACTTCATCGCGAGCTTGGCCGGCTCAACGATGCGTTCCTGGTCGCGCAGAACGAATTAAAGGGCGGCGAGCAGCAACTCGACCACAAGCCTCATCTTTCCTGGGACCGCTTCTTCGCGCTCGAGTTGGCGGCTGAGCGGATGGTGCGCGTTGCGCGGGATCACGGCGACGAGGCCCGTAACGGCGTCGCTTGTGCGCGGCTCGACCA
Organism: Burkholderiales bacterium; assembly: GCA_038234045.1. Lineage (GTDB taxonomy): Bacteria > Pseudomonadota > Gammaproteobacteria > Burkholderiales > Burkholderiaceae_C > JBBSUX01. Next base: position 13,322 of record JBBSUX010000062.1, read on the forward strand.
GATCAATCAGGCGCTCATCAATGGCAGTCCGCTTCCCCGGCAATCAGACGATCCCGATGGGCCGTTGCTACGCTCGATCAATGCATTGATCGACGCTCTTGATCGTGGCGATGGGCCGGTTTCGTCCGATGGCGCTCCGAAAACAGGCACCTTCAAGCGATGACGGCCCGCCTGCTCGAGCGTGCAGAAATCCGCCAGACGATCCAGGTCGCTGTGGCTGCGGCGCTGGCGATTGTCGTCGGCACGATGATCTCTGGACATCGTTGGTATTGGGCGTTGATTGCTGCCTTCATCGTCGGCATAGGGGCCGGCTCACGCGGCGAGGCGCTCGTCAAAGGGCTGCAGCGGCTGGCCGGTACATTCGCCGGGGTTCTGGTTGGGATCGGCCTTGCCACTTTGCTGTCGGGGCATGCGATGCTGTCGGCGGCGCTGGCGCTGCTGTCGGCGTTTCTCGCCTTCTATGCGTTCCAGGCGGCGTACGGGACGATGATTTTTTTCATCACGCTGATGCTGGCCTTGCTCTATGGAATGCTCGGCCAGTTCACCCCCGACCTACTGTGGCTGCGCCTTGAGGAAACCGCGGCCGGGAGCGTGATCGGCATTCTGGCGACAGCGCTGGTGCTGCCGGTCAGGCAGAGCAAAACATTTGCCGATGCACTGCATACCTTTCTCGACGCCTTGGGCGACGCGGTCAAGGCCACCTCGCAAGATATCGAAGGTGGACGCGACGATGATCCGATCCAGCGCATGCAACAGGCGATGCAGGACCTGCGCAACGCGGTCGGGGCGCTCAAACGTGGCTGGCTGCCCTTGGTCGACCGACGCTATCTACTGGTCGTGCGGGCGACGATGCGCTGCGCTTATCTGGCGCGCGAGGCCAAAAACGACCGGAAGCTTTCGCCCGAAGCCATCGATACCCTGGGGCGCCGCATCGTTGCCCTGCGCGCCCTGGTTGATGGCGAGCACGGCTATGAGCGCGCCGAGCATCACGATGGTGACGATGAGCTGGTCGAGGCCTTGCTCGACGCCATTGACCGCCTCGCCGACCGATATGCCGCGACCATAGGGCGCGGTCACATCGGATTCGACGCGATAGCCGCGAAGGATGAGGTCAGAACGCGTTAATGTTCGCCGTCCGCAGAGCTGCCACCGGTCGCCTTTAGAGCACCTCGGTTTTTACGGTCGCACCGTGTTTGTCGGCCTCGCTGGTGAACGCGTCGGCGAAGAATTCTTCGGCCGGCAAACCGCGCTTGTTCACATAAGCGGCCTGCGCGGATTCGACCACGATGGGAGCGCCGCAGGCATAC
>JBBSUX010000063.1:0-14599 GCA_038234045.1 Burkholderiales bacterium
CGGGGCTCAAGAAGGAAACTGCCAGAGCCCGGGAAAGAGCCGCCTGGATTATCCGGCAACTCACCATTGACGAGCACGAATGAAACTAGGACCCATGATCATTTACGTGCCGCATGATTCGGATGCCTCAATTTTCATCCGAGAACACTAGTCGTAAGCTCGCCCACTCCATACGGACGATGCGAAACCTCTCCCTAACCAGGCTAGGAAGAGAGCAGAGCCTCAGCCATCCCATCCAGGCGACACTTGATACGCCTCCAGTCCGGGAGATGCACGTCTAGGAGTCGATAGAAGGCGATCGAGTGATTGTGTTGCTTCAAATGGCAAAGCTCATGCAGGAGCACGTAGTCAATGCACTCGCGCGGTGCCCGCACCAAGGCTGGGTTAAGTGTAATTCGCCCCTGCGGCGAGCAGCTTCCCCATTGCACCCGCATTGTTCTGATTGTGATTGGTGGCGTCACCCTGACCCATCGCAGACCTTTGCAGAGTTCTTCTAAACGCCCTTTAAGCACCCATTTCGCACGATTTCTATACCAGCAATCCATCTCCTTGCGGATGGCTTTCGGGGAAAGTTCGCGGACTGCGACTTCCAAGTAACCTCCACGCAGTCTTGCTGATTGCCCACCGGATTCGCTAGTCACCTTCAGACGATAGCGGCGTCCAAGATAGAAGACGGTCTCACCACTTAAGTACTCCCGTGGTGTTACATGCCGCATACGGTTCTCGACTTCAAGCAATCGCTGGTGAACCCACCTGAGACGCTTGGTGACTGCCAAACGAATTTCAGACTCAGCAGCATGCCCGGGAGCATCGATGAGCACCCTTCCATCGGGCTCGATATGGATAGCTACGCTGGACTTCACGCGCATTCGAGACCGGCGGACCTCACACTTGATCCGACGCTCTCCATAGGGCAGCACCAGCTTGTAATCGGCCTGCGACATTTTCATTCGCGACTGAGTCCGATCCTCGTGATCTGCACCATCTGTTCGACCACCGTCCTGGCGGTGTCGAGACCCATCAGTGGGAACAGTCGGGGCAGAAGGCTTTTGCGGATGGCGGCTTCGATGCTCTGCGGATTCAGTGAGTTTTCGGCAATCGCATGCCGTACTAACGTGTCGATTTCCAACGCGAGATCAATGAATCGCTCCCGATCTTCGCTAGGCACCGCATCCATGCCGGCGCCCAGTTCCAGACGGATGGCACCGTAGTACGCCTTCGCCTGTCGGTTGCCATCCAAGCGATCCGGAACCCCAGGCGTCTGCATCGCCTCAAGCCGACGCTCGAACTTCTTAAAAAGCGCGTATTGCTTCAGCGGGTGGTCGAACATAGCCTCCGCTTCGGCAATTGCCTGTCGCAGAAGTTCGCCAAAGACCTTTTGCGCGTAAGGATCGGCAGCCAGATCCTGCTCGATGGTTTTACGCACCCGGGTCTTGATTAGATCTGTCTCATTTCGCGTCTTCTCCTCGGACCAACCTTCCGGATCCGCAAGTTTTCCGAGTTCGTGGACCAGATAGACGCCGTCCGGCTCACGCACCTCGGTTCCGATCACCTGCTTATCTACCAGACGCCGGATCTGCTCTTCATAAACGCTGTAGTCAACGGTCTCCATTGCGTCTTGGCGTGCAATCCTCCGCAGGCCTGAGAAGAAACGCAGGTCTTCCTTGTAACGGGAGATCAGCGCCTCTGAAAAACTCGCATCCTCGAAGAAGCTGCGAGACGACAACGCCATCTGGAGGCACAAGCCGAACTCCGTAAGCGCAGCCGAAAAATCGTCACGTAGCTTTTGCCGCTCATCGTGTTCCTGCCCTTCCGCGTCGGTTACGAAACGGGGGCTCAAGAGCTGCCTGTACTGTTCAATGTCCTTTCGGTTTGTCACGTTCTTGAAGAACGACCAAAGTTGATCATGCAGCGCGGGCAGCCGCTTGTACTCCGTGCTGATGGACTGAAAGAGACCCTCGATGTCAGTGAGGTCAAACCCTGCTTGGGTCTGAGCCTCCAGATCTTGGTAGGCCCTTACCGCCGTGTCCAGTTCCGGAAGAATCCCGCGGTAGTCGACCAATACGCCATAGCGTTTAGCGTCATGCAGACGATTAACCCGTGCCACCGCTTGGATCAGACTGTGCCCTTTCAGGGGCTTGTCGATATAAAGCACCGTATTGCGAGGCTCATCGAATCCGGTCAGCAGCTTGTCGACCACAATCAGCAGATCTGGCGAACCGTCGCTGCCGAAATCCCGCACGACATCCTTCTCGTACTCTTCAGGGTCGATCTTGTGATCAACAATATTCTGCTTCCACCATTTCTGTACTTCGGGCAACGTGTCCTCGTCGACCTCGGTGTTCCCTTCGCGTGTATCCGGCGCAGAAATCACCACAGCACTGCTGACTAACCCCGTTTGATCCAACGCCCGCTTATAGCGGATGGCGTCGAGCTTGCTGCCTGTGGCGACCTGCCCCTTCAAGCCCATGTCCAGCTGCTTGATGTTGTCGTTGAAATGGGTGGCGATGTCCCAAGCGATTAGCTCGATCCGGTTCGCTGCACCATAGACGGCGCGCTTGCTGGCAAACTTCTGCTTCAGGTCGGAGCTCTGGGCATCGGTCAGGCCTGCCGTGATTTTGTCAAACCAACGATTGACCGCCTCCTCATTAATGTCCAACTCGGGAACTCGCTCTTCGTAAAGGAGCGGCGCCACGGTTTCGTCTTCAACGGCGCGTTGCATCGAATAGGCATGGACGATCGTGCCGAATTTGTTGGCGGTCTTCTCATTCTTGAGTAGTGGGGTGCCAGTGAAAGCCAGGTAAGCGGCGTTAGGCAGTGCCTTGCGCATCCGCTCATGCGTCTCCCCGCCATGGCTACGGTGACCTTCATCCACTAATACGATCAGATCCGCCGAATCATTGCGGCATTCCGGCAGCTTCGATGCCGTGTTGAATTTCTGAACTAGCGAGAACGTGATGCGCTCATTGCCATGACCGATGCGGCGGGCGAGATCGCGCCCTGTTGTGGCTTTGCTGCGCTCGCCTTCCTTCTTCGTCGCGATCGCGGAGCCAAATGCACCGCCACTGATGAAGTTGCGCGACAGCTGGGTCTCCAGATCGATGCGATCAGTGACCACGATCACTCGACATTCCTTCAATGCCTGATCCAGCACTAAGGCTTTTGTGAGGAACACCATGGTGAAACTTTTGCCGGAACCGGTGGTGTGCCAGAGCACACCACCCTCGCGGCCGCCATCAGGGCGAACCTGACGGATACGTGCCAGCAATGCACGGATGCCGAAGAACTGCTGGTAGCGCGCCACCACTTTGCCTACCTTGCGGTCGAACAAGACGAAGCCTCGGAGGAATTCCAACAGGCGCGCCGGCGTTAGCAGGCCGGCCAACAGGCGATCCTGATCGGTGGGCAACATCGGCTGCGACCACAAGGACTCGCAGTAAGCACGTAGCTTGGTTGGCTTGCCTAGGAGCAAGGCGCTCCGCGCCTCAGTAGTGAGCGTTCTGTTTTTGATCTCTGCCAGCTTTACTTCGCTGAACTCCTCTTCGCGCCAACGCGCCCAGAACTTCACCGGGGTATGCGTGGTGCCATAGCGGCCATCGGTCATGCTGATCGATAGCAGCAGTTGCGCGTAGCCGAATAGCTGCGGGATCTCGTCCTGGCGTTGGTTGCGCAGGTGCTGACTGATGCCTTCGGTCACCATCGCCTTGCTAGCGTGTCCAGACTCGGGGCGCTTGGCTTCAATGACCACCAACGGTATGCCATTGACGTAGCAGACGATGTCCGGCGTGCGGTGGTGCGTGCCTTGGGTAGACAACACCTCGCACTCCTCGGTGACATCCCACAGATTGGCTGCTGGATCAGTCCAGTCGATGACCGGAATGGTCGGCTGGTGCTTCTTGCCGTCCGGCATGAATTCGGTGACGGTGATGCCGAGCGCTAGCAGTTGATATAGACGCTCGTTGGCGACCAGCAGTCCTTCACCCAGTGGTAGCGCAGACAGATCGCGCACAATCTGGTCGATGGCGCTAGGCGAGAGCGGGTAACGCTCGCCTTTGTAGTCGAAGCTCCGCGTCTTTAGCACCTCGATCAGGCGGGGCTTGAGCAGCACCTCTCGGGTGCCGCCGCGTAGTGAGAGACAGTCCGCTGTACTCAGGTAGCGCCAGCTGAGGTTTGTCAGCAGGTGCAGCGCCGGAATTTGTGCGCTGGCCTGCTCCCGAGTGTCGGGGGTGCTGTGGTTCATGCCTGCACTACCTCTGCGAACTTCGGCCGGCGCACGCGGCGCTTACCTGTGAGTAGGGCCTCAAGAAGTGCGCGTTTCTGTCTTTGAAGAGCAGCCAACTGTCTCTCGTAGTTAACAATTTCGGAAATCGCAGTATCAATAGCCTCAGCGATAGCACGTTGCTCTTGAAGCTCGGGCACATCGATGTCCACACGCAGCAAGTCAGACGGATTCACACGCCTCGCTTTCCGACCGCCGTTCGCTAAGCCCAGCTGCGAACGATAAAAGCGCGTACTTGAAATGAGGTGAAGGAACCAGCGTGGTTCGACCAGATTCGAAAAGTCAAATGTAGGGAGATCGAGCGTGCTCTCGTAGCCATCGAGATCTTTAGGAATGATACCGAATGCACCATTTAGGAAATCGAGCTTGCTGTAGATGAATTGCCCGCCTCGACGTTGGTAGTACTGTGTCGAATCGCTCCCTATTCGCTTCTCACGCTTGGCGGTGACACCCCGACCATATAGTTTTACGGTGAGCTTTCTTGCGGATTGTCCTCCGGAACCCGTGATTCGACTTTCTTTCACGAGGTCTGATAAGTTCCGCTGTACCCAGTCACGGTTTTTCAGAAGACGTTTTTCCCCGCTCAGCAACTTATCGCTCAAGAATTGCTTTTGTTCGTGACTATTGATGAGCAGTCGCTCGATTGCTGCGATAGCTTCATCCCAAACGCTGAGCAACCGACCGATTTGCTGTTGCTCCTCCTTCGGTGGAAGCCATAGCTCCAGCTCCTCCAAGCCAGCCTTGGTCAACTTGTATCGGGCAACACCTTGACGAGATAACACAGCGGTAAGATCGCGATGCATGAACCAGTAATGGAACCACTGCGCCGTACAAGCTTCAGAATTTCCAATGATATGCGCATGATTATTGACGTTAGCTTTCCCAGCAAAAAGCAAGGTCATTGATCGATCACGGAACTTTAGAAAGTGATCTCCATCTTCGCCAATGAGGGCAAACTCTTCGTCGATTCTGTAGTGATCGATGTACCCCAAGACCCCTGTCGGTCCGAAGTACGGGTACTCACCGGGGATCTTCGTCCGCTCTTCAGTGCTTAGTGGTAGCCGAAGGTTGTTCTTGATCGCGCAGGCGTCGCGGACTGTGGAGCGTTTCCATCCATCAGGAAGCATCACCGTCTCCCTTACGACCAACCTTCTCAATCGCTTCCAGTTCCTTGATGTCATCTGCATCCGCCGACACTGCTTCGGCCTGCCGTCGCTTGGCATCAAACTCCGCGTAGCGATCATGTGCGATCTGCTGCATGCGATCGTGGCTGATTGAGCCGGCTGTCTTGAGTAGCGGGCGCTCGTTGAACTCTACGAAGCGATCAACGTACTGGCGCCAGTCTTCCAGCCGCTGGTGCGGGCGCTGGCCCGCGCGGTCCTCGCCGTAATCGAGAAACATCGAGGCGATCCGGTTCAATTCGGCGATCTCGGCCGCATCGAGATAGTTCTTGGCGACGATCACATCGGTCTTGCGCACGCGACCAGCCTTCCAGTTGGTCAGCGCCATATTGGGTTGGCCGGGGTCGGCGCGTTCCACCACGATCTCGGCTGCAGTCTTGCGGGCCACGGCATAGAGCATCTTGTTCTGCACGGTGGCGAAGAACTGGCCGGCAACTTCCACATCGTCGCTATAGTCCACAGATAGAGCGAACAGGTCGCGGACCTTCTGGTAGAAGCGCTTCTCCGACGTGCGGATGTCGCGGATGCGTTCCAGCAGGTCGTCGAAGTAGTCCCAGCCGGTGGGGTCCTTCAGACGTTCGTCGTCCATGACGAAACCCTTGACCAGGTATTGCTTCAGGTGGGCAGTAGCCCACTGCCGGAACTGGGTGCCACGCGGGGACTTTACCCGGTAGCCGATGGCTAGGATCATGTCCAGGCTGCATGTCTGCAGGCGGCGCTCGACCTGGCGCTGACCCTCGCGTTGAACTGTCAAGTATTCCTTGACAGTTGCCTCAGGTAGCTCGCCCTCTGCGAGTATGTTCTTGATATGTAAGCTGATGTTTTGTTTGGTGGTCTGGAACAGCTCAGCCAGTTCCAGCTGGCTGAGCCAGACGCTGCCACCATCGGTCCTTAAATAGAAACGGGCGGTCCCGTCCTCGGTGGGGTAAAGGACCAGCTCGCCATGACCGGTCGGCACCATGTTGCCGATAGGGGTCGCTGCTGCCTTGGACGGTGCTGAGGGAGGCTTGCGCTTACTCATAGCCCAGTTCCTTCAGGTAGCCGGCCATTTGCTCCTCCAACCGTGCCAGTTCGGTCTTGAGCAGTTCGCGCTCGCGACGCACCGCCATCAGGTCGATCTCTTCCTCTTCCTCGAACGTGTCGACGTACCGCGGGATGTTGAGGTTGTAGTCGTTCTCTGCGATCTCGGCCGGGCTGGCGAGATAGGCGTACTTGTCGACGCTCGTTCGCGCCTGAACGGTATCGAGAATGCGCTGCAGGTCCGACTCACGTAGAACGTTCTGGTTCTTCCCGTCCTGATAGTCGCGGCTGGCATCGATGAAGAGCACCTTGTCGTCGGCTTTCTTCTTACGGAACACCAGCACTGCCGCCGGAATGCCGGTGCCGTAGAACAGCTTCTCCGGCAAACCGATCACGACGTCGAGCAGGTTCTCGTCGATCAGTTGCTTGCGGATGCGGCCTTCAGCCGCGCCGCGGAACAGCACGCCGTGCGGCACAACCACCGCCATGCGACCGCTGCGCGGCTTCATGGTCTCGATCATGTGCAGGATGAAGGCATAGTCACCCTTGGTGCGCGGTGGGGCGCCGCGCCGGAAGCGGCCATATGGGTCCGCGTCTGCGCCTTCATGGCCCCACTTCTCCAGCGAGAACGGAGGATTGGCGACCACGATGTCGAAGTGCTTGAGGCTATTGCCGCCGTCCAGCAGCTTGGGGTTGCGGATGGTGTCGCCCCACTCGATGCGGTGGTTGTCCTCGCCGTGCAAGAACATGTTCATCTTGGCCAGCGCCCAGGTGCTGCCGATCGCTTCCTGGCCGTACAGCGCGTACTTTCGCGAGCCGGTGCGCTCACGGATCAGGCGTCCGCACTTCATCAGCAATGAACCGGAACCGCAGGTGGGATCGCAGATTTCATCGCCTTCTTTCGGGGCCATGAGGCGTGCCATCAGGGTGGACACCTCTGGCGGCGTGTAGAACTCGCCCGCTTTCTTGCCGCTAGTCGAGGCAAAGTTCTTGATTAGGAACTCGTATGCGTTGCCAATGATGTCCAACTGTCCGATACGGCTGGGGCGCAGGTTGAGCTCCGGCTTGGCGAAGTCTTCCAGCAGGTGACGCAGGATGTCGTTCTTCTGCTGTTCGTCTCCCAGTTTGTTTGAGTTGAAGCTGATGTCCTGAAAGACGTCCCGCAGCTTGCCAATGTTGGCGTCTTCAATGGCATGCAATGCCTTGTCGATACGTTCTCCATTTCCCGGCTGGTGGCGCTTGTCGTGCACCGCATAGAAGTTGGCGCTGGCCGGAAGAACGAAACGCTCGTTCTTGAGCATCTCCTCGATCAGCTCGGGGTGATCGCCGTATTCGACCTTGTAGGCGTCGTAATGATCCTGCCAGACGTCGGAGACGTACTTTAAGAACAGCATGGTTAGAACGTAGTCTTTGTAGACACTGGGATCCACTGTTCCGCGGAAGGTGTCGCAAGCTCCCCATACGGCGGCATTGATGGTGTCTTGGCTGGTATCGCTCGTGCTCATGTCGTCTTCCGTAAGGGTTTAGCCGAGCAAGTGCTCGGCGACAGCCGCTAATTCGGCTTCTCGGTTTTGAATTAGTGCCTGGAGAGCGCGTCGCTCCGCGGCGGCGGTGCGCTCCAGCTCAATGACGGACCGCTGCTGTTCTAACGGGGGAATTTGAATTTCGACCAACTCCAGAACCGAGCGGCGAATGCTGAGCTGGTGGCTGCCCTCTGCCGACTGGTGCAGATAGCGCTGTGCCGGCTGCTGATTGAGTTGCCAGACCAAGAAGCCGGGTAGCAGCCGCTCCGTTTGTTTCACCCTAATCACATAGAGGTGGGGCGAGCACACGGTCCGAGGCGACGGATCGGTAACCAGCACGGCGTAGTTGCTCGTACCCCTCGCGACGAAGAGCAGGTCCTGATCTCGAAGCCAGTCTGGCTCCTTGCGACCGTGCAATTCCGTCGCCACCAGCGGGTCGCAGTCCCTGAGACCTGTTCGAGTTACATCCTTCATCTGGATGACGCGAACACTGCCTCCGGGCGTCTCGGGGATGGAGCCACGAAACGGGTAGCCCTGCCGGATTTCGGCAACGGCATTTAGATCTGTTCTGACTGCGTCATTTCGCATGATGCGAATATTGTTTGACATCCTCGGCAATGTCAAATATCTTTTCCATGCACCATCCTTCGTGATGCTCATATTTAGGAAGCGAAATGGCCAATAATGAAAAATCCTCGCCCCGCGTCGCCCGTACCGCCTCCAGCGTGCTCAGGGACCCAAGTTCGAGCGAGACCGCCAAATCACTGGCAGGTAGTGCCCTGTCCCAAGCCAAGCCGTCTAACGAGACGTCCAAGCCGATCGCAAGCAAAGCGGCCAAGGCCCTGGATGACGGACGTAGTAGCCGGACGACAAAGACCCTGGCCGGTAGCGTTTTGACGCAGAAGCGGAAGTAATCAAGACACCGTCGTCATAGCTGATGGCGGCCACCAACACTGAGGTAGCGTAGATGGACGGCAAGGCACCTTCGAACAGTTCGGTACTTCGTGAAACGCTCGCCGCGCAGTTGCTGGGGCGAGTAGCCGATTCGCTCGACATCACGCCAACCCAATTTGAGCGGGCCAAGCAGGCGTACGAGACAGTCAGCGAAGTAGTAACCACCAGCACCGACCCTCGGCTAGCCAGTGCAAAGGTGTTCCCTCAGGGCTCTTTTGCCATTGGAACCGTCGTCCGACCGGCGGACAACGAAGAAGGCGAGTTCGACGTCGACCTAGCGTGCCGTCTCTCTGCTACCACCTCGCTTGATCCCTCAATAGCCAAGCGCCTGATCGGTGATCAACTCGCAGCAGACGGTCGATATGCCTCTAAGTTAGAGGAAAAGCCCCGGTGCTGGCGCGTGAACTATGCGGGACTCTTTCACCTCGACTTGTGCCCCTTGGTGCACGCGGGACAGTCTGATGCGATTCCTGATAAGGGGCTGGCATGCTGGATTCTTACGCACCCCGAGGCATACGCGGCATGGTTCAATGAACTAGCAAACAGGGCTCGCACCCGACTCCTGAACGAGCAGGCTGTTCTGAAGGCGGAAGTTGTCCCGTTCCCGGATGAAAACCCCGACAAGGGCTGGCTCCGCCGCGCGGTTCAACTATTGAAGCGCCATCGCGACCTCTGGTGCCAACGCGCAGATCAACACGCTGGATTCGCTCCGATCTCCATCATCCTCACCACCCTGGCAGCTCGGTCGTTTGAACGTGAGGTCAATTCCGGCAACCAATTCTCTAACCCTTACGAGCTGATGCAAAGGGTTATCACTGGGATGCCCCAAGGTATCGAGCAGCGACTTGTCGCTGGTCAGCTGGATTGGTGGGTACAAAGCCCCGTCGCTTCTGAGAACTTCGCTAACAGGTGGAACGAGAATAGTCTCTGGGTGGACGCGTTCGTAGCCTGGCATCAAGACGCCATCTCAAATGTTCATCAACTGGTCACTGCCTCCGGCCTCGATAGCGTCCGCCCGTTGCTGGAACGAAGCTTCGGCTCTGGCGTTTCGACCAAGGCCATTAAGGCTTATGCAGAAGACGCGCGGACTGCAAGAGATAACGGTTCGCTTAGGTACGCACCTGCTGCCGGTGGGCTGATCGCCACAAGTTCGGCTTCAGCCGGGATCATTGTTCCCCGCCACACCTTCTACGGTGACTGATATTGGCTACAACCGGATTCATCGCTTTGACCTCGGAGGTCAGCTCCTGCATTTGCGTGCTCTCGGGATTGAAAACAGTGTTGGGCAGTTGCGCAACAGGCTGCTCACTTTTCAGTTCGTGGCGCAGCCAACACCATTGAGCCGCAGCTATGAACTGCGACTTACCTACCGACGCGGCGAAAAACCTGAGATCAGAGTTCTGTCACCCAACGTAGCTGTGCTGGCGGAAGGCCATGATTTGGTTCCCCATCTTTACGACCATCACCATCCGGTGAAGCTCTGCTTGTATCTTCCTAGGACTCGCGAATGGGGCCCGGAAATGTCGCTAGCTCACACATTGGTTCCGTGGGCCGTTGACTGGCTTCTTCACTTTGAAGCTTGGCTCGCCACGGGTGAGTGGTCTGGAGGAGGAGAGCACCCTCAACCCTCTAACCAAGAGAAGCAAGACAGAAACCTAAAACGAACCGGTAAGAAGCGATGAGTCCGCTATTTCAACGAATCACCGAAAAAATCATCGATTGGGCTACGCGCGAACGAAATATTGAGCGGAAGTTCCTCGTTGCTGGCGCAATTTGCATCACCGCTGCGGTTGGCAAGGGCCTTGCCATCTCGGTAGCGACGAAGATATTTGGCCACGAAGTAACACTAAGCGCACTTCCATCGATTTCCGGGGTGCTTCAGTGGATGCTAGTCGGCGTCGGAGTTCTGCTCATGGGCTGCGGCGCGATTCTGGGAACCGTAAGGTATTTCCATCATCGCTCTGACAACGACAGGCGGCGTATTCTAGTAATCGAGCAACGCGGGCTGCGGGACACAACCGACACTCCATTGATTGACGCAATCCCCACAGCACTGCTCGGCCGGAAAGAATCGATTCTTATCGACATCCGTGAGCGCATAAAGGATGGCGAGGTAACGCATCCAGAAAAGGCATTGGAGCGCGTCGCCGGCCTGCCTATGGAACTCGAACGCCGACGAAGCGGGATGGCAGCCACGGATATTTCCACTGTATACGGTGGTCTATCGCCAGTCCCATTTACTTTTTTGGCTGGACTGCTCTTGGACGACGAAAGCAAAATTGTTGTTATGGATTGGGATCGTAATTCCAGCCATTGGCGCACACTTGACGGCGAGGACGACGGAGCGTCATTTTTCATTCGTGGCTTCGATCAGATCCCGGTTGGATCCAAGGATGTTGCCGTGGCTATTTCTGTGTCCTATCGAGTAGACGTCGACTCGGTCCAGAAAGCAGCTCCTGGAGCCACCGTGATTGAGCTGGATCTAACCTCAAGATCAACTGATTCTCACTGGGCTGAAGAGAAGCAGCAACGACTAGCTCAAGAGTTCTTGAATGCAGCGATTCGCATTGCAGATTTGGGAGCTACAACCATTCATCTTTTCATCGCCGCACCAAATAGTGTTGTATTTCGGCTGGGCCGAATCTACGACAAGCGCAACCTGCCTCACATACTGGTCTATCAATACCAAAGGGGGCGGGATATTGAGCATCCTTGGGCCGTGGATATGCCAGTTCAGGATCTACTGCAACCCAGAATTCGTTACACGTCTGCTCAATAGATTCAGAGGTCAGCATGCCTATCATTCCCACGCAATGGAAAGGACGGCCAGCTAACTCGGTTCCTTTCGGCCTGAGAGATGGCCGGCTCTATTACGTAACCGATGTGCCTTTTGGAAAGCTGTGCGATTGCGTTTGCCCAGATTGTAATGAGCCGCTGATCGCCAAGAACAATCCGTCGCCGACTAGAAAGCGCGCATTTCATTTTCAACATCGCGCAAGAAACAATTGCACGGGGGGCTGGGAGAGCGCACCTCATCGAATGGCAAAGGAGATCATCCTTAGGGCTTCGTCGATTGCCCTACCTGGATGGACAAGCGGAGACATTGCGGCCCCTGAGGCCGTTATCTCTATTAGGGACGAATCAGCCGCGGAAGTGCGTCTCCTAGACGGCCAAATTCGCCCCGATGTGAAGATTAATGGAGATTTCAGCGCAGTCGCGTTTAGGGACCTCTACATCGAAGTTCGCGTCCACCACGCGGTGGACAATGAGAAGACAGAGATTGTCCGAGCCAACTGCCTCTCGATGATCGAAATAGATCTCTCGAGGGTGACAGATGAGCAAATTTTGGATGAAGAATTTTTTACGGCACTGGTGCTTCGAGAGCCAACAAATAGGCGATGGATTCATCTAGGCAATGCCAGCTACCTTTCAACGTCTGCTCGACGGGCGGTTATCGAGGTCACCTCGCCTGAGACGCGAAGCAGAACGATTACCACAAAGTCCGGCAGGCCGTTCGACGTGATCGAACAACATGGCATCGTGCACAAACCCGAAGAATGCTTTCCTATTACGTTCCAGATTCCGGATAGAAGTGTCGGAGTTGAACCAAGCCCCTACGTCCCTGGCCTCTACTCCATCTCTGGCAAGTCACTGAGAGTTGACCAATATGGTCGACTTCGCTTTGGCTTCAAGTTGTATCTGGATCCAATAGAGATGGACCCGCCGGCAGGGATTAATCCGGAGCAGCAAGTATTGGCGCTTTAGGTTAGAGACTTTACGGCCCTCTCACACAAAAAAAGGGCCCAAAAGGGCCCTTCTAAAGTTATAAGCCAAGAATCCATGTTTGCGCGCACGGAAAAACTTCTACGTATCCGCACTAGCAACTTCTAGGTGCCCGCACTAGCAACTTCTGGGTGCCCAACTAGCGCCTTTAGGGTGTCAGCACAAGCAATCGATCGACCTAGACCACGACTTCGTTCACCCGCACTTCGAATACCCACAGTTCAAGCACGTCGCACACCCGTCCATCAGCACCAGCGCCTTGGTACTGCACTTGTGGCACATGGTCGCGGTGGGCGGGAAGCTGGCGCCGTCGCCGGTGACTTCGATGTCTTCGTCATGGCCGCTGCCGGTGGCGGTGGTGCCAAGCGCAACGCTTACGTCAGAGTTTTTTTTTGAGCGCTGCTGGGTGTCGTAGGCGCGGCGCTTCTCGGCGATCAGGACGCGCTGGTGTTCGCTCATTTCCGGGTCGTGCATCATCCCGATCGACTTGAGGTGGTCTTCGATGATCATGCCGAGTTCGGCGACCAAGGAGGGCATGTACACGCCACCGGCCTTGAAGTAACCACCCTTGGGGTCGAACACGGCCTTCATTTCCTCGACCAAGAAGGTCACGTCGCCGCCCTTGCGGAACACGGCGGACATGATCCGGGTCAGCGCGACGATCCACTGGAAGTGGTCCATCGACTTGGAGTTGATGAAGATCTCGAACGGGCGGCGGTGCTCATGGTCGGTGCCGGCATTGAGCACGATGTCGTTGAGGGTCACGTACATGGCGTGTTCGACCAGCGGCGACTTGATCTTGTAGGTGGAGCCCACCAGCACTTCCGGGCGCTCGATGCGCTCGTGCATCTGGATGACGTCGGCGCCCTTGGCTAGCAGTGCCTCGGCGGCTTCACGGGAAACGGCTTCGGCCTTGACGGCTTCCTTCGCCTTGTCCTCGGGGGTGACGACGCTGTAACCCTTGATTTTCTTGTCGATCCTGACGGCCATGTGGGTTCCGGTGCTGTGTGCTTTGCGATTGGAAGAGGTGCGTATCGATGCGGAGTGGCAGAGCAGCCCCCTCCCATTGCGGGAGGGGGTGCGAGGTGCGGCTTACTTTTTCTTTGCAGTCTTCTTGACGGCTTTCTTCGGCGCGGTTTTCTTGATCGCGGCCGTCTTGGCAGGTGCTTTCTTCATCGCCTTCTTCATTGCCCGCTTCATCGACGTGTTCAATGGCGCTTTCTTGACAGCTGCTTTTTTCGCCGGTGCCTTCTTTGCCGGTGCCTTCAGCGTCAGCCTTGGTGTCGCTTTGTTGACTGCCCTCTTGGCAGTCGCTTTCTTGGCGGTCGCTTTTTTGGCGGTCGCTTTTTTCGCGACTTTCTTCACTGCCTTCTTGGCGGCGACCTTCTTCGCTGTAGCCTTCTTCGCAACCTTCCTTGTGGCTTTACTTGCCGACTTCTTGGCCGATGCTGTCCTGGAAGTGGCCTTCTTGGCGGTCTTGTTCACTGCCTTCTTGGTTGCTGTCTTCTTGGTGGTTGCCTTCTTGGCTGCCTTCTTCGCCGGCTTCCTGGTGGCGGTGGCCTTGCCGACGCCCTTGCGCTTGAGTGCGGCTGCTTCCTTCTTCGCCTCCGCGCTGGCTTGAGCAAGCGACTTCTTGGCCTTGGCCGTGGTCTTCTTGACTGCCTTCCTCGCGTTGGCCGTGCTCTTGCTTACCGCTTTCATCGCGTCGTCGGCGCTGGTGCTCACCGCCTTCTTCGCCTTGGTCGCGGCCTTGCCCACGGCCTTGGACGCCTTCTTGGCCGCCTTCTTGACCGAGGTCACCGCGTCTCCGGCGCCAGACGCGATGGTGCTGCCCACATTGGCAGCCGCGTCCTTGACCG
>JBBSUX010000064.1:0-14557 GCA_038234045.1 Burkholderiales bacterium
CAGCAAACGATGCAGGATCATGGCGTCGGTGACGTCGGCCACGTGAAATTCGTCGAAACATATCAACCGGTAGCGGCGCGACATGCGCTCGCCCAGTACGTCAAGCGGGTTCACGGTGCCTTGCAGGCCAGCAAGCTCACGATGCACTTCGCGCATGAACTCGTGGAAGTGCAATCGCACCTTGCGCTTGAGCGGCACCGCGCCGAAGAAGCAATCCATCAGAAAGCTTTTTCCGCGACCGACACCGCCGTAGAGATACACGCCCCGCGGAATATCCGGCCGGCCCAACAGACGCTTCAGCTTGCTGGAACGAGCCCTCTTGTAGTGCGCCCATTCATCGGCGCAGCGCTCCAGCGCCGCAACAGCGCGCAGCTGCGCTGGATCGCTCTCGTAGCCGCGCTTTTCAAGTTCGGCCCGATAAGCCTCACCAACGGTAGTCACCTGCTCTTGTTGCTTCATTTATGAGAGCTTATAACGCTTTATGCATATGCGCTATAGTCTCATTTGATTGATAATTTCAGAAGTTGAGCGTGCGCTTGTCCACCGCCAGCGCTGCTTCCTTGGTCGCCTCGGAAAGCGAGGGGTGTGCATGGCAAATGCGGGCGATGTCTTCGGCGCTGGCCTTGAACTCCATCGCCACGACAGCTTCGGAAATCAATTCGCTGGCCGACGGGCCGATGATGTGCACACCGAGAATTTCGTCCGTCGTGGCATCAGAAATCATCTTCACGAAGCCGGTGGTGTCGCCCAGCGCACGAGCGCGGCCATTCGCCAGAAACGGGAACGAACCCGCCTTGTAGGCCCGGCCGCTGGCTTTGAGCTGCTGCTCGGTCTGGCCGACCCACGCGATCTCGGGATGTGTGTAGATGACCCAGGGCACGGTGTTGAAGTTGACATGGCCGTGCTGGCCGGCGATGCGCTCGGCGACAGCCACACCCTCTTCCTCGGCCTTGTGGGCGAGCATCGGGCCGCGTACCACGTCGCCGATGGCCCAGACGTTGGGCAGATTGGTCTTGCAGTCATCATCAACGATGATGGCGCCGCGCTCGTCGAGCTTCAGCTCCACTGCATCGGGATCAAGGCCAATGGTGTTGGGGACCCGGCCGATGGAGACGATGAGACGATCGACCTCGAGGGTCTGGGCCGCGCCCTTCGCGTCGGTATAGGCAATGCCGACGCCTTTGGGTGATTTGTTCACCTCACCGACCTTGACGCCGAGTTCGATCTTCAGGCCCTGCTTCACGAACACCTTGAAGGCTTCCTTGGCTACCTGTTCGTCCACCGCACCGAGAAAGGTGGGCAGGCCTTCGAGAATCGTTACCTCAGCACCCAGACGACGCCAGACCGACCCCATCTCAAGCCCGATCACGCCGGAGCCGATCAGGCCGAGCTTCTTCGGTACGCCGCCGATTCGCAATGCACCGTCGTTGGAGAGGATCTTGTCTTCATCGAAAGCAGCACCGGGCAAAGGCCGGGCATTGGAACCGGTTGCGACGATGATGTGCTTGCCGGTGATGGTTTCTTCCTTGGCTCCGGCAATCTTGATCTGGTAGCCATTGTCCTCTGCATCAGCCGCAGCTTTCACGAACGAACCCCGACCGTGGAAGAAGCTGACCTTGTTCTTTTTGAACAGGTACAGGATGCCGTCGTTGTTCTGCTTCACCACCGTGTCTTTGCGGCCGAGCATCTTCGGCAGATCGAGCTTGAGACCCTGCACCGTTATGCCGTGCTCGCCAAAGTGCTTGCCGGCCTGCTCGAAATGCTCGGAAGACTGCAGCAGCGCTTTCGACGGAATGCAGCCGACGTTGGTGCAGGTTCCGCCCGGGGCCGGGCCGCCCTTGTCGTTTTTCCACTCGTCGATGGCGGCAACAGAAAAGCCAAGCTGGGCAGCACGTATCGCGGCGATGTAGCCGCCCGGGCCACCACCGATGACGATGACGTCGAATTGTTGTTGGGACATGTGATTTCTTTCAACGAATGCTCTATTGCCGTAGCGTCACCTCGACAGCCAGGAACGAAGCGGTGTCTTCTCGAGCACACCGCGGAACCGGCTTTGCCGGGCCGCAGGTGTTGCTCCTGAAAGGGGTTGGCGAAGCGACACGCAGTACGCGCAGCCTGGGGTGAAGCTAGATGTCAAACAGCAGGCGGGAAGGATCTTCCAACGCCTCCTTCATCGCCACCAAACCGAGCACTGCCTCGCGCCCGTCGATGATGCGGTGGTCGTAACTCAGCGCGAGGTAGTTCATCGGCCGGATCACGATCTGGCCGCTTTCCACCACCGCGCGGTCCTTGGTGGCGTGCACGCCGAGGATCGCCGACTGCGGCGGGTTGATGATGGGCGTCGAAAGCATGGAGCCGAAGGTGCCTCCATTGCTGATGGAGAAAGTGCCGCCTGTCATCTCCTCGATGCCGAGCTTGCCGTCCTGCGCCTTCTTGCCGTATTCGGCAATCTTCTTCTCGATGTCGGCAAAGCTCATCTGGTCGGCATTGCGCAAGATGGGCACCACCAAGCCACGTGGGCTGCCGACTGCGATACCGATGTCGAAGTAACCGTGGTAGACAACATCGTTGCCGTCGATCGAAGCGTTGATGACCGGATACTTCTTCAGCGCATGTACTGCCGCCTTGACGAAAAAGCTCATGAAACCAAGCTTGGTTCCATGTTCCTTGGTGAAGGTGTCCTGAAACTTCTTGCGCATTTCCATCACCGGAGCCATGTTCACTTCGTTGAACGTGGTCAGGATCGCGTTGGTCGATTGCGACTGCAACAGACGCTCGGCGATGCGGGCGCGAAGGCGGCTCATCGGCACGCGCTGCTCGGGACGCTCGCCCAGATCCTGAGAGGCGCTCGCGCGGCTGGCGACCTGGGGCAGCGCTGCCTTGGGTGCCACCGCAGGCGCCGATGCAGGCGCCTTGGCCTGTTGCGGCGCGGCCATCGCGCCAATCACATCACCCTTGGTGACACGACCATCGCGACCAGTGCCGCTGACATCGCCGGTCTTCATGTTGTTGTCCGCCAGCATCTTGGCCGCAGCTGGCATTGCAACATCGGACTTTGATCCGGACGATGACACAGCGGCTGCGGCTGCGGGCGCTGCTGCTGCAGGTGCCGCAGCCGGTGCCGCCGGTGCGGCGGCTGGAGCTGCCGATGCCGTTGCAGCGGTGTCGATTTTCGCGATCAATTGCTCAGCTGTCACCGTGGCGCCATCGGGCTGGACGATCTCGGTCAAGACGCCTGACGAAGGGGCGGGCACTTCGAGCACCACCTTGTCGGTTTCGATCTCGATCAGGATCTCGTCTGCGGTGACGGCATCACCCGCCTTTTTTTTCCACTGCAGCATAGTCGCTTCCGCGATGGATTCGGACAGCTGCGGGACCTTGACTTCTACGATAGCCATTTGAATTTCTTCTTTCGTTTGTTCGATGAACAGGCGCTCGGCCTTTGTTTGTTATTTGATGAGCGTAAAGCCCTTGAGCTTGCCGAATGCGCCATCGACCAAGGCCTTTTGCTGCTCTTGGTGCAGATGGGAATAACCGACTGCCGGAGATGCCGAAGCAGCGCGGCCCGAATATCCCAGTCGCTGCCCGTCGAGCATGTTCTCGTGGATGTAGTGCTGCACGAAGAACCAGGCGCCCTGGTTTTGCGGCTCATCCTGCGTCCAGACGATCTCGGTGGCGTTCGGGTACTTTTTGAGCTCGGCCGCAAACGCCTTGTGCGGGAACGGATATAGCTGCTCGACCCGGATGATCGCGACGTCGTCGGCGGCCTTGTCATCGCGCTTGTGAGCAAGGTCGTAGTAGACCTTGCCCGAGCAAGCCACCACCCGCTTGACCTGGTCGGCCTTGAGCTCCTTGTGCTCACCAATGACGGTGCGGAACCCACCCTGCGTGAAATCTGACACGGGCGAAGTGGCGTCCTTGTTCCGCAGGAGCGACTTCGGCGTCATGATGATCAGTGGCTTGCGCAAATTGCGAACCATCTGGCGGCGCAGCACATGGAAGATCTGGCTAGCCGTTGTCGGCTGCACCACTTGCATGTTGGTGTCGGCCGAGAGCTGCATGAAGCGCTCGAGGCGCGCCGAACTGTGCTCAGGACCCTGCCCTTCGTAACCATGCGGCAGCAACAGGGTCAGACCGTTGACCCGGCCCCACTTCACCTCACCTGATGCGATGAACTGGTCGATGACGACTTGTGCTCCGTTGGCGAAATCGCCGAACTGGGCTTCCCAGATCACCATCGTATTGGGATCGTTCGACGCGTAACCGTATTCGAAGCCCAGCACTGCCTCTTCCGACAGGATCGAATCGATCACGACGAAGGGTGCCTGATTTTCAGCGATGTTTTCCAGCGGCGTGTAGATGCCTTCGTCGAACTTCTCGCGTTTCTGATCGTGAATCACTGCGTGGCGGTGCGTGAAGGTCCCGCGACCGCAGTCCTCTCCCGACAGACGCACCGGGTATCCGCTGGCAACCAGCGAGGCGTAGGCCATGGTTTCGCCCATGCCCCAATCGACTTTCACGTCGCCCCTGCCCATTGCAGCGCGATCGTCGTACACCTTCTTGACAAGTGCATGCGGTGTCACCGATGCCGGAATGGTCGTCACACGTTCAGCAAGACGGCGCCATTCGGCCAACGGGATCGCCGTATCGCCGACATCGGTCCACTTCTTGCCGAGATACGGGCTCCAATCGACAGCGAACTTGCTCTTGAAGCTCGTCAGCACCGGATCGACCGACCGCTTGCCGTCGTCCATGCGTGCGCGATATTCCTTCTGCATGTCGTCGCCGAGCGTGTCGCCAAAACCCTGGGCAGCCAGCTTGTCCGCATACAACTTGCGGGTACCAGGGTGGGCCGCAATCTTTTTGTACATCAGCGGCTGGGTCAGGGCTGGCGTGTCTTGCTCGTTGTGACCAAGCTTGCGGTAGCAGATGATGTCGACAACCACATCCTTCTGGAATTCCATGCGGAAATCCAGCGCGAGTTGCGTGGCCAACACGACCGCTTCCGGATCGTCACCATTCACGTGCAGCACAGGCGACTCGATCATCTTCACAACATCGGTGCAATACAGCGTCGAGCGGCTGTCGCGCGGATCGCTGGTGGTGAATCCGATCTGGTTGTTGATGACGATATGCACCGTTCCGCCGGTGTGGTACCCGCGCGTCTCGGACAGCGCCAAGCACTCCATGATTACGCCTTGGCCTGCAAAAGCTGCGTCGCCGTGCACCAACACTGGTAGCACCTGCTTGCCCTGCGGATCACCGCGGCGATCCATACGGGCGCGCACCGACCCTTCGACCACCGGGTTCACGATCTCGAGATGCGATGGATTGAACGCCAGACTCAGGTGCACCGGGCCGCCGGGAGTCGTTGCATCAGAGCTGAAGCCTTGGTGGTATTTCACGTCACCGCTGGTGAGTTCTTCAGGAGCGGTGTGATCGAATTCGGCGAACAGGTCCGCCGGCATCTTGCCAAGCGCATTGACCAGTACATTCAGCCGCCCACGGTGTGCCATACCGATGACGATTTCCTGCACACCCTTGCTGCCGGCTTCCTGGATCAACGCGTCCATCGAAGCGATGAAGCTTTCGCCACCTTCGAGCGAAAAGCGCTTCTGACCCACATATTTGGTGTGGAGGAACCGCTCGAGCCCTTCGGCAGCCGTCAACTGGCTCAGGATGTTCTTCTTCTGTTCGTTGTTGAAGCTTGGCTTGCTGCGGGTGCTCTCCAGCCGCTGCTGCCACCAGCGCTTCTGGTTTTGGTCAGTCGCATACATGTACTCAGCGCCTATCGTGCCGCAGTAGGTTTCGCGGAGTGCGTTCTGCAACTCGCGCAGCGTCATCGTTTCCTTACCGAAAAACGTGTTGCTGGTGTTGAAGACAGTTTCCTGATCGGAGTCGCTAAAGCCGTAGAAGGAAAGCTGCAACTCCGGCGTATCGGGGCGCTCGGTCCGCTTGAGTGGATCCAGATCGGCCCACCGCACACCAACGTTGCGATAGGCGGCAATCAGTTGCTGTACTGCGGTGCGCTTGCGACCCAGATCTGAATCGGCGCCAGTGGGCGCCGCCGTATAGACCGGCCCTTGCTTGGCGCGCTCGGCGAAAGCGTTGATGACCGGTTGATGTGCGACGTCTCTGCTGTCGCTGCCGTCGACAGCAGGAACATGCTGCAGCGCGTCGAAGTAGTCGCGCCAGCTGTCCGGCACGCTGCCGGGATTGGCCAGATAGTTTTCGTACATCTCCTCCACGTAGGGCGCGTTGCCGCCGAAGAGGTAGGTGTTGCCTTGATAGGCCAGATACAGAGACGGGGTCTCACTCATGTGCGCTGACTTTCGTTTTCCTGAGGAAAACACGAGCTGGTGGGAAACCTTCCGCGGCACGGCTGAACCGGTTGGCGGATGCGACTGTGGCTAGGGAAGGGCCTGGGATCGAAGCGGAATTGTGCCACTGAACCCCGCTGAGCGCCTAGTACGGATCTGCTGGTCTGTTAACGACACTCCGCAAGTATCCGACGCGCACGCTCGGCAACCGGGGCATCAATCATCTGTCCGCGGTACTGTACGGCTGAGCCTTTCGCGGCATCGAAAGCCTTTACAACTGCGGACGCCCAAGCCCGTTCATCGGCATCGGGTCGCATCGCGGCATTCACTCCGGGCAGCTGCCGCGGATGGATACACAACTTACCGCTGAACCCGGCAGCACGCGCTCGTGCAGATTCGCGTTGCAAGCGAACTTCATCGTCCACTGCGGTGCAAACTCCATCCACGGGCGAAGGAAGACCCGCCAGCCGGGACTCGAGCACAAACGACAAACGCACAGCAGCGATGGCCGCCGAATCCTCATCCAGCAGCATGCCGGCATCGAGATGGAAATCGACCGAACCAAAAACGAGCCGACTCACACCCGTCTTTTGGGCAACTTCGCGCAGGTGCAAATAGCCCGCTACTGTTTCCACCAATGCCAGCAACACTCTGGGCTTGGATTGACCGACGGGTTCCTTCGCCGAACCCGCATCGGCCAAAAATCGATCGAGAGTGGCCGGCTCCGCTTTCGGCAACATGACCGAAAGATCTGGAAAAGCGTGAAGGAGCTCCACGTCTTTGGGATGCCACGTTGTACCCACCGCATTGATGCGCAACGCAAGTCGGTTCGTCGTTCCGCGCTGCGCAATGAACCGCCGCACAGCCGTGCGCGCCAAGTCTTTGCGGTCGGGAGAAACAGCATCCTCCAGATCGATCACTACGCAATCAGCAGCGGTTGAGAGCCCTTTTTCAAAGCGATCTTCGCGATCCCCCGGAACGAAAAGATAGCTGACGGGTTGCTGGGCAATTTCATCCATTCCTTGAGTCGGCGAAGGGGGACGATGGTCGTCGTTGTGCCCTTGGCTCCTTGCGCCGGACTGCTCGGTCATGGCGCCACCGGCAGCAGACGACCGACCGCTGGCCACTGCGCAACTCTCCACAGCCGTTCTACGGCTGCACGCATTGCAGCATCCTCCACTGCGCCGCCATGCTCAGCGAGGCGCAACGCCTTGGCGGTAATCTCATCGCGCGAAAGCGTGTTGCCTGGATCGCCCTTGGGCTCGTCGACCCGCGCATGCAGCGTACGCCCATCGGTTGTGATGACCGTCACCTTCCCGATCCAGCGGCGCGGATAGGCGGCGTCCACTTCATCGTCAAACACCATTTCAACCCGGTCGCGCAGGGCGATGGTTTCAGCGCTGCGGAAGTCTGCATCGAACTCAGCGAGCCCCGCGTAGCCGTGCCGTGCCGCGAGAGCCAGCACCGTGCCCATCGAGAATTTGCTTTGATGCACAGTGCTCGGATCCATTACCGGACCGAGGACATCGATCGCGCCCTGGTGTACATGCGTCACCACACGCGCGATCTTGTCAGCGCTCAGTTGATGCTCCCGCATGGCACTCAGCAATGCGTCGGCGGCCGGATGCGTATGGCGGCAGCTCGCGTGGTACTTGAACGATGTCTCAGCCGTTGCCCAGCGCGTGCCAAGCCCATCAGTGAGCCGCGTGACATCCGAATCGCTGGACATCCCGGCGGCCATGCCTTGCGGACCTTCCAGAATTTGCTCGGCGCCGGTGAAGCCTTGCTGCGCAAGGTAGGCCGACATCAAACCGGCAGCCGTGGCATGGGCTGTATGCAGTTGCTTGGAATCGGCAGCCGTTCGCAAAAATTCCCAGAGCCCCGCCGACTGCGTTCCGGCAGAACCGAAGGCATGCAGCATCTGCCGCGCATCGAGTCGCAAAAGATAACCCACGGCCGCAGCAGCAGCCAAAGTACCCGCGGTACCCGTGGTGTGAAAAACCCGGTAATGCGAGCGGCCCAGGAATTCGCCCACGCGGATTCCCACTTCATAGCCAGCAACGGCTGCCGTCAACAAATCACGACCATCGCTGCCGAGCGCCTGCGCAACGGCCACTGCAGCAGGAAACACCACGGTCGCAGGGTGGAAAACCGAGCCGTTATGCACATCGTCCTGCTCGGCCACATGCGAGGCAGCGGCATTGGCCATCGCCGCAAAGTACGGCGTATTGGAAGCGGCAGACGCGATCACCTCCGACGCGCCTTCGCCATTGCCCATGGTCGCGGCAAACTGGCGAATGGTTTGCACCGGCCGCGCACCGTGACCGGCAACAGCGGATCCAAACCAGTCGACCAGCAGGTCTTCGGTGCGGCGCACAACGGCGTCCGGAATGGCGTCGAAGCGCAACGTCGCAGCGAAGGTGGCAAGGGTGGCGCTTGGGTGCGTCAGGGCTTTGGTGTCAGACATAGAGTTTTTATGTATTAAATATGCCTCTAGCGCTTTCTCCATAAGCGCTAACAGCTATCTTTTAAGGAGTTCTTTGCTGATTGAGAGAACGGCTCAAATAGCTCCCACATCCCGCAATGCATTGATCTGATCGTTGCTCCGCCCAAGTGCATGCAGCACAGCGTCGGTGTGTTCGCCCAGCGCGGGGACCGCATCCATGCGGTAATCAAAACTGCTATGCCGCCCGGGCGGAAGCAAGGCGGGAATGCTGCCAGCGGGTGAGCCCACATCCCGCCAACGGCCGCGAGCCGCAAGTTGCGGATGCGCCCACAGGCCAGCCATGTCGTTGACCCGCGCATTCGCGATCTGGGCCTTTTCAACGCGTGCCTGAACGGTCGCGGTGTCGAGCGACGCGAAAGCGCGCAGGATGATCGACTCGAGTTCTGCGCGGTGGTGATTGCGCCTTGCGTTGCTATCGAAGCGGGCATCGGTTGCCACAGACGCATCATCCAGCACCACGCTGCAGAACGACGCCCACTCGCGCTCGTTCTGCAAGCCCAGCATGATGGTGCCGTCTGCCGTGGCGAACGGCCCGTAGGGGTAGATGGTCGCGTGTGCAGCAGCGCTGCGCGGCGGTGGCTCGGCGCCTTCAAACGCGTAGTACATCGGATAGCCCATCCATTCGCCAAGCGACTCCAGCATCGACACGTCGATATGACTGCCCTCCCCTGTTTTTCCACGCTGCAGCAGTGCAGCCAGGATGCCGGTGTAGGCATACATGCCTGCTGCGATATCGGCAATGGAAACGCCGGCTTTAGAGGGTTCGTCGGGCGTTCCCGTCACGGACAGGAACCCCGCCTCACTCTGGATCAGCAGGTCGTAGGCCTTCTTGTCACGGTAAGGGCCGTCTTCGCCGTAACCGGAGATATCGCAGACGATCAGCTTCGGGTGGCTCGCATGCAACGTGTCGAAACCAAGCCCCATGCGCGCTGCCGCACCCGGCGCGAGGTTTTGCACCAGTACGTCGGCGTCTTTCAGCAGTTCGGCAAGAACCTCTTGCGCGCCGTCCTGCTTCAGGTCGAGCGTGATGCTTTCCTTCGAGCGATTGACCCAGACGAAATGCGACGCCTCACCACGCACGCGCTGGTCATACGCCCGGGCGAAATCGCCGACTCCGGGGCGTTCGACCTTGATGACGCGCGCACCTAGATCCGCCAGCTGGCGCGTGCAGAACGGCGCAGCAATGGCGTGTTCGAGCGACACCACGGTGATGCCGTCGAGCGGGCGTGGCCGGGAGGCAGAAACGGAAGCGGAAGTAGCGGTCATGGTGATGTCCCGCTCAGAACGAACGCGGCAACCCAAGCAGATGCTCGGCCACGTACGAATAGATCAGGTTGGTGGAAATCGGCGCCACCTGATACAGACGCGTCTCCCTGAACTTGCGCTCGACATCGT
The DNA here is from genome assembly GCA_038234045.1 of Burkholderiales bacterium. Classification (GTDB taxonomy): domain Bacteria; phylum Pseudomonadota; class Gammaproteobacteria; order Burkholderiales; family Burkholderiaceae_C; genus JBBSUX01. The sequence continues at coordinate 10,222 of JBBSUX010000064.1, forward strand.
ATTCGCAGGCAAAACCGAACCCGCCATGGAACTGAATGCAGGCATTGGCGGCTTCCCAGCTCGCCTTGGCCGCCAGGTACTTGGCCATGTTGGCTTCAGCGCCGCAGGGCTTGCCAGCATCGAACAAGTCGCAGGCCTTGTAGCGCATCAGATTGGCGGCTTCCACCTCGATATAAGCATCGGCGATGGGAAACTGCACGCCCTGGTTCTGCCCGATCGGGCGGCCGAAGACGTTGCGCTCTTTCACGTACTGCGTCACGCGGTCGAGGAACCAATATCCGTCGCCGATGCATTCGGCAGCGATCAACGTGCGCTCGGCATTGAGCCCATCGAGGATGTAGCGAAAGCCCCTGCCCTCTTCGCCGATCAGGTTGTCTTCCGGGATCTCGAGGTTGTCGAAGAAGAGCTCATTGGTTTCGTGGTTCACCATGTTCTCAATGGGCCGCACCGTCATGCCTGATTGCTCGGCCTTTCGCAGATCGACCATGAAGATCGACATACCTTCGGTTTTTTTTGTCACCTCGGCGAGGGGCGTTGTGCGGGCCAGCAGGATCATCCATTCGGAATGCTGCACGCGCGATATCCACACCTTCTGACCGTTGACGACATAACGGTCGCCGCTCTTCACCGCAGTGGTCTTGATCTTGGTGGTGTCGGTGCCGGTGGTGGGCTCGGTCACGCCCATCGACTGCAAACGCCATTCGCCGCTGGCGATCTTTGGCAAATAGAGCTCTTTCTGCGCCTTGCTGCCATGGCGTAGCAGAGTGCCCATGTTGTACATCTGGCCGTGGCAGGCGCCAGAATTGCCGCCGGACCGGTTGATCTCTTCCATCACTACCGAGGCTTCTGCCAAGCCGAGACCGGAGCCGCCGTATTCCTCGGGAATCAACGCACCCAGCCAGCCCGCATCGGTCAGCGCCTTGACGAAGGCTTCGGGATAGCTGCGCTTCTGGTCAATCTCGCGGTGGTAGCTGTCGGGGTACTGAGCGCACAGCGCACGCACCGCATCGCGGATTTCCTGGTACTGGTCGGGGGCCTGTTTGATCATGGGTCTGCAATCAAGTGAGATGAGGGAATTCAGAAACGCAAAGCGATCAAACGCCTCACGCCAGCTCGGCAGTCGCCTGCATGGTCAGCCAGCCTTCGTGGTCCTGGGACCAGAGCTTGATGGTCTTGCCGTCTTCCGACGGGCTTCCGTTGAGCGTGAACGGATGCAGGTCGAAAGTCGGACGTACCGCCCGAAACTCGAAGCTGCGCAACACGGCCGAAGACTGATGCCGCCGCACCAGATCCACCAGCAATGTGGCAATCAGTGGACCATGTACGACGAGACCCGGATAGCCCTCTGCTTCGGTCACATAGCGACGGTCGTAGTGAATGCGGTGTCCGTTGAAAGTGAGGGCCGAGTAGCGAAACAGCAGGACGTCATCAGGCGACACCTGACGTTGCCAGGGCGCGCCCGCTTCCGCTGCGACGGGAGCCGGTGCCGCATCCCCCGGCTGAGGTGCACTGCGATAAACGATGTCATGCTCCTCCGTCAGCGCCAGTCCGGCGCTGTTCAGCACAGCGTGTTCCACAGTGACGAAAACCAGTTCTCCGCTGCGGCCCGACTTTTGACGCACCGAGAGAATCTTCGACCTGCGCTCGACTGCGTCTCCCACGCGAAGCGGGTTTGCCGTTTCCCAGCGCAGCCTGCCGCCGGCCCACATGCGGCGCGGAAGTGGAACAGGGGGCAAAAAGCCGCCTCGCAGCGCGTGCCCGTCCGGACCCAAAAGACTCTGACGTTGGCGCGGCAGAAAGTAAAGCCAGTGCCACAAGGGCGGCAAGCTTGTTCCTGCATGCGGATCTCCGTCATCGCGATCGAGCGTCGCGGAAAGTGCCGCAACCGGAGCCGCGGTGATGGAGTCTGAAAGCGATTCGGCTTTGCCGATCCAATCATCCAGCTTTCCCATAGTCGGTTTTGGGACCGACGAATTGACCTGCGCGGAGTTGCCGTCCTCTGCTATCTGCTCTGCTGCGTTCATCATTGGATCAGGACACCCGGGGCGTCGATGGCCGGCAGGTTGCCCACTGAAGTTGCTGGATGCAGCCTATCGTGCGGCCGAACGCAAATCACGGCAATGCGTCATTTCACAAGCATGCGTATTGTTTTGCCGAACCCTTGCGGACGGAAGCGCTAGGATTCACCATGCATTTCGATCTGACGGATCTACGGCTTTTCGTCGCCGTCGCGGAGGAAAAGAACCTCACCCGCGGCGCGGCGCGGCAGCACCTGTCACTTCCCGCCGCAAGTGCCAGGATCCGCTCGCTGGAAGCGCAGGCAGGCCAGCAATTGCTGGTGCGCGAGGCACGCGGCGTGAACCTGACGCCGCCCGGCCAGGCGTTCCTGCACCATGCGCGCGGCGTGTTGCGACAGACCGAGCAGCTGAAGTCCGACCTGCTCGAATACGGCGATGGCTTGCGCGGCCATCTGCGGGTGCTGGCCAACACGACCGCCGTGACCGATTTCATGCCCGAGCTGTTACCCGCTTTCCTCGCTGAGAATCGGCAGGTCAGCGTTGATCTGCGCGAAAAGCCGAATGCCGAAATCGCTCGCGGTGTGCGCGATGGTCAGGCGGACCTCGGAATCGTCGCGGGACCAGTAGACATGCTGGGTCTTGAATCGGTTCATTTCAGTACCGATCGACTTGTGCTGGTCACTCCAAGTAACCACCCGTTTGCTTCATGCAAAAGCATCGCCTTCGCCGAGACACTGGGTGAAGACGCGGTGGGTATGCAGCAAGGCAGCACGCTGCAGACCTTTTTGACGCGCATCACCGAAGAGCTCGGGCATCCGCTGAAGCTAAGGATTCAGCTTTCCAGTTTCGATGCCATGTGCCGAATGATCGGCATGGGAGTCGGGGTGGGCATAGTCCCGGTAAGTGCCGCTCGACGCAACCAGAAAGATATGCATCTCGCGCTGGTGGAGCTCACCGACAGCTGGAGTATTCGGGAACGCCACGTGCTGATGCGTAACCGGGTCGAACTACCCATGTATGCACAGGCGCTGGTGGAGGCGCTGATCGACTTTCATCGTCGTGAATCAGCAGATCTGGTGCGAGCTACAACACCCTCATTGGAGCAGGCGGTTGAGACGCCATGCAAAAAGACGGTTAGCCGCAAAACGCAGCCATCCCGAAAGCGAAGTGCGAAGTGAAGGCGTCTGGCCTAACAGACACTCAAGAAAAAACGACCTTTCTGACCGTCAGTGCGGCCTCTTGTCGGGCCCCCGCATGAATATCCAGGCGCCTGCCTGGCCTTCACGATCTGGCTCGGAATTCACGGCATACCGTTTCAACCGACTACTGACTCGGTGCCGAAGCCAAAGCAGGGAAATCCTCTTCGAGAAATTCACCTGGTCCGCGCTTGCCGGTGGCATGGCGTTCGACTTCCTGTGCGCGCAACTGCACTCTGCGAATCTTGCCGGAAATGGTCTTGGGTAACTCGTCGACAAACTCAATGCGCCGCACGCGCAGGTAGGGCGCCAGCCGTTGGAGCGTGAAGGCGAAGATCGCTTCGGCCACTTCCTTGCTCGGATGCAGCCCAGGCGCCAACGTGATGAATGCCTTCGGCACAGCCATGCGCAATGGGTCGGGACTGGGCACCACCGCCACTTCGGCAACCGATGCGTGCTCGATCAATGCGCTTTCCAGCTCGAACGGGCTGATTCGGTAGTCAGACGCCTTGAACACGTCATCGGTACGGCCGACGAAGGTGATGTAGCCGTCGGCGTCGCGCGCAGCCACATCGCCGGTGCGGTAGTAGCCATCGCGCATCGCTTTGGCGGTGCGTTCGGCACTGTCTTCATAGCCCGCCATCAAACCCAGCGGCCGTTCGCGCAGGTCGATGCAGACTTCACCTTCATCAGCTGGCTTGCCTTCGGCGTCCAGCAAATCGATGCGAAAGCCCGGCAATGCACGGCCCATTGAACCGGGTTTGACGCGCTGGCCCGGCGCATTGCCGATCTGTGCGGTGGTTTCAGTCTGGCCGTAGCCGTCGCGCAGCGTCAACCCCCAGGCATTGCGCACCCGGTCGATGACTTCAGGATTCAGTGGCTCGCCAGCGCCAATGACCTCGCGCAAATTCAGCTTGCCGCGCCAGGCGCCAAGGTCCTCCTGGATCAACATGCGCCATACAGTCGGCGGCGCGCACAGGCTACTGACATGGTGCGCGGCCAGGGTGGCCAGCAAGCCCTGCGCGTTGAAGCGCGCGCTGTTGTAGATAAAAATACAAGCGCCCGCAAGCCACGGCGCAAAGAAGCAACTCCAGGCATGCTTGGCCCAGCCCGGCGAGGACA
>JBBSUX010000065.1:0-14540 GCA_038234045.1 Burkholderiales bacterium
AAGATTTCGCGCGCTGCTGCCATGTCGACACGGCTGTAGGCAACGCGCCGACCGGTGTAGATCACCAGCCCGTAAAGCGTCGCGCGCTGCAGTGCCACCACCTCAGCGGATTTCTTTTCCCAATGCGGATCGAGCAATTGGCGGCGCAGCAAATGGCCGGCTACCTGCTCGACCCAGCCAGGCTCTATCGCAGCGATCCCGCGCCCGTAGAGCCGGCTGGTTTCGACCAGCTCGGCGCAGACGATCCAGCGACCGGGCTTTTTCGACAAATGCGCACCGGGATGGCGATGAAAGCGGATGCCGCGCGCACCCAGATACTCCGACGATCCGCCGCTTGCCGCGCTGGCATCTTCCGGTCGGAATCCAATGTTGCCAAGCAGGCCCGAAAGCATCGCGCTGTGCAGTGCCTCGTAGCTTGCCGGTTGCGCGTTGAGCGGCCAGTGATGCTCCTGCACCACTGAAAGCAGCTGGGAGTGGATATCACGCCATTCGCGCACGCGCCGGATGTTGATGAAGTTCTGGCGCAGCAATTGTTCGTACTGCCGGTTGCTGAGCTTGTGAGTCGCTGCCGCCGGGTGGGCAGGTTCCGGCGCAGTGGAGACCGGAATCGTCGCCAGTGGCGCCATCAGGCGCTGCGCAACCGGAAGTACCGCCGCATTCGCGCGCCGGGCTGGCTTGGCGGGCTGCGTCTGCACCGCCATCTCACGCTGCGTTTTCGCGACGACGCGACCACCGCGTGCATCAGCGAGCCATTGCCATAGCTTCAGATATCCGCTGAACTCACTCTTTTCATCGTCGAACTTGGCATGCGCCTGGTCGGCCTGCTGTTGCAGCTCCAGCGGCCGATCACGCACATCCTGCACGCTGAGGGCACTGGCGATCACCAGCACTTCCTCGAGCGCTCCGCGCTCACGCGCCTCGAGGATCATGCGACCGATGCGCGGATCGAGCGGAAGCTTGGCAAGCTCACGTCCGATGGGGGTGAGTGCGTTAGCATCGTCCACGGCGCCGAGCTCCGACAGCAACTGATAGCCATCGGTGATGGCCCGACTAGAGGGCGCCTCAAGGAACGGGAACTGCGCGACATCGCCCAGGTGCAGCGACTTCATTCGCAGGATGACGCCGGCGAGCGAGCTCCGGAGAATTTCCGGATCGCTAAAACGCGCGCGTCCGTCGAAGTCGTCTTCCGCATAGAGCCGGATGCAGATGCCGTCGGCAACGCGCCCACAGCGTCCGGCCCGCTGATTAGCCGCCGCTTGACTGATCGGCTCCACCAACAGCTGCTCGACCTTGCTCCGAAAGCTGTAACGCTTGACGCGTGCGGTTCCGGAGTCGATCACATATCGAATACCGGGGACCGTCAGCGATGTCTCGGCCACATTGGTGGCCAGCACGATCCGACGGCCGGTGTGCGCATCGAAGATGCGTTCCTGCTCAGCTTGCGAAAGTCGTGCGAAAAGGGGCAATACCTCGGCATGGCGCAACAGCGGCTGGTGCGCAAGATGGCCGCGCAAGTGGTCAGCGGCTTCCCGGATTTCCCGCTCTCCAGGCAGAAAAACAAGAATGTCACCCGTCTGACGCGGATTGCTCCAGAGCTCGTCGACGGCATTAGAAATGGCGTTGTTGAGCCCGTAGTCGCGCGCCTCCTCGAACGGTCGCCAGCGCTGCTCGACCGGAAAAGTCCGACCGGAAACCGTGATGACAGGCGCCGGACCTTTTGCTGAAGCAAAGTGCTTGGCGAAGCGATCCGCATCGATCGTTGCGGAAGTGACGATCACCTTTAGATCCGGCCGGCGCGGCAGGATTTCGCGCAGATAGCCCAAGAGAAAATCGATGTTCAGGCTGCGCTCGTGCGCTTCGTCAATGATCAGCGTGTCGTAGGCTTTAAGCAGCGGATCGGTCTGCGTTTCCGCCAGCAGAATGCCGTCTGTCATCAACTTGATGGATGCATCCCGGGAGAGCCGATCCTGGAACCGGATCTTGTAGCCCACCACGTCTCCGAGCGGCGTTTGCAGCTCTTCCGCAATGCGCTTGGCCACGGTCGAGGCAGCAATCCGTCGTGGCTGGGTATGACCGATCAATCGACCCTGGCCGGGCGGCGCGTTGAGTTTGCCTCGACCCAGCGCCAAGGCGATTTTCGGTATCTGCGTGGTCTTGCCAGAACCCGTTTCACCCGAGACGATCACTACCTGATGCTGTTCCAGCGCGACGGAGATCTCGTCGCGCCGCGCGGAAACGGGCAGTAACTCGGGAAATGTGATGGGAAGGGAAGAAGTCAAGAAAACGGTCGGGGATGAAGGATGCGTCTGGAGAGCGGGCCGGCACACCGGCCAAGTCTGAGGTGCTCACACCGCAGGAAAGGCGGCAACGGCAGGCGAAGACTTGTTGGACAATCCCCAATTATCCTTTTTCGCCTGCGTACGCGCAGGTGCCACCGTCGTCCGACCTGCGTCCATGTCCACTGTTTTCAACTTTACGTTCGTGCCGTGGTTCCGGTCCGTGGCGCCCTACATCCATCTGCATCGCGGCAAGACCTTTGTCGTCGCGATGGCGGGTGAAGCCATCGCGGCTGGAAAGCTGCCTGCCATTGCGCAAGACATCGCTCTCATCCAGAGCATGGGCGTGAAGGTGGTGCTGATTCACGGCTTTCGCCCGCAGGTCAACGAGCAGCTTGAAGCCAAGGGGCATGCGGCGAGCTATTCGCACGGAATTCGCATCACGGACGGTGTGGCACTCGACTGCGCACAGGAGGCCGCCGGTCAACTGCGCTACGAGATCGAGGCCGCATTCAGCCAGGGCCTGCCGAACACGCCGATGGCGGGCTCGCAGGTTCGCGTTATTTCCGGCAATTTCGTCACGGCGCGACCGGTGGGTATCGTCGATGGCGTGGACTTCAAACATTCAGGCCTGGTCCGCAAGGTGGACACCGCCGGCATCTTGCGTTCGCTCGATTTCGGCGCCATGGTGCTGCTGTCGCCGTTCGGCTTTTCTCCCACCGGCGAGGCTTTCAACCTGACGATGGAAGAAGTTGCCACCCGTGTCGCGGTGGAGCTGCAAGCGGACAAGCTCATCTTTCTGACGGAAGTGCCAGGTGTGGCGACTGATGCGGATGCACCGGTGAGTGAGGACAACCCGATCGACACCGAAATTCCCCTGGCGGCGGCGCAAGCCTTGTTGTCACGCCTGCCGGCGGCGCGAAAACCCACCGATACGGCTTTCTATCTTCAACATTGCGTAGCTGCCTGCATCGGCGGCGTGGAGCGCAGCCACATCATTCCGGTCTCGACCGACGGCGCCTTGCTGCTCGAGGTATATGTGCACGACGGCATCGGGACGATGGTGGTTGACGAGAAGCTCGAGGAACTGCGCGAGGCCACCGGAGACGACGTGGGCGGCATCCTGCAGCTGATCGAGCCATTCGAAAAGGATGGCTCGTTGGTAACGCGCGACCGCACCGAGATTGAGCGCGACGCAGACCACTACACCATCGTTGAACACGACGGCGTGATCTTTGCCTGCGCAGCGCTTTATCCGTATCCGGACGCGCGCACCGGAGAAATGGCAGCGCTGACAGTTTCACCGCAAAGCCAGGGTCAGGGCGACGGCGAAAAGGTGCTGCGCCGTATCGAGCAACGGGCTCGCGCCATGGGGTTGACCAGCATCTTCGTCCTAACGACCCGCACCATGCACTGGTTCCTGAAGCGCGGATTCAAGTCCGTCGACCCGGAGTGGCTGCCTGAAGCCCGCAAGCGCAAATACAACTGGGATCGCAAGAGCCAGGTATTGGTCAAGAAGCTGATGTAAGGCGGCAAGGCCGCATTCCAGAATCAGCAGCCCTCAACAGACCTCGGCGGAATTCAAGCGGTCCCGAGCGCCTCAGTCCGACGACGTGCAAAAAGTGCGGCGAGCAGGATCAGTGCCAGCCCGACAAAGGCAACAAACGACCAGTTGGCCAATGAACCGCCGAGCAAGGTCCAGTCGATCGCAGTGCAATCTCCGCTGCCACGGAAAATCATCGGCAGCGCACGCTTCAACGGGAAGGTTTCGATCATCCCGTAAAGGTCACGACTGCAGGATGCGAATTCCGGCGGATACCACTGAAGCCAGCTCTGACGCGCAGCAACGAAGGCTCCGAACCCCGAAAAAAGAACGCCGAGAATGGTGAGGAAGAGCCGCGACGCTCTCCCGCGAAGCGCGGACCCAATCCCGGCGACGATGGCAACAAGGATCAGCGCGTAGCGCTGGACGATGCACATCGGGCACGGGTTGAGCCCGACCACATGCTGCAAGTACAAGCCGAATGCCAGCATCGCAACGCAAGCAGCACATACCGCCAATAAAACACGACGCGGATGCATCTGAAAAACGGTCCACACAATCAAACTCCTCCTGTTGGAACCCACGCTTGAGTTAACGGCTGGGTAATGGTTCCGCTGTAGAAGCCCGGCTTGATGAACCGGGCCCTTGATCGACCACCGAGTTGTTCACGAAAACGCGGGCTCGGCGTGGCGTCACGACGACGGTATCGCCCTCTGATAATTCCAGCGCCCGGTATTGACTTGCCGGCATGTGAGCTTCGATCAGGCCACCTGCTCCCCCGCCAATCGATTCGCCATCCCTGGGCACGAGTTCCAGACGGGCCATCGGCCCGACCACGATTGCACGCTCCAGCGTCGCGACAATACCTCGCTGCCGACCCATGGCATCCTGTTCGGAACCAGAAGTCCAGCGTGTCACCTCCAAGTCGTGCGGCCGCACGTACGCTGAGGCAGGCAAGTCACGGACATCGGCGTGCTCAGGAGCATCGAGGCGCATGCCTTCGATCAGGACTTCTCCCTGATCGGCCCGGCCATGGAACAGATTCACATCCCCCAGGAAGCCGTATACGAACGGGCTAGCAGGATGGTCCCAGACCTGTTGCGGCGAACCGCTTTGCTCGATCCGGCCCTGGTTCATCAACACTACGCGGTCGGACACCTCTAGCGCCTCTTCCTGGTCATGCGTGACGAAGATGCTTGTCACATGCAGTTCGTCATGCAAGCGGCGCAACCACCGGCGCAGCTCCTTGCGCACCTTAGCGTCCAGAGCGCCGAACGGCTCATCGAGTAGCAAGACTTTGGGCTCCACCGCAAGCGCCCGCGCCAGCGCGATGCGCTGCCGCTGCCCCCCCGAAAGCTGTGCCGGGTGACGATCTGCCAGCCAATCGAGCTGCACCAGATTCAGGAGCTCGTGCACCTTTTCCTTGATGGCGATGTCCGACGGGCGCTGAGCCCGTGGTTTCACCCGCAAACCGAATGCGACGTTCTCGAAAACCGTCATGTGCCTGAACAGCGCATAGTGTTGAAACACGAATCCGACGTTGCGCTCCCGCACATGCACATCGGTGGTATCGGCACCTGAGAAGAGAATGCTGCCTCTATCGGCCGATTCGAGCCCGGCAATGATGCGCAACAAGGTGGTCTTGCCGCAACCGGAAGGCCCCAGCAGCGCGAGCAGCTCGCCCGATGCGATGTCCAGGTTGATGTCACGCAGCGCGTGGAAATCGCCGAACTGTTTGCTGACGTTGCGAATTTCGATGCTCATGATTTACTCGTTTCGACTAACGCAGCGACACCGCTAAGGGGACGCCACCGATAACGCCAGTCATTGCTTGAGGTGCCTCCGGGGGCAAAGTGGCAATCCTGAGCATCTCCCGATCGTGCCGCCACTCGACCACCGACTTGATGACAAGCGTCACCAGCGCAAGAATCGCCAGCAATGAAGCCACCGCGAACGCTGCTACCGACTGGTATTCGTTGTACAGAATTTCCACATGCAGTGGCAAGGTGTTGGTCTGACCGCGTATGTGCCCGGACACCACCGATACGGCACCGAATTCGCCCATGGCGCGCGCGTTGCAAAGGATCACCCCGTACATCAATCCCCACTTGATGTTGGGTAGAGTGACGTACCAGAAGGTCTGCCAGCCGGAGGCGCCCAGCACGATGGCGGCTTGCTCCTCGTCGCTTCCCTGTGCTTGCATCAGCGGAATCAACTCGCGCGCTATGAATGGAAAAGTCACGAAGACGGTCGCCAACACGATGCCAGGTACAGCGAAGATGATCTTGATGTTGTGGGCTGCCAGCCAGGGACCAAACCATCCCTGGGCGCCGAAGATGAGCACATACATCAAACCCGCCACCACCGGCGATACGGAGAATGGCAGATCGACCATCGTGGTGAGGAAAGACTTACCGCGAAATTCATACTTCGCGATCGCCCATGCAGCAGCTACACCGAACACCAGATTCAGAGGAACCGCGATTGCGGCAGTGAGCACAGTAAGACGGATTGCCGACCAGGCGTCAGGCTCTTTGAGTGCTTCGACGTACGCACCGACGCCCTTGCGCAGCGCTTCGGTGAAGACTGCTGCCAGCGGCAGAACGAGGAACAGCAGCACGAATAGCAATGCCACACCGATCAGGCCGGCGCGTGCCCACACGGACTGACGCACACCCGCAGGTCCAGACCCCCTCTTTTGATTTGAAGTGGTGGTTGCGCTCATGTGGGCATCCCTGAGCGGCGACGTTGCCACGCTTGCAGCGCGTTAATCAGCAGCAGCAGAATGAAGGAAAAAACCAGCATCACGACCGCAACGGCGGTGGCCCCTGCATAGTCGTATTGCTCGAGTTTGCCGATGATGACGAGTGGGGTAATCTCCGAAACCATGGGCATGTTGCCGGCAATAAAGATCACCGATCCGTATTCGCCGATCGCCCGTGCAAACGCCATGGCAAAGCCGGTCAGCAGCGCCGGCATGATCGACGGAAGTATTACTCTCGTGAAGGTCTGGAGGCGTGTAGCCCCAAGACTGAGCGCGGCTTCCTCGAGCTCCTTTTCGGCGTCTTCAAGTACCGGCTGGACCGTGCGGACGACGAACGGCAGACCCACAAAAATCAGCGCAACCACGACCCCCGCGGGAGTGAAGGCAATCTTGATGCCAAGCGGCTCGAGGTATTGCCCGATCCAGCCGTTCCCGGCCAATATGGCAGTCAGCGATATACCGGCTACCGCTGTCGGTAGTGCAAAGGGAAGATCAATCATCGCGTCGACGAATTTGCGACCCGGAAATCGGTATCGAACCAATACCCAAGCGAGGAGGAGCCCAAAAACCAGATTCACCAACGCTGCCAGGAAGGCCGCACCAAAGGTAAGCCGGTAGGAGGCCAAGACGCGCGGTGATGTCACAGCCGCCCAAAACTGCTCTCCTGATTCGCCGAACGCGTTCACCACCAGTGCCGACAACGGAACCAGCACGATCAGGCTAAGGTAGAAAAGCGTATAGCCGAGCGTGAGGTTGAAGCCCGGCAACACCCGGTGCTTACGTCCCGAATTTTTTGAAGCCGCCGGGCCGCGCCCTACGGCCACAGAAGCCACCTCGACCATTTACTTGCCTGGGGTGTAAATCTTGTCGAATTGCCTGCCGTCATTGAAGTGCACCTTCTGCGCTTGCCCCAGGCTGCCGAAGCAATCCTGCACGGTGAACAGGTCAATGGGTTTGAAGAGATCGGCGTGCTCTTTCAGAATTGCCGGCGAACGTGGCCGCAGAGCATGCTTGGCCGCGATCTCCTGCGCCTCATCGGAATAGAGGTAATCGAGGTAGGCCTTGGCAAGTGCTTCAGTGTGCTTCTTCTCAACCGTACGCTCGACCACCGCGACCGGGTTCTCCACGAGGATACTCACGGACGGATAAACCACGTCAACCTTGCCTTCGCCGAATTCCCGATTGATCGAGATCACCTCCGACTCGAATGTCACGAGTACATCGCCGATATTGCGTTGCAGGAAAGCACTCGTGGCGGCACGTCCACCCGTCGCAAGGATCGGCACGTTCTTGTAGAACTTGGTGAGGAATTGCACCGCATCCGCATCTGTGCCACCCTTCTTCTTCACATAGCCCCATGCACCCAGATAGGCGTATCGACCATTGCCGCCGGTCTTGGGATTTACCACAATCACCTGCACACCCGGCTTGATCAAATCGTCCCAGTCCTTGATGTGCTTCGGATTTCCCTTGCGGGTCAGGAACAGCATCGTCGAAGTGGTCGGCGACGCGTTGTCCGGAAATTTCTTCGCCCAGTCTTTTGCAACCACGCCGCGATCTGCAAGAAAGTCGATGTCTGTGGAGGTGTTCATCGTCACCACGTCCGCATCGAGACCATCGGCGACAGCACGTGCCTGGGCACTGGACCCAGCATGGGCGTTATCCACCTTCACGTCCTTGCCCGTCACCTTCTTGTAATGGGCAACAAACGCAGGGTTGTAGTCCTTATAAAACTCGCGTGCGACGTCGTAGGAAGCATTCAGCAAAGTAGTCTGGGCACCGGCGACAGCAGTCGCACCCAGTGCGACGACCGCGATAAACGATTTGATCGAAAATTTCATGAGATGAGTTGCCGACACTAGCCAGCTGAATCTTGAAGAGAAAGAAATCTGCGTTGCTGAACAGCGCGCACAAACGCAAACCCGCCAAACCGGATCGGTCCGACGAGTAGCATGTACAGGACGGAGCAAACCGAAGCCCTCAAAGGCTTCTCTGCCGCAACATCCAGTAGACCTATCGGTTGGGCTGCGGAGTCATGCGCAGATATGGCCTGACTGCTTTGAATCCCTTCGGAAACCGCTGGGCGAGTTCGGCCGGATCCTGAATGCTGGGCACGATGACAACATCATCTCCATCCTTCCAGTCCGCAGGGGTCGCTACCTTATGGCTGTCGGTGAGTTGGAGAGAGTCGATCACACGGAGAATTTCATCGAAATTCCGGCCGGTGCTGGCTGGATAGGTAAAGGTTGTGCGTACCACATGCTTCGGATCGATGATGAAAACACTCCTGACCGTCGCATTGGCGAGGGAGTTGGGGTGAATCATGTCGTACAGGGTGGCAACTTTGCGATCTCCGTCCGCAAGGATCGGAAATTGCACATTGACGTTCTGGGTTTCGTTGATATCAGGAACCCACCGGCTGTGAGCGTCCAGCGAGTCCACGCTGACCGCAATCGGCTTCACGTTGCGCTTCGCGAATTCACTGGAAAGAGCGGCGGTTCGGCCCAACTCTGTCGTGCAAACCGGAGTGAAATCGGCCGGGTGGGAAAAGAGGACCACCCAAGATTCCCCCGCCCATTCATGAAAATGAATCTGTCCGGCAGTTGAATCCTGCGTGAAGTCTGGAGCCGTATCACCGAGTCTCAAAGTAGCCATGTCTAACCTCCTGAAGAATGCCCCATTCTCCCGCGAAGTCTTCAGACTTGGAACGACTGATTTCTTGTTTGGTTATCGCGATACCCGCATATGAAGCGTGATCAACCTTCGCGTCGAGCGGTCACGGTCTCGGAAACCGAACGCGATGATTCGAGCCAGTGACGAACACGCTCAGCGTCTGCGATACGGCTCAATTTTCCTGCAGAGTCGAGAAACACCATGATGAGCTTGCGTCCGGCGATCTTCGTCTGCATCACCAGGCACTGGCCAGCCTCGTTGATAAAACCGGTTTTCTGCAGCCCGATATCCCACGACGGACTTTTGACCAGGCGATTCGTATTGTTGTACTGGAGCGTGCGACGACCGACCTCGACTTCATAGTTGGGCGAAGTTGTCAGCTGGCGCATGGTCGGCTCCTCGTACGCGACATTGACCAGTGATGCCAGATCACGGGCGCTCGACTGGTTGCGGCTGGACAGCCCGGTCGGCTCAACATATCGCGTATCGTTCATACCGATCATGCGGGCCTTCGCATTCATCAGGGTCACGAAGGTTGCCAGTCCTCCGGGATAGGTGCGTCCCAGCGCGTGGGCCGCACGGTTTTCACTCGACATCAAGGCGAGATGCAGTAGCTCCCCACGACTGAGCGTTGTGCCCACTACCAGACGCGACCGGCTGTGCTTTTCGGTATCCACGTCATCTTGCGTAATGGTGATCATCTCATCCATTGGCAAACGTGCCTCACTGATGATCAGTCCGGTCATGAGCTTGGTCAGGGAGGCGATCGGAACTACAGCCGTATCGTTCTTGCTGAAGAGCACCTCTTGCGTGTCCTGATCTACCACTAGCGCCACGCTCGACTTCAAATCGAGCGGATCGTTGGTTGCATGCAATCCTGCCAGCTGACCGTAGGACGGCCGCGCCGGAATGATCGGCACGATGTGACGTGAAACATCGGCTGCTGCCCTGTGTCGTACAGAAACTCTGGACGTCTTTTTGGACGATATTTTCACCTGACGGGTGCTGGTAGCAGCCACGTGGTGTTTTGCCGGAATAACCACCCGCTTGCGTTCGGCACCGTGGGCAATGCCCTGCGTGAGCATCAAGGCAATCGTGGCAGTGATTGCCAGATGCTTGCGTGCAACGACGCACCAAGGCTGGAGTACGGACATGGGCGTTTCCTCGGAAGAGGTCAGAACATTGCTCAGGAGGATAGAAAAAGTCGCTTCAAATCAAAGACTTGCGCGACTCTTCTGATCCGGACTGGAATTATAAGGAGATGTGTCCGTTGCGTGAAAGAGTTGCAGTAAAGAAATTTGTAAAAGAAGCCCGGAAGAACATCATCGCTCACCAATGGCCGAACGCGGCGACGCTCTCCCCTCGACGGCGGACAGATTTACTCGGCTGTTAGTCGTGCACCACGTCTAGTTCCGCTTTTTTATGGACGACCTGAGAACGCACGCAGCCCGAAAGGATGGCGCGCAGCGAGGCGGAAACGATATTTGCGTCCACCCCGACACCGAAGAGACTGGACCCTTCGTCCACGCTAACCTCCACATACGCTACAGAACGTGCATCAGCGCCAGACCCCATGGAATGCTGGCGATAGTCCAAAACCCGGATCGTCTGGCCGGTTGCCTTGCGGAATCCCGCCACGAACGCGTCGATCGGTCCGCTGCCCTCACCGTCAAGCTCCAGATCGCTCCCATCCCAGTCAACAGTGGCCGCGAGCCGAACCGCATGGCCGTCCACACTGCTGTCTTCGGTCACCTTGTGCAAGGGTGCTTCAATCTGGTCGATTCGATATTCGCGCTCGAACAGATCCCATATGTCGCGGGCAGTGAGCTCCTTGCCGGAGGCATCCATGGCACGCTGAACCACCTGGCTGAACTCGATCTGCAAACGTCGGGGCAACTGCAGCCCGTACTCGCTCTCAAGCAGATACGAGATGCCTCCTTTGCCGGACTGGCTGTTGACGCGGATCACGGCCTCGTAGCTACGGCCAACATCCTTGGGATCAATCGGAAGGTACGGCATATCCCAGATATCACTCTCAACCCGAACAGAAAACGCTTTTTTGATCGCGTCCTGATGCGAGCCCGAGAACGAGGTGTAGACCAGTTCTCCCACGTAGGGGTGACGCGGATGGACCGGGAGCTGATTGCAATGCTCGACTTTGCGGCGGATTTCGTCGATCTTCGAGAAATCAAGGCCGGGCGAAACGCCTTGCGAATACAGATTGAGCGCAACGTTGACGAGGTCGACGTTGCCGGTGCGCTCACCGTTTCCAAAAAGGCAGCCCTCGATACGATCGGCGCCTGCCATGAGCGCGAACTCCCCCGCTGCAGTACCGGTACCACGATCGTTATGTGGATGCACGGAAAGCACGATGGACTCACGTCGTTCGAGATGCCGATGCGTCCACTCGATCATGTCTGCAAAAATGTTGGGGGTCGAATGCTCCACCGTAGACGGCAGATTCACGATGCACTTGTGATCCGGAGTGGGCTTCCACACTGCGGTCACCGCATCGACCACACGCTTCGAAAATTCAAGCTCGGTGCCTGAATACATTTCGGGCGAATACTGAAATGTCCAGTGCGTGTCAGGCTGCGCAGACGCGAGTTCGGTGAACAGCCGGGCATTTTCGCTGGCAAGGGCAACGATGGCGTCCTCATCCATTCCCAGCACTACCTTGCGCATGACCGGCGCGGTCGCGTTGTAAAGGTGAACGATGGCGCGCGGAGCACCTGCAAGCGCCTCGAAGGTCCGCCGAATCAGCGGCTCGCGTGCCTGTGTGAGCACCTGGATTGTCACATCATCCGGGATTCGGTTTTCCTCGCTCAGCAAACGAAGAAAGTCAAACTCAACCTGCGATGCCGATGGAAAACCGACCTCGATCTCCTTGAAGCCGATTTCCACAAGCATCTCGAACATTTGCAGTTTGCGCGGGATGTCCATCGGCTCGATCAGTGCCTGATTTCCATCGCGCAGATCAACACTACACCAGATGGGCGCTTTGCAAAGAACCGCATCGGGCCATGTCCTGTCGCGCAGACCGACAGGGGGAAATGATCGGTACTTGGTCGAAGGTTGCTGCAACATCATGATCACTTTCGAATAAAGGAAAAATCAGCAACCCCAGAAAGACCAACGGCCCGTTGCTGATGCAAACGGGCCGTTGAGGGGGTACCAAGCGTGCGCTACCGTCTCTGCCCGTGAAGCAGTCGTAGTAGAGCCAGCGAAATGAAGGTCATGTCAATAACTTTAGCACACGCGAAGGCAACTGCAAACACTGGATTGTTTCATCGGTGCCAGTCACGTTCGTCGGGTTCGTCGGTGGAAGTACTGATGACGCTGGTCTGCTGGCCCTTGGCGCGGCGCCATCCATACACTGCATAACCGCTCAGTCCGTAAACAACGAAGCACAGGAACAAAACTGTAGGCGGATGAATGTTGATGACAGCGATGGCGAGGACGATCAGCACGATCGTCGCAAAGGGAACACTGCGCTTGAAGCGCATGTCCTTGAAGCTATAGAACGGCACGTTGGTGACCATGGAAAGGCCCGCATACAGCGTGAAGCCGAACGTCATCCAGATCACCTGCGTTCCGCTGAACCACGGGCTCTCGCCGTTGCGGGCCCCGAACTCGTTCATGAGCCAGATAAATCCGGTCACAAGAGCCGCAGCGGCAGGGGAAGGCAAGCCCTGAAAGTAGCGTTTGTCGATCACTGTCGTATTGACATTGAAGCGGGCAAGCCGCAAAGCTGCGCAGGCGCAATAGACGAAAGCCGCGATCCAGCCCCACCGACCGATCCCGCGCAGTGCCCATTCGTAGGCGATGAATGCAGGCGCCGCGCCGAAGGACACCATGTCCGACAGCGAATCCATCTGCTCTCCAAAGGCGCTCTGCGTGTTGGTCATCCGGGCGACGCGCCCATCGAGGCTGTCCAGCACCATGGCAGCGAACACGCCAAGTGCCGCCTGATCGAAGCGCCCGTTCATTGCCATTACCACCGCGTAGAACCCGCCGAACAAGGCTGCAAGGGTGAACAGATTCGGAAGTATGTAGATACCTTTGCGGCGTTTGCGCACCACGACGGAGCCCGATGGCTCCCGTTTTGTGTAAGCGCTTTGATCGTCCATAAAAGTATTTTGGTAAAGCTTTGCTTGGCAACTGCCGAAGTTGCCCGATTTTCCGCTGGATGCGGCGAATGCGAAACAGTGTAACCAGCCGCGTGCGTCCGCAGCGCCGGAAATGCAAAGGGCCACCGTGGTGGCCCTTTGCATTCCAACCGGTGAAGACGGCCGGCGATTCAGGATCAGTTGCGGGTCTGGTCGACCAGCTTGTTTTTCTTGATCCACGGCATCATGTCACGCAGTTTGCTCCCGACGATTTCGATCTGGTGCTCGGCATTCAACCGCCTGCGACTGATCAAAGCGGGCTGGCCGGCTGCTGCTTCAAGGACGAAGCTTTTGGCGTACTCACCCGTCTGGATGTCGCGCAGCACCTGCTTCATCGCCTTCTTGGTCTCTTCTGTCACGATCCGTGGACCGGTCACGTACTCGCCATATTCGGCGTTGTTCGAGATCGAGTAGTTCATGTTGGCGATACCGCCTTCGTAGATCAGGTCGACGATCAGCTTGAGCTCGTGCAGGCATTCGAAATACGCCATTTCAGGGGCGTAACCGGCTTCCACCAGCGTTTCGAAACCGGCCTTGATCAGCTCGACGGTTCCGCCGCACAAGACCGCCTGCTCGCCGAACAGATCAGTCTCGGTCTCTTCGCGGAAATTGGTCTCGATGATGCCGGCCTTGCCACCGCCATTGGCCGACGCATAGGACAGCGCCATATCCCGTGCCTTGCCGCTTTTGTCCTGGTGGACCGCCACCAGATGCGGCACGCCACCGCCCTGCGTGTAGGTGCTGCGCACGGTATGACCAGGAGCTTTCGGCGCCACCATCCACACGTCGAGGTCGGCACGCGGCTGCACGAACCCGTAGTGCACGTTGAAACCATGCGCGAAGACGAGCGATGCGCCCTGCTTGATATTCGGCTCGACGTCATCCTTGTAGACCTTGGCGATCTGCTCGTCGGGCAGCAGGATCATGACCACATCGGCCGACTTCACCGCATCGGCCACTTCGGCTACCTTAAGGCCGGCCTTCTCTACCTTGGGCCACGAAGCGCCGCCCTTGCGCAGGCCGACCACGACCTTGACGCCGCTGTCGTTCAGGTTCTGTGCGTGAGCATGGCCTTGGGAGCCGTAGCCAATGATGGCAACCGTCTTGCCCTTGAT
>JBBSUX010000066.1:0-14296 GCA_038234045.1 Burkholderiales bacterium
ATCGTCGTTGCCGTGGGAGGCACCGGCAACATCCGCGGTGCTCTCTATGCCTCGCTCATTCTTGGCATCTGTGACGTCGCGGGCAAATATTACGTGCCACAGATTGGGGCCTTCGTGATCTACGCGGTGATGGTCGCGGCGCTGATCTTCCGGCCACAGGGCCTCTTCGGTCGCGGCGCGACCAAATGAGCGCCCCCGTACGCGCGCACTCTGCTGCGGCCAGTTCACACACCGGGCCGCTGCGCCACGCTTCCCGCTGGAAGCTATCGGAATACCTGTTCTGGCTGATTCCGATCGTTGCGTATTTCGTCTTCCCGCTCGATCTGGCGCTCCTATCGCAAATCGTCATTACGGCATTGTTCGTGATCTCGCTTGACCTGATTCTTGGCTACGCCGGTATCGTTTCGCTCGGCCATGCAGCCTTCTTCGGCATCGGCGCATATGCAGCCGGGCTCATGGCGCAGCACGGCTGGGGCGACCCCATCCTGGGGCTGGTTGGCGCGGGTGTGATCGCGGCCGCTGCGGGCTTTGCCACCAGTTTTCTGGTTCTTCGCGGTGGAGACCTGACGCGGCTGATGGTCACCCTGGGCGTGGCGTCGATGCTGTACGTAGTAGCCAACAAGCTGACGTCCATCACCGGAGGACTCGACGGTTTGCAGGGCATTGAAATGACGCCACTGCTGGGCCGCTTTGGGTTCGACATGTACGGAAAGACGGCGTACATCTACTGCGTTGTCGTGCTTTTTGTGTTGTTCTGGGTAGCGCGGCGCATCGTGCACTCGCCGTTTGGACTTTCGCTCAAGGGCATCCGGCAAAACGCATTCCGCATGCCAGCGCTTGGAACCCCGGTGAACCGCCGGCTGGTCGCGGTCTACACGCTGAGCGCGGCCTACGCAGGGATTGCCGGCGGCCTGCTGACGCAGACGACTCAATTCGTCTCAATTGACGTGCTGAGCTTCTCGCGCTCTGCCGAGGTGCTGCTGATTCTGGTGTTGGGCGGCACCGGCAGCCTGTACGGCGCAATGCTCGGGGCCATTGTCTTCATGACGGTGCACCACCTGCTGTCTGACATCAACCCGCAGTATTGGCAATTCTGGCTCGGCCTGCTGCTGATCATGGTCGTGCTTTTTGCGCGCGACGGGTTCATGGGCGCGTTGCGCAGCCTGCCGAAGCGTCTTCCTGGAGGGAAGGCATGACGACCTACGCGCTCCAGACCTGCAATCTGGTGAAAAAGTTCGGCGGCTTCATCGCCACGAACGACGTGAGCTTGAACATCACTGCAGGCGCACGACACGCACTCATCGGGCCGAATGGCGCAGGCAAGACCACGCTCATCAACCTGCTGACTGGCTTTCTTGGCCCCACCTCCGGCAGCGTCATGCTCAATGGCGAAGACGTCACGGACATTTCGCAGAACAAGCGTGTCAAGCGCGGGCTGGCGCGCACCTTCCAGATCAATCGACTATTTGCCGACTTCACGGTGCTGGAGTCGGTCACGCTTGCGGTATGCGAGCGACGCGGAATCGGGGGAAGCTTCTGGCGGCCGGTCGGCGCGCACAGCGAGGCTATCGACGATGCTGCAGAACTGCTGGATCGGCTGCGGCTGCTCGACGTCGCGCATCACAAGACCAAGGACCTGGCTTATGGCCGGCAACGGCTGATCGAAATGGCGTTGGCACTGGCTGCCCAACCAAGCGTGCTGCTCCTCGACGAGCCGGCAGCGGGCGTGCCCAGTAGCGAGAGCCGCGAACTATTCGACATCATTGCCCAGCTGCCACGATCAGTAACCATCGTGCTCATCGAGCATGACATGGATTTGGTCTTCCGCTTTGCCGACCGGATCTCGGTGTTAGTCGGCGGTACTTTGCTGACAGAGAACGCTCCCGAAGTCATTGCGGAGGATCCACGCGTCAAGGCGGTGTATTTGGGGGAATCCTTCAGTGGCTAAGTTGCTGGAAGTCGAAAGTTTGTGGGCAGGCTACGGAGATGCGAGCGTGCTGGAGGACATCTCGTTCAGCGTTGAGGCCGGAGCGAGTCTGGCACTCCTCGGGCGCAACGGAATGGGCAAGACCACCCTTCTTGCAACGCTGATGGGGGCAACGCGGCAAACACGCGGGCGGATGCGTTTTGCGGAACACGACTTGGCGGTCTTGCCCAGCCATCGGCGGGCACGTGCTGGCCTCGGCTGGGTGCCGCAGGAGCGCGACATCTTCCCCTCGCTTAGCGTGGAAGAGAACCTGACAGTGGTCGCAAGACCCGGCGCATGGGATACCAAGAAGGTCTATGCGACCTTTCCGCGGTTGCACGAGCGGCGCACCAACATGGGAAACCAGCTGTCTGGCGGCGAGCAGCAGATGCTGGCGATTGGCCGCGCGCTGATGCTCAACCCGCGCATGCTCTTGCTGGATGAGCCGCTGGAGGGGCTCGCACCGCTGATCGTGCAGGAGTTGCTGGAGATCATCGCGACCATGGTTCGCGAAGGCAGCATGGCCCTGATCCTGGTTGAACAGCACGCGCACCAGATACTTGCGATTACGCAGAATGCGCTCGTCCTGGAGCGTGGCCGGATGGTGCACCACGGTGCGAGCGCAGCATTGGCGTCGGACCACACCGCGCTTGAGCGCTGGCTGGGGATGGCCGGCCACTGAAAGCTCGGATTGGAGCTTATTCAGGCTCTTCGAACGCCAGTCATGCAGGGTACGCGAGTCACACAAAAACATGACGCCGAACGCTTAACAGGCAACGATCGCAGGGACCAAAGACAGATCATTGTTTCCCCCGCACACTTCAAAAAATAAAAGGAGACCGATATGACCATGCAGCGCACCCAGGTCGCCATCATTGGCGGTGGGCCTTCCGGGTTGCTACTCGGCCAGCTGCTGAGCCGAGCCGGCATCGACAATATCGTTCTTGAACGCAAGAGCGGCGAATATGTTCTGGGCCGGATCCGCGCGGGCGTGCTCGAACAGACCACTTGCGATTTGCTGGACGAGGCGGGCGTGGGCGAGCGCATGCATGCTGAAGGCATCCCGCACGGCGGCATCGAGCTGTGCTTTGGTGGCAGAAGACATCGCATCGATATCCACGGACTGACGGACGGCAAGCAAGTCGTCGTCTATGGCCAGACTGAAGTCACACGCGACCTCATGGATGCCCGTGCGGCTGCTGGCCTGTTGACGGTCTACAACGCGACCGACGTAGCACTGCACGACTTCGACGCCCATACAAAGCCGCGTGTGACATACACGCTCGACGGTGAGCCACACGAAATTCGCTGCGACTTCATTGCCGGGTGCGACGGCTACCACGGCGTGAGCCGGGCGAGCGTGCCGCCGGAGGCATTGTCGATCTATGAAAAGGTCTATCAGTTCGGATGGCTGGGCGTGCTATCTGAGACGAAACCTGTCTCGGACGAGTTGATTTACTCGAACAGCGATCGGGGCTTTGCGCTCTGCTCCATGCGCTCGGCAACGCGCTCCCGCTACTACCTCCAGTGTTCACTCAAGGACCGCGTCGAGGACTGGAGCGACCCCATGTTCTGGGACGAACTTCGGCGGCGGCTCGACCCGGAGGCGGCAGAAAAGTTGGCTACCGGTCCATCGATCGAGAAAAGCATCGCGCCCCTGCGCAGCTTCGTCGCCGAACCCATGCGCTTTGGGCGGCTGTTTCTTGCGGGCGATTCAGCGCATATCGTCCCACCCACCGGCGCGAAGGGACTCAATCTCGCCGTTTCCGACGTGCGCATTCTGTCGTACGCACTGATCGAGCACTTTCGGCAAGGCAGCGATGAGGGTATCGACCTCTATTCACAGCGCTGCCTTAACCGGATCTGGAAAGTCGAGCGGTTTTCTTGGTGGTTTAGCGGATTAATGCACAAGTTTCCAGAGACCGGCGCGATCGGGCAGAAGCTGCAATTGGCGGAGCTGCAATATCTGGTGAGTTCACGCGCTGCTGCGACTACGCTGGCCGAAAACTATGTGGGACTGCCGTTTGAGCAGTAAGTTTGAGAGTGCGCCAGCTTGCCCTCCCGCATCCGTTTATTCGCCGGGTACGTGACGTTCAACGGACGGCGTACAGTGCAGACAACAGCTCATTGAGTATCAATGGATGATGTCTCGAAGCCGACATACGACCGGTTGAACCGGCTCATGCGCTGAACCGGTTTTCGATCCGCCTGATCTGAAAGAAGAAATCATGCCCAGCCCCGACGCCAACCAGGGCACACGCCTTTCGCCACGTGATTGGTCCAGCCATCCGGACTACATATTTCCTGGCTACCGATCGACTGCCAAACGCGGCCCGCAGCATCCGCTGGTGCCGCTTGCTGCGTCGCTGGGCGAATTGCGCCAGCCGGTCTACGGGCATGATCGCATCGGCGAACTTGATCACGACCTGACACGCAATGCGCGTATCAATGGTGAACCCATTGGTGAACGGATGATCCTCACCGGCCAAGTACTCGACGACCGACGCCGACCCGTGGCCAATACGCTGGTTGAACTCTGGCAGGCCAACGCGGCTGGCCGCTATGTGCACAAGATAGACCAGCACGATGCGCCGCTCGATCCCAATTTTCTGGGCGCAGGCCGATGCATGACGGATGCAGATGGACGCTACCGATTCCTGACCATCAAGCCTGGCGCCTACCCATGGGGCAACCATCCCAACGCTTGGCGCCCGCAGCACATTCACTTATCGCTGTTCGGGCAACACTTTGGCAGTCGGCTGGTCACGCAAATGTATTTTCCGGGCGACCCGTTACTGGCCTATGACCCGATGATTTCCGGCACTCCGGAGAAGGCCCGAAACCGGCTCGTGTCCCAATTCAGCATCGACGTGACCGAAGAAGGCTACGCCCTGGGTTACGTGTTCGACATCGTCCTGCGCGGTGCCGATGAATCGCGCTTTTAAAACCGCTGAAGCAGCTGGGAGAAACGTGCCATGTTGATGAATGCACAGCAAGAAAATTTCGGCCAGACGCCGTCGCAAACGGTGGGCCCGTATTTCGCCTATGGCCTGACTGCTGCCCAGTACGGCTATCCGTTCGACCAGCCATTTGACGCGGCAGTGGCCCCAGGCAATGCGAAAGGCGAACGCATCCGGCTGGAAGGCCTGGTGATCGATGGCGATGGCAAGCCGATCGAAGACGCTTTGATCGAGATTTGCCAAGTCGATGGTGAGGGTCGCTACCCTTCCAATGTGGTGGAAGCCAATGCGATGGGCTTTCGCGGCTTCGGTCGATCCGGCACCGGCACCGACGCGCGATCGCGGTTCATTTTTGACACCGTCAAGCCTGCCGCGCAAGCACCCGGCGAGGCACCGCACATCGATGTGATCGTGCTGATGCGTGGGCTGTTGATGCATGCGTTTTCGCGCATCTACTTCAGCGACGAAGCTGCAGCCAATGCGGGTGACCTCGTATTTCAGTCGGTGCCCGAAAAACGCCGTCCGACGCTGATAGCGCAGCGTACAGAAGAAGCTGGACGCGTGTGCTATCGCTTCGATATCCACATGCAGGGCCCACAAGAAACCGTCTTCTTCGACGTCTAGGTCGAATCAGTGACCCCATTCGAAACCCAGGCCATGCGGCGCATTGGCTCGCCTGAGGCTCAGGCGAAGCGCATGCTGGCATTCGAAGCGGCACTGGCGCGTGCGCAGGCTGCAGCAGGGGTGATCCCGGCGCACGCGGCTGAACAAATCGACCGCATCTGCCTTCACAACGCCGAAACAGACCAGGAAAGCGTGATCGACCTGGTGCGCTTGCAGCGTGATGCTGTGACGGCCGGCAACCTGGCAATTCCATTCGTCAAGCAGCTGACCGCCAAAGTTGCCGAGTCGGACGCGGAAGCCGCACGCTTCGTGCATTGGGGTTCTACCAGCCAGGATGTTCTGGACTCTGCGCTGGTCATGCAGCTGCGCGCCGCTACTTTGCTCTTGGCAAGCGAATTGTCCAAGTTGTGCGATGCCGTCGCCTCGCTGGTCGAGAGCCACTCCGACACCCCCATGGCGGGGCGTACGCTGCTGCAGCAGGCGCTACCGATCACCTTCGGCGTTAAGGCCGCCGGCTGGCTGGATGCGCTCGGACGGCATCACGAGCGATTGATGCGGGCGCACGCGACGATTTCGGTCCTTCAGTTTGGTGGTGCTGCAGGCACGCTGGCGAGCCTTGGCGACCGGGCTGGCGCTGTGGCGCGAGCGCTGGCTGAAGAGTTGGACCTCGCATTGCCTGCTGTGCCATGGCACACCCATCGTGACCGCGTTGTTGAGGTCGCCACCGTCTGCGGCCTGCTGGTCGGCACGCTGGGCAAGATCGCGCGCGACATTGAACTGGCCGCACAGACCGAGGTCGGCGAACTTCGGGAGCCGGCCGCGCCGGGTAGAGGCGGTTCGTCGACCTTGCCACACAAGCGCAATCCTGTTGCGTGCACCTATGTGGTGGCAGCGGCCACCCGCATGCCCGGCCTGGTCGCAACCATGCTTTCAGCCATGCTGCAGGAGCATGAACGCGCCGCAGGCGCATGGCAGGCCGAATGGGATGTGATGCCTGAGATCCTCCAGCTGACGGCCGCGTCGCTGGCGCACCTGCACGAGGTCGCAGCTGGACTTGAGATCGACACAAAACGAATGCGCACCAACCTAGACCTGACCCAAGGTCAGCTGATGGCGGAAGCTGTCACTCTGGCGCTTGGCTCCGCTTTGGGCCGCATGGCGGCGCATGACCGTGTGCAGGCCGCATGCCAGCGGGCAACCCAGAACGACGGGCCGTTGCGCGAACAACTATTAGCCGATGAGATCATCGCCGACACCTTGCCGGCCGCTGATATCGACCGTTTGCTGGACCCCGTCAACTATCTCGGTCAAAGCTCCACTTTCGCCAAGCGTGTGCTCGACGAACACCGGGAACGCCGCGGGCTGAAAGCTGCTGCGCTCCATCACCCCAACGACAAGGATTGACCTCCAATGCCGCTCGCTGAATTGCCTGAAGTTTGCCTGCACTACGAGCTCGATGGCCCTGACGAAGCACCCGTATTGGTGTTGTCCAACTCGCTGGGCGCTGACCTCTCGATGTGGTCGATGCAAATGCCGGCATTGCTGACGCACTTTCGCGTGCTGCGCTACGACACCCGCGGGCACGGAAAGTCGGGCGTACCGCAGGGTGACTACACCGTTGAGCAGCTCGGCAGCGACGTGATCGGTCTGCTGGACCACCTCGGAATTTCGCACGCACACTTCTGTGGCATATCGATGGGCGGACTGACCGGCATGTGGCTGGCTCTGCACCATCCGCAGCGGATCAGACGATTGGTGCTTGCCAATACAGCGGCGCGCATCGGCAGTGATGAAGGCTGGCAAGCCCGTATCAACGCGGTGCGGTCGGAAGGGATGGCAGCGCTGGCACCGGCGATCATCGAACGGTGGTACACACCGGGCTATCGGTCCCGCTGCGCCGCCGCTGTAGCACCATTTCAAAAGACGCTCGCTACGACGTCGACCGACGGCTACGCCAGCTGTTGCGCAGCGCTGCGTGACGCGGATTTGGGAGAAGAGATCGCACGCATCGCGCTACCAACGCTGGTGATAGCCGGCACCTACGACAGTTCCACCCCGCCTGCAGACGGACGCGCGGTCGCCGAACAGGTTGAAGGCGCGCGCTACGTCGAGCTGGATGCTGCGCACATCTCGAACCAGGAACAGGCGGGTGCATTCACTGGCGCCTTGCTGTCATTCCTGACCGACGGTGCGATCAACGACCGGGCTCGGCACGCAGCAGGCATGTCGGTACGGCGCGCCGTGCTCGGCGATGCACATGTTGACCGTGCGCAGGGTGGCCTGACAGACGTTAACCGAGAGTTTCAGGACCTCATCACCCGCTACGCCTGGGGCGAAATCTGGACCCGACCGGGCCTGCCCCGTCACACGCGCAGTCTGCTGACCATCGCTCTGATGGTGGCGCTCAATCGTCCCGACGAGCTCAAGCTGCATTTGCGGGCTGCTTCCAACAATGGTGTGAGCGCAGCCGAGATCAAGGAAGTGCTTTTGCAGTGCGCAATCTATGCGGGCGTTCCGGCCGCCAATGCGGCTTTCCACCTGATGAGCGATGTCCTTGCCGAAGCGAACAGTGGTGGCACGCCGCCAGACAGCCGCTGAAGTCCGCCGAGAACCCAGTGGAGAACCGACCAGAGAACCAAGGAAACTTTCGCATGATCGACAAGATCGCCCCATCAGTTGCCGACGCGCTGGAAGGCACCAAAGACGGCGCTACTGTGCTGATCGGCGGCTTTGGCACCGCCGGGATACGAGAGGAGTTGATTGCCGGCCCCGGGGTCGCCTGCGTCAAGCGCAAAGGTTTGTCGCGCGCCGAACTGGAAGAGCTGGTGGGCTTGCGGATTGCCGAATGCAATTCCATCTGAACGGCGTTCAACCGGGCGACCCGGCGATTACTCCTGGCGCGGACGTTGCGCAAGTCCTCGGCTCTGCCGACACCCTTCCACGGGAGGTCGATGTCCTGATCGTAGGCTGTGGGCCCGCAGGGCTGACATTGGCCGCTCAGTTGTCTACCTTTCCCGGGATACACACCTGCATCGTCGACCAGAAGCCGGGACCGTTGCAGGTTGGGCAGGCCGACGGGATTGCCTGCCGTTCCATGGAGATGTTCGAGGCTTTCGGCTTTTCGGAAAAGGTGCTGAAGGAGGCCTACTGGGTCAATGAGACCTGTTTCTGGCGCCCGGATCCGGCCGATGACGCCCGCATCATCCGGTCCAGTCGCATCCAGGATGTCGAGGACGGGCTATCTGAGATGCCGCACACCATCCTCAACCAGGCACGCGTTCATGACTTCTTTCTGGAGACGATGCGTGATGGCCCCAATCGGTTGAAGCCAGCGTACAGCCGCCGCTTGACGGATTTGATACCCGACCCGAACGACGCCACGGGCTATCCGGTCAGCGTCACCTTCGAGCGAAACGATGCGGGGCACGAAGGCCAAAGCGAAACAGTGCGTGCCAAATATGTGGTGGGGTGCGACGGTGCGCACAGCTTGGTGCGCAAGTCCATCGGGCACTCCTTGCGTGGTGACAGCGCCAACAAGGTCTGGGGGGTAATGGATATTCTGGCCGTCACCGACTTTCCGGATATCCGGCTCAAATGCGCGATCCAGTCGGCACGGGAAGGAAGCATCCTGGTGATTCCGCGCGAAGGTGGCTACCTGGTGCGGATGTACGTCGAACTGGATTCACTCGGTGAAACCGAACGGGTTGCCGATCGCGGGATCAAGCCCGAGCAGCTCGTCGCAGCAGCCCAGCGCATCCTGCATCCGTTTGTTCTGGACGTCAAAGAGATCGCCTGGTGGTCCGCCTACGAGATCGGACAAAGGGTCAGCGACAGTTTCGACGATATTCCGGACGGCATAAGCAACACCCGCACGCCGCATATCTTCATTGCCGGAGATGCATGTCACACCCATAGCCCCAAAGCCGGGCAGGGCATGAATGTTTCGATGGCCGATACTTTCAACCTGGGATGGAAATTGGCTTCGGTCGTGCAGGGTCGCGCGGTCCCGCAATTGCTTCACACCTATTCCAAAGAGCGCCGGGCCAAGGCCGTGGAGTTGATCGATTTCGACCGTGATATGACAAAGCTCTTTGCTGGTCGGCCCAAGGACGGGGCGGCCAACGGAGACGACCGAGCCGATCCAACAAAATTTCAGCAGTATTTCGCGAAACACGGCAGATACACCGCAGGCGTCGAGACCCGTTACGACCCGTCATTGATCGTGGGCGCGGCCACGCATCAGGAGCTCGCTGTCGGGCTGGTCATCGGCATGCGCTTTCACTCCACCTCGGTGATTCGCTGGGCGGACGCCAAGCCGGTGCAGCTCGGCCACACGATCAAGGCCGATGGTAGGTGGCGTCTGTTTGCGTTTGCCCCCGCAGAAGATCCGACAGCCGCCTCATCGGGGTTGACGGTACTGTGTGATTTTTTGGGACATGCGCCCGATTCGCCGATCCAGCGGTACACCCCTGCCGGGGCTGACATTGATGCTGTCATCGACGTCCGCGCTATCCTTCAGCAGGATCACCGTCATCTGGATCTCTCTGCGATGCCCGCGTTCCTGCTCCCCACAAAGGGAAGGTATGGCCTGATCGACTACGAGAAGATTTTCTGTCCGGACCACAAGAGCGGACACGATATTTTTACGTCGCGTGGCATAGATCGAGAGCAGGGATGTCTTGTCGTAGTCAGACCAGACCAGTTCATTGCGCATGTATTGCCATTGAACGCGACGGCAGAACTGAATGCGTTTTTTGCTGGATTCATGCGCCCGGCAGATTAGGAAGGCGCTGAAGTTTTTGGGTCTGTAGCTGCGGCAGATAAGAGCGCCGGCATCACCGCGATTTTTGCCGGGTGTACCCCGGGGCGCCCACCGCGTCCGAACACGGGAATGGTGCACGACGCATGCTCTGTCAAAACCTGATCGAATGGCGGCTCCGCGCAATCCGTTGCGGATCAGGCTGCGTAGAGTTCGCGGCAGATCTTGCTGTTTCTTCTCAGGAATATATGCGCCGCCCTCGCTTCTCTACCCTTTTTATGACCGCCGCATTGATCGGCGCCGGACTGAACACAAGCCTTGTCCAGGCACAACCCGCCAGCATGACCACGCCCGCTGTGGCCGACAAGCCGGTCCGCTTGCGCGGCACGCTGGTGTACGTGGACGCCACGAATCTGATCATGAAAGAGCGCGGCGGCGAGGTTTTGACGCTTAAGCGTGCGCCCAACATGGGGGTGGCCGAGGTTTACCCCGTGAAGCTGGCCGACATCAAGCCCGGCAGCTACATCGGTACCGCTACTTTGCCGCAGGCTGACGGCGTGCAGAAGGCGCTGGAGGTGGTGGTGTTTCCCGAAGCAGCACGCGGTACGGCAGAGGGCCACTTTCCGTGGGACTTGATGCCGCAGAGCACGATGACCAACGCCACGGTGCAGGGTATGTCGGCCGCGCCAGCAAGTGTGCGCAGGGGAAAAATGCTGGTGTTGCAGTACAAGGGCGGTGAGCAGAAGGTGCTGGTGCCGGCCAATGTGCCGGTGGTTTCCTTCAAGCCAGCCAAGGGCAACGATGCCAACATGCTGCTGGTGCCCGGTGCACGGGTGCTGGTGACGGCGCAGATGAAGGATGGCGAACCAACCGCCGTGCGCGTGAACGCAGGGCGCAACGGCTTCAATCCGCCGATGTGACGGGCGGTCCAATCGCTCTGCGTTGCTGGGCGAGCGGCGAGCGTGTGATCGGAATCGCGCCGTGGCCGCAGCCAAACCCGACTGGAAAAAATACGAATAAAAAGTGCTCTTCCCGCTTTAAATTCATGCGCTACCAGCTATTGTCTAGATAGCAACTACTCATCCATTTGCGCATATCAACTTCGCAGCGGGCCCTGCGAATTTGCCGGCGTTTCCCACGGCCTCGCTTCCCAAGCTTGATTGGGCGCCACCGCCGACAAACCCGGTCTCGCC
The DNA here is from genome assembly GCA_038234045.1 of Burkholderiales bacterium. Taxonomy (GTDB): domain Bacteria; phylum Pseudomonadota; class Gammaproteobacteria; order Burkholderiales; family Burkholderiaceae_C; genus JBBSUX01. The sequence continues at coordinate 11,503 of JBBSUX010000066.1, forward strand.
GGGTTGGTACATTCGCCGGTTGCGCGTGAGATGCGCCCGCTACCGCGCCGCGCCGTCCGGTTTCCGCAACCCTTCCTGCCCTCGCCGCCTTCACCGCTTTGGTGGGCGCAATCCCTGCCGCGTTTCTCCCATGCACACCGCCACCCTTTTTCTTGTCGTTCTTGCGGCCGGGCTTTCGAGCCAATGGATTTCATGGCGCATCGGCGTTCCGGCAATCGTGGTGCTGATCGCGTCGGGCATCGTGCTCGGCCCAGTCACGGGGCTGGTGCACATCGGTCTGGCGCAGGCCGATGTGACAGAGCTGATCGGGCTCGGTGTTTCCATCATCCTGTTCGAAGGCGGGATGGATTTGAAGCTCGCCGAATACAGGCGCGTCGGCCCAGGCGTGCGGCGCCTGACGATTCTGGGGCCGCCGCTGGCATGGCTGTTCTGCGCTCTGGCGGCGCACTACGTTGCGGGGCTCAGTTGGCCGGTGTCGGTGGTGCTGGGCGCGATTCTGGTGGTGACTGGCCCCACGGTAATCGGGCCGTTGTTGCGGCAGGCGCGGCTCGACAAAGAAGCGGGTTCGCTGCTGAAGTGGGAAGGCATCGTCAACGACCCGGTCGGCGTGCTGCTGGCGGTGCTCACGTTTCAGTACTTCACGCTGCCGGGTGGTGGCTTGCACAAGACCTTGCTGGCGCTGGGCGCGGCAGTGGCGGTGGCTGCCATATTGGGCGGGCTGGGCGGCTACGTCACCGGCTGGTTGTACCGGCGGGGCGCGGTGCCCGAACACCTGAAGGCGCCGCTGCTGATCGTGCTGGTGCCGGTGGTGTTCTGGGTCAGCAACCTGGCGCAGCACGAGGCCGGTTTGCTGAGCGTGACGGTGATGGGCCTGGTGATGGGCAACATGAAGCTGGTCGAGCGCGAAGCCCTGCAGCATTCGCTCGAGAACCTGACAGTGATACTGGTTTCGGCGCTGTTCATCGTGATCCCGGCGCAACTGCAGGCAAGCCAGCTCGATCTGCTCGACTGGCGCATGGGACTTTTCGTGCTGGCGGTGCTCTTCGTGGCGCGGCCGTTGACGGTAGCGCTGGCAACGCTGGGCGCGCCCATGCGGCGCAACGACAAGTTATTGCTGGGCTGGATCGCGCCGCGCGGCATCGTGGCAGCGGCCACCGCTGGGCTCTTCGGGCCGGCGCTGCAGGAAGCGGGCTATCCGGATGCCGTCAAGCTGCTGCCGCTGGTGTTTCTGGTGATCATGGTCACGGTGCTGGCGCACGGTTTCACGCTCGCGCGGCTGGCAAGGCGGCTAAGCCTTGCGGCAAAGCGCGAAAACGGTTTGTTGATCGTCGGCGCATCGGCCTGGACAGCGGCGCTGGCCGAGGCCCTGAAAAAGCTCAACCTGCAGGTCCTGATCGTGGACGGCGCGTATGCACGCCTGAAGGCCGCGCGCATGCAGGGCGTCGACGTGTATTACGGCGAGATACTTTCCGATCATGCCGAACACCATTTGGAAGCGCAGCACCTGAGCCATCTGCTGGCTGCCACCGACAACGATTTCTACAACGCGCTGGTGTGCAAAGCCAAGGGCCGCAGCTTCGGCCACCACCGCACGTTTCAGCTCGGCACCAGCCGCACGGGCGAGCCCGAACTCAAACGGCTCACGCTGCAGCAGCGGGGTTATTTCGCTTTCGACCCGGGCGCGAGTTTCGAGCGGCTCGATGCGTGCTTGCGCGAGGGATGGATGATCGGCAGCCGCAAGTTCACGGCCACACATGGCTGGGACGAATTTGCCGAGGGTCGCGGGCCGCGCGGGGAAGAATGGTTCCTGCTCGGCGCTGTGGCGCCCGACGGGCTACTGCGCCTTTTTTCCACTGAGCAAAGCTTCAAGCTGGACGCGGGCTGGACGGCGCTTTATTTTGCGCCGCCGCTACCACCGCCACCGTCAAAAACGCCATCGGATGACGCTGCGGCTGACAACGACGGTCCGATCACCCAGGTCGGCAAGGAAGCGGTCGCAGCGGTAGCTGCCGTAGCCGCTGCGATCGCTGACTAGCGCGCAGCGCGAGGTCTACCGCGCGGCGCGTCTTTCACTTGCGTTCAATTGCGCGGCAAGCTCGCCATGTCGATCACAAAGCGGTATTTCACATCGCTTTTCAACATGCGTTCGTAGGCGGTGTTGATCTCGTCCATGCGGATCATCTCGATGTCCGAAACGATGTTGTGCTTGGCGCAGAAATCCAGCATCTCCTGCGTCTCGGCGATGCCGCCGATCAGCGAGCCCGCCAAACGCCGGCGCTTCATGATCAGGTTGAACACGCCCGGTGACGGATGCGGGCTGGCGGGGGCGCCCACCAGCGTCATGGTGCCGTCAAGCTTGAGCAATTGCAGGAACGGATCGAGCGAATGCGGCGCGGCCACGGTGTTGAGGATGAAGTCGAAAGTGCCGGCGTGCGCGGCCATCTCTTCGGGGTTTTTCGATACCACCACTTCCTTGGCGCCCAGGCGCAGAGCGTCCTCGCGCTTGTCGGGCGAGGTGGTGAAGAGCACCACATGTGCGCCCATCGCGGCGGCAATCTTCACACCCATGTGACCCAGACCGCCCAAACCGACGATGCCCACCTTATGGCCAGGTTTCACGCCCCACTGCCGCAGCGGCGAGTAAGTGGTGATGCCCGCGCATAGCAGCGGTGCGACAGCGGCCAGCGAGGCCTCGTCATGCCCCACCTTCAGCACGAAGGATTCGCGCACCACCATGTGGGCCGAATAGCCGCCGAAGGTGTTGCCGCCGCCGCCTTGCTCGGGACCGTTATAG
>JBBSUX010000067.1:0-14137 GCA_038234045.1 Burkholderiales bacterium
CGGGAACAGGCAAGCCAAGAAGTTTGTGCTCAATACGTGTATGCAGGTTTTCCATAGGTCAAAATTGTTGACCTCATAAGCCCTGCGGTCAACGGCAAAGGCGTCGGACAAAAGCGCAAAGATGCCGCGGTTCGGGAGAAACTTTCGGGAATGGATCGGCTCGATCTGCCAGAGCCAAATATGCCGGTCAACGGCCGCCCTCCTCCGACATGCGCAACTTTCTTTATCTCCTCAGACGCTGTCTGCCCTGCCTGGCGCTCATCGCCGCCACCAGCGGCTGCGCGAGTTCCCGCGAAGGTGTCGGCTATTACTGGCAATCAATCAGGGGCCACCTGCAGCTGATGCAGGCGGCACGCCCGATCGATGACTGGCTGACCGATCCGTCCACCAGCGCATCACTGCGCGAACGCCTGGTGCTGGCGCAGCGCATTCGCAACTACGCATCGCGCGAACTGAAACTGCCCGACAACGCAAGCTATCGCCGTTATGCCAATCTCCATCGCGGAGCAGCCGTATGGAACGTGGTGGCGGCGCCGCATTTCTCCCTGACATTGCACACCTCCTGCTTTCCCGTGACTGGCTGCGTCGGCTATCGCGGCTATTACGCAAAAGCAGACGCAGAAGCCGAAGCCTCGGCTCTGCGCAAACAGGACGACCTTGAAACCGCTGTTTATGCCGTCCCGGCCTATTCCACGCTGGGCTGGTTCAACTGGCTGGGTGGCGATCCGCTGCTCGATACCTTCATCGGCTATCCGGACGGTGCATTGGCGGGGCTCATCTTTCATGAGCTCGCGCATCAGGTGGTTTACGCCAAGGGCGACACCACGTTCAACGAGTCCTATGCGACAGCGGTGCAGGAGATCGGTCGTGACCGTTGGCTGGCGACCGAAGCCACGCCGCAGGCCCGCGAGGATTTCGCCCGGTTCGACGGACGCAGGAACGACTTCCGCGCCCTCATCCGCGAAACGCGCGATCGGCTGGATTCAATCTATAAAGAAAAACCGGTGAATGGCACGGTTGGGCAAGCGCAATCAGCTATGAAAAAAGAAGCAATCCAGGAGTTTCGCGCCTCCTATGCAAAGTTGCGCAAGTCCTGGAACGTACCGGATGCCAGCATCAGCGGTTATGACGCGTGGGTGGCGAGCGCCAACAACGCATCCTTCGGCGCGCAAGCGGCCTACGACACGCTGGTACCAGCGTTCCGCGCATTGTTCGATCGCATTGCCACGCAAGATCCCGCCGACCCGTGGCCACACTTCTATGCCGAGGTCAAACGGCTCGCTGCGCTGCCCCGTGCAGAGAGTCGGGCTGAGCTCAGGTTCCAGCCGAGTCAACCAGTTGCAGATCAATTGCAAAATGGTGAGCGCGAACTTACTCCAGTGAGTCGATGAGATCGATATACGCTTGGCGGGCCGTATCCGGTCCGGTGCCGTTCAGGCCATTCCAGGCATCCCATTTGGCGCGGGCGACCACATCGCTGAAACCTGGCCGCGCCTCGCTGACGTCTCCTTCGGTCGCTTGTTTGTAGAGCGCGTAGATCTTCAGAAGCGTCGGGTTGCTGGGGCGTTCATCGAGGTTTTTGGAACGGCCGACCGCTGCATCGAAGGCAGCTATGAGTTCGGTATCTGGCATGGAGTTTCCGAAGAGTATTTGAGAATACGGGGCAAAGCGCGCAGAGCGCTTCGGTGAACCGCGAAGGCTATCAGGACTTGAAGGAGCGATCTCTGCCGCAGATTCCAGTCGCCCGCCAAAATCAGTCGATCGCTTGCATCTTCTTCGAAATTTGTGCGCGCCAGCAGGCGATCATCGAGAATCACGCTTTGGTGAACTACCCATGACCCCATTCGTTGTCGATTCGTCTCTTGAGCCATCCCTTGCTGCTGCGGTCGACGTACAAGCGCAACCAGGTCGCGTTCAGGACAGCTCTTCGACCGGCGTGACCCAGGTCCGCGGTGCCTGCCCGCACGATTGCCCGGACACATGCGCGCTCATCACGACCGTGAAGAACGGCATTGCCATCCGGGTGCAAGGCAATCCAGCCCATGCGCAGACAGCCGGGGTACTTTGCACCAAAGTCTCCCGCTACCCTGAGCGCACGCACCACGCTGAACGCATTCTTCAACCACTGAGGCGCGTGGGGCCCAAAGGCTCTGGTGCGTTCGAAGCAGTCAGCTGGGACACGGCACTGGATGACATTGCGAACCGTCTGAAAGCAGTGGCTGCAAATAATCCGGAAGCGATACTTCCCTACAGCTTCGCCGGGACGATGGGCCTGGTTCAGGGCGAGAGCATGGACCGGCGTTTCTTCCACCGCCTCGGTGCGTCCCTGCTTGACCGCACCATTTGTGCGTCGGCAGGAGCCGAAGCACTGAGCCACACCTTGGGTGGCAAGGTAGGAATGCGCGTCGAAAATTTTGCCGACGCAGCACTCATCCTGATCTGGGGCAGCAATTCGATCGGAAGCAACCTGCATTTCTGGCGACATGTACAGCAAGCCCGCAGACGTGGTGCGCGGGTGATCTGCATCGATCCGCGGCGTACGGAAACCGCCGATAAATGCGATGAACATCTGGCGCTGATGCCGGGCACCGACGCCGCTCTGGCGTTCGCGCTCATGCATCAGCTGATAAGCCACGATTGGCTCGACCACGACTATCTTGAGCGCTACACACAAGGATGGCCGGCCTTGCGCTCCCGGGCACTGGAGTGGCCGGCGGAGCGCGCGAGCACCGTCTGCGGAGTGCCTATCGAGCAGATCCATGCGCTGGCGCATGCCTATGGCACCAGCAAACCCGCAGCGATCCGGCTGGGTTACGGCATGCAGCGGGTGCGCGGTGGCGCAAACGCAGTGCGCGCCATAGCCTGTTTGCCCGCATTGGTCGGCGCGTGGCGCCATCCCGCAGGCGGGATGTTGATGAGTAGCTCCAGCCTTTTTCCGGTTCGGCGCGACGCGCTGCAGCGTCCTGATCTGTTGATCAAGCGCAAGCCGCGTCTGCTCAACATGGCTTCGATCGGCGACATTCTGCTGACTCCAACGTCGGAAGAATCTGGGCCCCGCGTCGATGCCTTGATTGTCTACAACAGCAATCCTGCGGCGATCGCACCAGAGTCCGGCAAGGTGACTCGCGGTCTTTCCCGGGAAGACCTTTTTACTGTGGTGCTCGAACACTTCCGCACCGATACGGCGGATTACGCCGACTATGTTCTGCCCGCCACGACCCAGCTCGAGCACTGGGATGTGCATACCACGTACGGGCATACTGACGTCGTATTGAACCAACCGGCGATCGCACCACTGGGGCAGGCCCGGTCGAATGCCGCCATTTTCCGTGCGCTGGCCAAGCGGATGGGGTTTACCGAGCTCTGCTTCGAAGATGACGACGAGACGCTGTGCCGACAGGCCTTTGCGCAGCAGGATGTGGATTTCGATGTCTTGCTGCGCGATGGCTTCGCGCCCTTGAACCTGCCGCAGGCGCCGTTTGCCAAAGGAGCATTTCCGACATCATCCGGACGCTGCGAATTCGTCAGTCCCCGGCTTGCCGCGCTCGGGCTCGATGGCTTGCCCGACCATCTGCCCAACTACGAGGTCGCCGGGAGCGATACCCGATACCCGTTGGCCATGATTTCACCTCCGGCTCGCAACTTCCTGAACACTACGTTTGGCAACGTTGAGAGCCTGCGACGAATGGAAGCAGAGCCCTTACTCGAAATCCATCCCGATGATGCAGCCAGTCGCAATATCGAACCCGGAGACGAGGTGCAGGTGTTCAACGACCGTGGCGCCTATCACTGCGCGGTCCGTATTACCCATCGGGCCCGTCCAGGCGTTGTGAACGGGCTTGGAATCTGGTGGCGCAAGTCAGGTTTGCGTCGCACCAACGTCAATGAAGTCACGAGCCAACGATTGACAGACATGGGCGGAGGACCCACTTTCTATGACTGCCTGGTGCAGGTGGCGAAGGTGACGATGTCCGAACGTATCGACAGCGTTGCAGCGGACCCGCAGGATGCTATTGAACTGATCCGCGCCACTGAAGCAGCACCACCCACGACAGATCGTTGAGCGAGGGCTCCGTGCACAGGCCGTCTCGCTCCCTGGTCGACGTGTCCCAGGAAACTCGTTTGCAATCCCGATCCTCACGGGCAGCATTCGCGTATCTGGAATTCAGTAACCCCGACCCGTCACCAGCAAGCGCCAGGCGTCGACGTGTGACCGACTGAACGACATTTCCACCAATCGCCTCCAAAAATCCGGCATTCCGATTGACGGCCACCACGAGTTCGCAGTGCATGGCAAAGCCAGCGTTGAACCTGCTTCGCTGCGAAAGTCCTTCGATCAGAGCCGCATAGCTGTCCAAGGTGGAACGATCGCTCCGCGATGCACACAGGAGGTCTCCTGGCTGTGGAGCTGCTTCAGTCAATAGGCAGGCTCTGTAGGCCGAAGATAGGTTGACGACGCCACTTGCTTCCGCTTCCGACGCGGTGGCGGCCTGCGTGACGTAATCTGCATGCGCAGCGGAAAACGCGAATTCCCTTGCGCTGAGACCAGCCCGCTTTTCCAGCGCGCTGATGAATGCTGCAGACCAGGGATTGTCGACAGCTGCGGCGCGCACAAGGGAAGTTTGCGCCGCCTCGTCTTTAGGGTCGACCATCAGTGCTTGTTTCAGCGTAACAAAGCGCCCCATGCTGGTCCTGACGATCCGGGCATCGGCATCATGGTCTGGCACCGACGCCCAGAAGTTGTCGACCCTCACCCAAGTCGGTGTGCGATCCTGTGCTGCAGTGCCGAATTCAGCCTCGGCAAAGCCCGCATGGAGAAGGCGGCCGTCTTCGTCGATCGACTGGCCGCCGAAAGCGATTTGTTCGCTCGTTGCTTCGTAGATAAGGGTGGTGACCTTGGCCGAGTGCACGTTCGCCAGCGCTTCCACGACTCTGCCACTGCGACCGCAGAACGGACTCTCACGTCCGTCTAGATGAGCGAAAAAGCGCGGGGACCCGCGCTGCGCCTCACCGCCAAGGGAAGAGCGGACAGCAGCACAACCCGTGACCATCGCCAGAGCATAAACAACCACAGCGAAGCTCATGCCGAAACGCGGTCGTGATGAAGACATTCTCATGAGGAATTTGATGAGGATGGCAATGCGGCGCTCCCCCATTGATACCGAAGCGTGAATCACGTACCAATCCTGGATTCGGCGACGCTGCGACGACGGATCCCTTTTTGAAGAATCACCAGAAAACGAAAAAAGGGACTACGACGATGTCGTAGTCCCTTGATTTGATTGGTTGCGCGAGGAGGATTTGAACCTCCGACCTTTGGGTTATGAGCCCAACGAGCTACCAGGCTGCTCCATCGCGCGGTAATCGTAAATTATACACTGAATTTAAGCCTTTTCCGAGGCTTCACTATCCGAAGAAACCTCTGGACGATCAACCAGCTCGACAAACGCCATGGGCGCATTGTCGCCAACGCGGAATCCCATCTTTAGGATACGCGTGTAGCCACCCGGGCGAGCCTTGAACCGTGGGCCCAGATCTGCAAACAGCTTTGTGACGCTGTCGCGATCACGCAGGCGATTGAACGCAAGTCGCCGGTTCGAAAGATTATCTTCCTTGGCAAGCGTGATCATCGGCTCGATGACACGTCGCAGTTCCTTCGCCTTGGGCAAAGTCGTCTTGATGGCCTCGTGTTCGATCAACGAATTCATCATGTTTTGCAGCATCGCAAGCCGGTGCGAGCTGGTGCGGTTAAGTTTGCGGAGGCCGTGACCGTGTCGCATGGTGCTTTCCTTCTCTTTCTCTCTTTATAAAAACAGGCAGCCGGATCAGGTACTGCCCATTGCAAGGGTCAGGCATCTACGATGATGCCTCCCAATTCTTATCGCTCTTGGGCGCGAGCCACCTCAGCGCTTTTCCAGGCCGGCAGGCGGCCAGCTTTCAAGCTTCATTCCCAACGTAAGACCGCGAGATGCAAGCACTTCCTTGATCTCGTTGAGTGACTTGCGGCCCAGATTTGGCGTCTTCAGCAGCTCGTTCTCAGTGCGCTGGATCAAGTCACCGATGTAGTAAATGTTTTCCGCCTTCAGGCAGTTGGCGGAGCGAACCGTCAGTTCGAGCTCGTCAACCGGACGCAGCAGGATTGGATCGAATGGTGTGTTGCCGCCCCGTGGAGCGGGCTGATCGAACGGAAGAAGCGCACCGCCCTCCAACTGCGCGAAGACGGCGAGCTGCTCGACCAGAATCTTCGCCGAGGAACGTACCGCATCTTCCGCACTGATCGCGCCATTGGTCTCAATCTCTACGACCAGCTTATCCAGATCCGTACGCTGCTCGACGCGAGCGCTCTCTACCGTGTAGCTGACGCGCTTGACAGGCGAGAACGATGCATCAAGAACAATCCGACCGATCGACTTCGTGGATTCGTCCGCATAACGGCGCATGCTGCCTGGCACGTACCCGCGACCTTTTTCCACCTTGATTTGCATGTCCAGCTTGCCGCCGTGCGACAGATGGGCAATCACGTGTTCGGGATTGATGATCTCCACATCATGCGGTGTCTGAATGTCTGCAGCGGTAACCAGACCCTCGCCGTCCTTGCGCAAGGAGAGCGTCACTTCATCGCGATTGTGCAGCTTGAAAACTACGCCCTTGAGGTTCAACAGGATGTTCACTACATCCTCCTGCACACCGTCGATCGCGGAGTACTCGTGCAGGACACCTGCAATCGTCACTTCGGTCGCGGCGTGGCCCACCATGGATGAAAGAAGCACCCGGCGGATTGCATTGCCGAGCGTATGACCATAGCCCCGCTCGAACGGCTCCAGAGTGACTTTTGCGCGGTTGGTACCGAGCTGCTCCACTTGGATGGCTTTGGGCTTCAACAGATTTGTTTGCATGCGAACTTCCTCTCAATACCCCCAGCTCGTTACACCGGTAAGGCTGTGAAGTCCCGGCGTGACGGTGCCCCGTCAGTCCAGGATTAATCTACTTCGGTAAAGCGGCGCCGTCAGGCGCCGCGAGGATCAGCGTGAATACAGTTCGACAATCAACGACTCGTTGACGTCAGCTGCAAATTCATCGCGGTCAGGTACCTTCTTGAACGTGCCTTCGGCCTTGTCCAGTTGAACATCTACCCAACCAGGCATACCGACTTGCTGCGCAAGCTGAAGGGCTTCGACAACACGATTCTGCTTCTTCGACTTCTCGCGGACCGCGACCGCATCACCGGACTTCACCATGAATGAGGCGATATTCACCGACTGCCCATTGACCGTGATGGCCTTGTGGGAGACCAGCTGGCGCGCCTCTGCACGAGTCGAGCCGAATCCCATGCGGTAGACGACGTTGTCAAGACGCGATTCAAGGATGAACAGCAGGTTGGCACCGGTGTTGCCCTTGCGGCGGTCAGCCTCTTCAAAATAGCGCCGGAACTGCTTCTCCAGAACGCCATACATGCGCTTGACCTTCTGCTTCTCCCGCAACTGCAGGCCGAAGTCAGAAGTGCGCTGACCGGAAGTACGACCGTGCTGACCCGGCTTCGAGTCAAACTTTGACTTGTCGGCAATAGAGCGGCGTGCGCTCTTCAGGAATAGGTCCGTGCCTTCACGGCGGGAAAGTTTGGCCTTGGGGCCTAGATAGCGTGCCACGTGAACGTCCTTTTTGTCAGCTTCCGGCGGGCTCTTGGCCAGACGGGAGCCTGCGACCCGGAGGTGCAGGCGGTGGTCTTAGATGGAAAGAAACTAATTTAGCTCAGATGCGACGACGCTTCTGAGGCCTGCAACCGTTATGCGGCACAGGCGTCACGTCGGCGATCGAGGTGATCCGAATCCCGAGCGCGCCCAACGCACGCACCGAAGATTCACGGCCAGGGCCTGGGCCCTTGATTTCAACGTCGAGATTCTTGATGCCTTGCTCGATGGCGGCGCGTCCGGCTACCTCTGACGCAACTTGGGCGGCGAAAGGAGTCGACTTGCGGGAGCCCTTGAAGCCCTGCCCGCCCGAAGATGCCCAAGACAACGCATTGCCCTGACGATCGGTGATCGTGATGATCGTGTTGTTGAAAGACGCGTGAACGTGTGCAACGCCGTCAGACACGTTCTTGCGAACCTTCTTGCGCACGCGCTGCGCAGCGTTATTGGCGGGAGATTTTGCCATGTGGATCTCTCAGTTATTTCTTGAGTGCTGCCGCACCTTTGCGCGGCCCCTTGCGGGTTCGGGCGTTCGTGCGAGTACGCTGGCCACGCATCGGCAAGCCACGACGGTGGCGGAATCCGCGATAACAACCGATGTCCATCAATCGCTTGATGTTCATCGTGGTTTCGCGACGCAGGTCGCCCTCGATCGTGAAGCGTGCGATTTCATCGCGAATCTTCTCGAGGTCGCCATCGGAGAGATCCTTGATCTTCTTCGAATACGCGATACCGGTTGCTTCGCAAATCTGGCGGGCGCGGGTGCGACCGATACCGAAGATGGCGGTCAGACCAATCTCGGCGTGCTGATGCGGCGGAATATTGATGCCAGCGATACGTGCCATTTTCGTCCTCTAAAACGTTTGATCAGCCTTGCCGCTGCTTATGGCGCTGATCTACACAGATCACGCGAACCACGCCATTGCGACGAATGATCTTGCAGTTGCGACAGATTTTCTTGACCGAAGCCGAGACTCTCATTGCTTTCTCCTAAAACTTGTTATCGATGCCTGTAGACCGCACTTGCGCTCACATGCCCGTTGATGATTTGAAATTTGCCTTCTTGAGAAGGGAGTCGTATTGCTGCGACATCAGGTAATTTTGTACCTGTGCCATAAAGTCCATCGTGACAACCACAATGATCAACAACGACGTTCCACCGAAATAGAACGGAACGTTGTATTTCAAAATGAGAAATTCAGGCAGAAGACAAACAAAAGTAATGTAAATTGCCCCCACCAATGTCAGGCGAACGAGAATCTTGTCAATGTAGCGCGCGGTCTGATCGCCAGGACGTATACCCGGAACAAACGCACCGCTCTTCTTCAGGTTGTCTGCCGTTTCTCGGCTATTGAATACCAACGCCGTGTAGAAAAAGCAGAAAAAGATGATGGCAGAAGCGTAGAACAGCACATATATGGGCTGGCCCGGAGTAAGTGCCGCAGAGATGTTCTTCAACCAGCGCATGGAGTCACCCGCGCTGAACCAGTTGACCACCGTAGCAGGCAGCAGAATGATCGACGATGCAAAGATCGGCGGAATCACCCCAGCCATATTCAGTTTCAACGGCAAATGTGAGGACTGGCCGCCGTATACCTTGTTGCCGACCTGGCGCCGGGCGTAATTCACCAGTATCTTGCGCTGTCCCCGCTCGACAAACACCACGAAATAGGTCACTGCAGCTACAACTACCACAATAAGCAGCGCAACTATGACGCTCATGGCGCCGGTTCTCACCAACTCGAGCAACCCACCAATCGCATTGGGAAGCCCCGCTGCAATACCCGCAAAAATAAGGATGGAAATCCCGTTTCCAAGTCCACGCTCCGTAATTTGCTCACCTAGCCACATAAGGAACATGGTTCCAGCGGTAAGGCTAACAACGGCAGTCAAACGAAATCCAAAACCCGGATTGATCACGAGTCCCGCAGAGCTTTCGAGCGCAACTGCAATCCCAAAAGACTGGAAAAGTCCAAGACCCAAGGTTCCATAACGCGTGTATTGCGTAATTTTCCGACGGCCGGACTCACCCTCTTTTTTCAACGCTTCAAAACTAGGAAGCACGTACCCCATCAATTGCATGATGATGGAAGCTGAAATATACGGCATGATCCCGAGAGCAAAGACCGTAAAACGCGACAGAGCGCCACCCGAAAACATGTTGAACAGGTTCAGGATACCACCCTGCTGACCTTTGAACAGCTGCTCAAGCTGAGTCGGATCAATGCCTGGAACGGGAATATGCGCCCCGACCCGATAAACGACGAGCGAAAGCAGCAAGAAGACCAAGCGACGGCGCAAATCGCCGTACTTACCTGTCTTTGCAATGGAATTCGCGTTAGTCGCCATGGAGGGTATTTTTGAAACGATCGAAATTCAGGTTGGCCGGCCGTTCAGGCGAGTGACCCACCAACGGCTTCGATAGCAGTCTTTGCGCCCGCGGTGGCACCCACGCCAGTCAGTTTGACTGCGCGTGACAATTCACCCGACTTGATCACTTTGACTACGCGCGCCATTGCAGGAACCAGGCCAGCCGCCTTCAGCGAAAGGACATCCGCCTCGTCAAGTCCACTCTTCTCAAGAGCAGTAAGAGTCACCTCTGCATTGAACTTGAGTGTTTGGGACTTGAAGCCTCGTTTCGGAAGGCGACGCTGCAGTGGCATTTGCCCGCCTTCGAACCCGACTTTGTGATATCCACCTGCACGGGACTTTTGACCTTTGTGGCCGCGACCAGCGGTCTTGCCAAGGCCAGAGCCAATGCCGCGACCGACGCGGCGCTTGGCGTGCTTCGCGCCTGCAGCCGGTTTGATGCCGTTGAGTTCCATTTGTTGCCTCTTCAGAGCACTTTGACCAGATAGCTGATCTTGTTGATCATGCCGCGAACTTCAGGACTGTCCTGCAGCTCGCTCACGCTGTTGAGCTTGCGCAGACCCAAGCCTCGCACAGTGGCACGATGAGATTCGTGCGTGCCGATTGGGCTCCGCACCAGTTGGACCTTCACGGTCTGTTGAGTTGCCGTCATTTCGAATTTCCGATCAGGCCGCAAATATTTCTTCGACAGACTTGCCGCGCTTGGCAGCAACATCGGCCGCTGTGGTCGACTTGACCAACGCATCGAAAGTGGCGCGAACCATGTTGTACGGGTTCGAAGATCCGTGGCTCTTTGCAACGATGTCCGTTACTCCAAGGACTTCAAACACCGCGCGCATCGGGCCGCCCGCGATGATGCCAGTGCCCTTGGGAGCTGGTGCCATCATCACCATGGCAGCACCATGATGCCCGGTCACATTGTGGTGAATCGTGCCGTTCTTGAGCGCAACCTTCTTAAGATTGCGTCTCGCCTCTTCCATCGCCTTCTGCACAGCAGCTGGCACTTCCTTGGACTTGCCCTTACCCATGCCGACGCGGCCATCGCCATCGCCAACGACCGTAAGCGCCGCGAAGCCAAGAATTCGGCCGCCCTTGACGACCTTTGTCACGCGGTTGATCGCGATCATTTTCTCGCGCATCCCGTCGTCTTGTCCGTCGGTCTGCACGCGTGGTTGAAATTTAGCCATGATGATGTTTCCTCGTGCGCAGACTTAGAACTGCAAACCAGCTTCGCGCGCGGCATCCGCCAACGCTTTGACCCGGCCGTGATAAGCGAAACCAGCTCGGTCGAAAGCAACCTTCTCGACCCCTGCTGCTTTGGCCTTTTCAGCAATCCGCTTTCCGATAACAGTGGCAGCTGCGGCGTTTCCGCCGTTGGCGGCATCCTTGCGGACATCGGCCTCCAAGGTCGACGCGCTTGCAAGCACTTTGCTGCCATCGCCTGAAATGATCGCTGCGTAGATGTGCAGATTGGTACGGTTTACCGTCAGCCGCGCCACACCCTGAGTGGCGATACGAATTCGTGTCTGACGCGACCGGCGCAGACGCTGCTCTTTTTTGGTCAAGGACATGCTGCGATTCCTTATTTCTTCTTGGTTTCCTTGATCGTGATCTTCTCATCCGAGTAGCGGATGCCCTTGCCCTTGTAGGGCTCGGGGGGGCGGACGGCGCGGATTTCCGCAGCGACCTGGCCGACGCGTTGGCGATCGGCTCCCTTGATCACGATTTCAGTAGGCGTTGGCGTTGCCGCCGTCACGCCAGATGGCATTTCGATATTGACAGGGTGTGAGTACCCGACGATCAGGTTCAGCTTCGCACCTTGGGCTTGCGCCTTGAATCCGACGCCGACGAGATTCAGCTTCTTTTCGAATCCCTTGCTCACACCAACAACCATGTTGTTGACCAACTGGCGCAGCGTTCCGGACATTGCATTCGCGTCGCGGGACTCGTCCGCAGGCTCGAAATGAATCTGACCGTCTTTGTGGGTGATCTTGACGAGCTTGTTCTGGCTTAGAGCCAGCACACCACCCGAACCCTTGACATTGACTTCGCCGTCCTTGATGGATACGTCCACTCCCTGGGGAATGGCGACCGGCATTTTTCCTACACGCGACATTGAGTTTCTCCTGAGCAGTGCGTCATCAAGCGACGTAGCACAGTACTTCGCCACCAACGCCGGTGGCTCGCGCCTTGCGATCCGTCATCACGCCTTGCGGCGTGGTGACGATGGCAACACCCAGTCCGTTCTGGACCTGCGGGATCGCGTCGCGACCCTTGTATACGCGCAAACCGGGTCGGCTCACGCGCTCGATACGCTCGATCACCGGACGGCCAGCGTAGTACTTGAGCGTTATTTCAAGCTCAGACTTGTTGTCCTGGGTTTTCACCTGAAAACCGTCGATGTAGCCCTCGTCTTTCAAGACTTGGGCGATTGCAACCTTCACCTTCGACGAAGGAGCGGAAACAGTTACCTTGGAGACCATCTGCGCATTGCGAATGCGGGTCAGCAGGTCGGCGATGGGATCACTCATGCTCATGTTGAATATCTCCTGCCGCTTACCAGCTGGCCTTGATCACGCCGGGGATGTCCCCTGCGAAAGCGAGTTCGCGAATCTTCGAGCGCCCGAGGCCAAACTGGCGAAAGGTTCCGCGGGGGCGTCCGGTAATTTCGCACCGCGCGCGCTGGCGCGTCGGGTTGGCATTACGCGGCAACTGCTGCAGGCCGAGACGAGCCACGTGACGCTCTTCGTCACTGCATTTCGCGTCATTTGCAATGGCCTTCAGTTCGGCATGCTTGGCTGCGTACTTGGCGACGAGTTTCTCGCGCTTGAGTTCGCGCTGAATCAAAGCTTGTTTAGCCACTCGTGACCTCAGTTCTTAAACGGAAAACGGAAGCCCGCGAGAAGCGCTTTGGCTTCTTCGTCGGATTGAGCCGTCGTGGTGATGCTGATATTCAGGCCTCGCAACGCGTCGACCTTGTCGTACTCGATCTCGGGAAAGATGATTTGCTCTTTCACACCAATGTTGTAGTTGCCGCGTCCGTCAAATGCACGCCCGGAGATGCCGCGGAAGTCGCGAACCCGCGGCAGAGCCACAGTGACGAAGCGATCCAGAAACTCGTACATCTGGACGCCGCGCAATGTAACCATGCAGCCGATAGCCTGACCTTCGCGAATCTTGAATCCAGCGATCGCCTTCTTAGCCTTGGTGACGACCGGCTTCTGCCCAGCGATCTTGGTCAGGTCGGCCACAGCGGCGTCCATGACCTTCTTGTCAGAAACCGCTTCGGAGACACCCATATTGAGAGTGATTTTCGTGATGCGCGGTACCTGCATCGGAGATGCGTAGCCAAACTTTTCAGTCAGCTGGGGAACCACTTTTTCGCGGTAATGTTGTTGCAGTCGTGCCATGTGGATTCTCCTCAAGCGGTCTTGATTTCAGCGCCGCTGGACTTGAAGACGCGCAGTCGCGCGCCGTCGCCCTGGACCTTGATGCCCACGCGATCGGCCTTGCCGGTGCTTGCGTTGAAGATCGCCACGTTGGATTGATGGATGGGCATAGCCTTCTCAACAATGCCGCCGGTAACACCCTTCATGGGGTTTGGTTTGGCATGCTTCTTGACCATGTTGATTCCATCTATCAGAAGATGGGAATCATCCTTGCGCAGGGTGACCGTGCCACGCTTGCCCTTGTCACGGCCCGTCAGCACGATGACTTCGTCGCCTTTGCGAATCTTGTTCATTTCGTGTCCTGGATCGAATTAGAGAACTTCAGGCGCCAAGGACACGATCTTCATGAACTTTTCGGTGCGCAATTCACGCGTCACCGGTCCGAAGATGCGGGTGCCGATAGGCTCCAGCTTTGCGTTGAGCAGCACCGCGGCGTTGCTATCGAACTTCACCAACGAGCCATCGCCGCGGCGAATGCCCTTGGCCGTACGAACGACTACCGCACTGTAGATCTCGCCCTTCTTGACGCGACCTCGTGGAGCAGCTTCCTTGATGCTTACCTTGATGATGTCGCCCACGCTCGCATAGCGACGCTTGGAGCCCCCTAGCACCTTGATGCATAGGACGGAC
>JBBSUX010000068.1:0-13935 GCA_038234045.1 Burkholderiales bacterium
AATACCCATGCTCTGCTCCTGAAAGACCGCGTTGCGCGCCACAAAGTCGATGTGCAGACAGGACGCCAGCGCTAGCGGGCCAAGCGGACAGTGCGGGGCAATGCCGACGTCGTAGGCTTCGGCCATCGAGGCGATCTTGTGGCACTCAGTGATGCCGCCAGCATGCGACAGATCCGGCTGGATGATGGATATTCCACCGTTCTCAAACACGCGCTTGAAGTCAAAACGCGAGTACATGCGCTCACCGGCCGCAATCGGAATGTGCGTCATTGCAGCAAGGCGCGGATAATATTCGGCCTGTTCTGCAAGTACGGGTTCCTCGATGAACAGCGGACGGTAGGGTTCCAATTCCTTGATGAGAATTCGCGCCATCGGTGCAGCGACCCGACCGTGAAAGTCCAGACCGAATTCAATGGCGTTGCCAAATGTCTCGCGGATTTCCGCAACGACCGCAACCGCAGCGTCGATCGTGCGGGCGTTGTCAATCAGGCCCATTTCCTGGCAGCCATTGAGCTTGAAGGTGTCAAATCCAATGGCCTGGAGTTTGCGGATGCCGGCGATTACGTCAGCTGGCCGGTCGCCTCCGACCCAGCTGTACATCTTCATGCGATCGCGGACCAAGCCACCCAGAAGCTCATAGACGGGAGCACCTAGCACTTTGCCCTTGATATCCCACAAAGCCTGATCGATTCCCGCAATCGCGCTCATCAAAATCGGCCCCCCGCGGTAAAAGCCGGCCCGGTACAGCGTTTGCCAGATATCGTTGATACGCGATGGGTCCTTGCCGATCAGATAATCGGATAGCTCGATTACTGCGGCTTCCACAGTTCGGGCCCTCCCTTCGATGACCGCTTCACCCCAGCCGCTGACACCTTCGTCAGTTTCGATTTTCAGGAACATCCAGCGCGGCGCCAAACGGTAGGTGGTTACCTTCGAAATCTTCATGTGTTAAATCTTGGACTTGTGAGCATCATTATTTTTTTGCTGGAAGTAACAGATGCTGAAACTGAAAAGGAAACTGCAGCCGCGCTTCTACTGCCCCGGCTCGTTGCACTGTCCACCAGATAGGGTGGGCATCACGAAAGATCAGAATTTCTCGACCCACGGGCGCACTTCAATCTCCCATGACCACGCGTTGCGCGGTTGGCTCAGCAGATTCAGGTAAGTAGCGGCAATAGCGTCCGGGTCGAGACGGGCGTCGTTGGCGTCGTCGGTAGCGTTCCCCGGGGGTCGGATACTGCCGTCGACAACGATATGCCCGACGTGGATGCCCAGTGGCATCAGCTCGCGAGCCATGCTTTGCGCCAGGCCGCGCAGCGCGAATTTGCCCATCGCAAATGCTGCTGACTGAGGGTAGCCCTTCACCCCGGCTGAGGCACCCGTGAAGAGAATCGCACCCCGACCTTTCGGCAACATCCGTTGCGAAGCCTGTTGTGCGACAAGGAAGGCTCCGTAAGCGCTGACCGAAATGGCGCGGGCCACGGCGGCGGGGTCGACTTCTGCAAAAGCGCCACGCACCCGCTGGCTCGCGTTGTAGATGACCACCTCGGGAGCGCCGCGGAATTGCTCGGTGGCGGCGTCGAAAAGCGCTGCCACGGCGTCAACGTCGGTCGAATCACAGGTCATCACACCCGCACCCGTTTCTTTGGCAATTGCCTCAAGCTTGTCGCGACCGCGCGCTGCAACGATGACGCGCATGCCGGCGTCTTTAACAAAGGTGCGCGCCAGACTGGCGCCGAGGCCTGGCCCTGCACCCACGATCAAGGCACTGGCGTAAGGGGTGGTCGTCATAGTTTTTAGGAGGTTGGCAGGTTGGCGCAGATGCGTTGAACGTAGCGTGCTGTGTCGTTGCTGTTTTCAGCGCAAACCTGCGCCTGCCGCCTCGTCCGGGCGTTGGATTAGTTCGATCTTGTAGCCATCCGGATCGGCCACGAAAGCAATGACGCTGGTGCCACCCTTGACGGGACCTGTTTCGCGGGTGACCGTGCCGCCAGCGGCGCGAATCTTTTCGACCGCTGCCGCCACGTCTGGCACGCCGAGTGCGATGTGGCCGTAAGCGTCACCCATCTCGTAGTGATCGGTGCCCCAATTAAAAGTCAGCTCGATCTCCGCCTGGACTGGATTGCCGCCGGCAAATCCGAGAAACGCCAGGGTGTATTTGTATTGCGAATTTTCCGATTTGCGCAGCAGTTCCATGCCAATGACCTGCGTGTAGAAATCGATCGAGCTCTGCAGGTCGCCGACGCGGAGCATGGTGTGAAGAAATCGCATGGGGCTTTTTTCTTTCTGAGAGTTATTGCGCATTTTGCCGAGCAATCGCCTGGTATTTGGGCTGTTCTGTTCCATTGTGGCGCGGCGCGTGCTTTGCCGCACGCGTGGGGATTCAGCCGGCAGCGTGCCGCGCCGGCGGTAAGTCGAATACGAGGCAGGTGGTGGTCGCATGCGCATACAGCGTGCCGTCGGGGCCGAAAAGTCGTGCTTCGGCGGTAGCGAGCTGGCGCCCGCAATGGATCACCCGGCCTTCGGCGCGGACCCGTGGCGCTTTCAGGGTGATCGCCTTGACCATGTTGATGCCGAGTTCTGCAGTGGTGTAGCCGCGTCCCGGCAGCATGCGCGTGTGAATCGCGCAGCCGAGCGCTGAATCCAGCAGCGTGGCGAACCACCCGCCGTGTATGGTGCCGCTCGGATTGAAGTGTTCAGCGCGCGGCGTGCCCTGGAAAACTGCGCGGCCTTCTTCTGCTTCCACGATGAGGAAGTCGAGCGTCTTTGCGATTGCGGCGTAGGGCAATTGCCCCTTCAGCATGGCCTGTATCTGCTGCATTCCGCTCAGCCCTTCGATTTGATCGCGCCGCGCTACCCCGGGACCGGGACCGGCGCAGAGCAGCCGATTGACGGCTTCTTCCTCTTTGATCCAGCGAGCGAGAGTGTTGTCCGCATCGGCGGGTAGGAGGGCGTCGGTGTCACGAGAAATCATGGCGCAGAGTTCTAAAGTTGTAGGTGCATCGATTGTAGGTACAATTAAATGTATGAATCGTCTCGTCAATGACTTCGTCGATATTGCGGCAACCGTTCCGCAGGGATGCACCAACTTCAAGCTGCACCGCCTGGCCCGCCAGCTGAGCCAGCACTACGATGCTGAAGTGCGCAAGACAGGGCTGAAAACCAGCCAGTACTCGCTGCTATCGCATATAGAGCGGCTCGGTGCTATGCGGCCGGTCGATCTGTCGGCTGCGATGGGGATGACGGCATCCACCCTGAGCCGCAATCTGCAGGTGCTGATACAGGACGGCTACGTCGCGCAGCTTGCAGGCCCTGACGGTCGGAGCCGCCTGGTAAGCATCACCGAAGAGGGAAGCGCAAAGCGTGCCGAAGCACAGCGACACTGGAAGATGGCGCAGATTGCGCTGAACGCGCGTCTCGGCAATGCGCAGGTGGTGGCGTTGCATGCGCTCATCGACGATACGCTGGCGCGGCTGGCAGCGACGGAGGAGGGTGCGCCCATGCCCGAGCTCGCAGTCGGCGATTCGGCAGATTGATGAGCGTGAAAATCATGGCAGTCCGCATGCTTCGGGTCGACTTGCCTCCGCCGAGCTTCTGCTACTGAGCACAACTTCGCGTCCCTCCCACCTCACAACCACGACCACGAGGAAACTCCGTGTTCTCCACCTCCATCGCATTGCGGCTGCAGGCGCGCGGCATCCACTACGGCTGGGTTGCCGCTGGCGTCACTTTGCTCACGATGCTCACCATGTTTTGGCAGCGAAGGCATCAGAACTGCGCGGGCAGGTTAAGGACGAAGAGCTGGTTCACTTCACAGCTGGTACTTGAATTGACTCAAAATCAATAGCTGATAGCGATTACGAAATAAGCGCTTGAACCGATTTTCGTTGCAATTTAATAGAAAAGTCGCTTGAGTCGCCTCGGCCACAAAAAAAGGGTGCCGAAGCACCCTTGTCGCTGTTGTGGCGGCCACATGGCGCCAGCAATCTTTACGGCAGAATCAGCGCCCGTAAGAGCGATTGCCACCACCGCCGCCCCGGCCATATCCGCCGCCGCCCCCGCCGCCTGAGCGGCCACCGCCACCACCACCGGGGCGACGGCCGCCGCCTCGGCTAAGCATGCTATCGACACTGGTGCGAAGCGGATCGGGCTGACCTGCTGTGCCGCCGACCGATTCAGCGCGGCGATGCGCCAGCTGGTCGGCATGAGACGGGCTAGGGGCATTTCCATGATGGCGGGGCTGGCGTTCGTCCATCGGAACATGGCCGTCGTCCGCAAAACGCTCTTCGCCGCCGCCATAGGGCGCACGACCACCGCCGCCGCCACCACCACCTGGGCCGCCAGGTCCGCGTGGGCCACGCGGCGCGCCTGCATTGCCATTGTTGTTTCCGCCACGACCGCGACCGTTGCCGCCACCGCCACCCCCGCCGAAGCCGCCAGCGCGTGCAGGAGCACCGCTGCGAGGACCTGCGCCACCGCCACCACCGGGATGTGGACCACGGCCGCCGCTGCGGTTGCCGCCGCCACCGCCGCCATTGCCCCGATTGGCGCCACCACCACCGCCGGCATTTGACCCAGTGCTACCCGGCGCGCGCTCGGCCTTGCCTTCGCGCATGCGCTGCATCATCTCGGCACGCGCCGCCTTGGCAGCCGCTGCCATCACGTCACGGCTTGGCGGCTTGCCGGCACCGCCCCAAATTGTCTGGCGACCCATCGCTATCGGCTCGGCTCGTTCACCTTCTTCAGGGCCAAAGCCATCGATCACCTGCACTGGAATCTTCTGCTTGGTAAAGCGCTCGATGTCGTACATGAAGCCTTCCTCGTCCAGGCAGACCAGGCTCACCGCCGCGCCATCGTTGCCGGCACGGCCGGTGCGACCGATACGGTGCACGTAGTCTTCGCTGACGTTGGGGATCTCGTAGTTGACGACGTGCGGCAGCTCGTCGATGTCGATGCCGCGCGCGGCGATATCAGTTGCCACCAGGGCGCGGATATCTCCCGACTTGAAGCCGGCCAACGCCTGAGTGCGCGCCGACTGGCTCTTGTTGCCATGCAGCGCCATCGCCTGGATGCCGTTCTTGGTGAGGAACTCGGCCACGTTATTGGCGCCGAATTTGGTGCGGGTAAACACCAGCACCTGGCTCCAGTTGTGCTCGTTGATGACGTGCGCCAGCAGTGCTTTTTTCTTGCCGCGGCCAACCGGATAGATCACCTGTGTGATGCGCTGCACGGTGGTGTTGGCGGGCGTTACCTGGATGCTCTGCGGATCTTTCAGCAGCGTAGCGGCGAGGTCGCGGATCTCATCACTGAAAGTAGCGGAGAACAGCAAGCTTTGCTTGTCGCGCGGCACCAGTGCAAGGATCTTCTTCACATCGTGGATGAAGCCCATGTCGAGCATGCGGTCGGCTTCGTCGAGCACCAGCACCTCGATCGTGGAGAGGTCGAGATTGCCCTGCTGCTGCAGATCGAGCAGACGGCCAGGCGTGGCGACCAGGATGTCGACACCGCGCTTGATGCGGTCGATCTGCGGGTTCATGCCAACACCGCCGAAGATCACGGTGGAATTCAGCTGCAGGTGCTTGCCGTATTCGCGCACGGACTCTTCGACCTGGGCAGCGAGCTCGCGTGTCGGTGTCAGCACCAGGGCGCGCACGCCTTTGCCGCCGAAGCGGCTACGTGGCGCTTCGCTCTGCGAAAGACGATGCAGGATCGGAAGCACGAATGCTGCCGTCTTACCGGTGCCGGTCTGGGCGCCGGCCAGCAGGTCCTTGCCGGCAAGCACGATGGGGATGGCTTGTGCTTGGACGGGGGTCGGTGTGTCGTAACCCTGTTCGCGCACGGCCTCAAGAATGGCAGGGGCCAGGTTCAGTTCGTCAAATGTCATGGTGTGGTGCCCTACCAGGGCACAGGGACATCGGCCTGCCGCATGTCGTGTTGACATGGGCCAGTCATAGACCGATGGATTCAGGGGTGGGAGCCTGCAAAGCGCCCGCAGCAGAGTGCTGACGTCCGGATCAACTGGAGCCCGGAGCACCGCAATTGTCGCATGGCGACGCTGCAGCGTCGATAATGGAGGGATTGCCAGGGCAAATGGGCGGCGTGGCGGAGTGGCGAACTTGCCACATTCATTGCGACCGACGAGTTCACAGCCCGGTCGAACGGCTTATTGGTTTGCGTGCGCTGAATTAGCGCCATGGCTGAGTAAGCCCGCACGGTGGGTGACAAAGGCAAGCCGCCGCAAGCTGCTCTCGCTCCTGCTTCAACCGAGGCACTGCGAACCTGCTGGGTTCAGGCGGTCTGAACCCTTGTTTTCTCGCTCCGTCGTTTCTTTCTTTCTTATCACCTCATTCCGCAACATCGAAAGAGCATCAATACAGTGGCGCAGTACGTTTACACCATGAACAAGGTCGGCAAGATCGTGCCGCCCAAGCGACACATCCTGAAGGATATTTCGCTGTCCTTTTTCCCTGGCGCCAAGATCGGCGTGCTGGGCACCAACGGGTCGGGCAAATCGACGCTGCTGAAGATCATGGCGGGCGTCGACAAGGAAATCGAAGGCGAAGCCATGCCGATGCCAAGTCTGAGCATCGGCTACCTGGAACAGGAACCCAAGCTCAACGGCGAGCACACGGTGCGCCAATCGGTCGAAGAGGCGATGGGTGAACTCTTTGCTGCCAAGGCCCGACTTGAAGAGGTCTACATAGCTTACGGCGACGAAGACGCGGATTTCGACGCTTTGGCGGCCGAGCAAGCCAAGCTTGAAGCCATCATCGCAACGGCAGGAACCGATTCCGAGCATCAGCTCGAGATTGCCGCCGACGCGCTGCGCTTGCCGCCATGGGATGCGAATGTGGGCGTGCTCTCGGGCGGCGAAAAGCGTCGCGTGGCGCTGTGCCGTCTGCTGCTGTCAAAGCCCGACATGCTGTTGCTCGACGAGCCGACCAATCACCTCGACGCCGAATCGGTCGACTGGCTGGAGGTGTTCCTGAAGCGCTTTACCGGCACGGTGGTGGCAATCACCCACGACCGTTACTTTCTTGACAACGCGGCAGAGTGGATTCTGGAGCTCGACCGTGGCCATGGTATTCCGTACAAGGGCAATTACAGCGACTGGCTGACCCAAAAGCATGCGCGCCTCGAAGGCGAGCAAAAGGGCGAGGAAGCCCGTGCCAAGGCGCTGAAGAAAGAGCTGGAGTGGGTGCGCCAGAATTCCAAGGGCCGCCAGGCCAAGAGCAAGGCGCGTATTGCGCGCTTCGAAGAGCTATCGGACTTCGAATACCAGAAGCGCAACGAGACACAGGAAATTTTTATCCCTGTCGCTGAGCGCCTCGGCAGCCAGGTGATCGAGTTCAAGGGTGTGAGCAAATCCTTCGGTGACCGCTTGCTGATCGACAACCTCAGCTTCGAGATTCCGGCGGGCGCCATCGTCGGCATCATCGGACCGAACGGCGCGGGTAAATCGACGCTCTTCAAACTCATCACTGAGCGCGAGAAGGCCGATGCCGGCGAAGTTGTCATCGGCAAGACCGTGAAGATGGCGGTGGTCGATCAGCAGCGCGATGATCTTGCCGACGAAAAGACGGTGTGGGAAGACATCTCGGGCGGGCTCGACATGATCAACATCGGCAAATTCCAGATGGCGAGCCGGGCTTACGCGGGCCGCTTCAACTTCAACGGCAGCGACCAGCAAAAGAAGGTGGGCAGCCTCTCGGGTGGCGAGCGCGGTCGGCTGCACCTCGCCAAAACGCTGATTGCCGGCGGCAACGTGCTGCTGCTGGACGAGCCGTCCAACGATCTGGATGTGGAAACGCTGCGTGCATTGGAAGATGCGCTGCTCGAATTTGCCGGCACGGTGATGGTGATCAGCCACGATCGCTGGTTCCTGGACCGGATCGCCACGCACATCCTGGCAGCCGAGGGCGACAGCCAGTGGACTTTCTTTGACGGCAATTACCAGGAGTACGAAGCCGACAAGAAGAGGCGCCTAGGCGAGGAGGGCGCCAAGCCCAAGCGCATGCGCTTCAAGGCGTTGGCCTGATCCTGCCTGCTTATGGCACCGGCACAGCCTTGGGGCTGGCTGGTGCCAGCAATGCTCCAGCGTGATGCGCCAGGTGGTCGGCGATGAAGCTTTGCACAAAATAGTAGCCGTGGTCGTAGCCCGCGTGGCGGCGCAACTCAAGCGGCTGGCCGAGCGTTCGGCAGGCATCCTCGAAATGGTCAGGCAGTAGCTGCGCTTCGGCCAAAAACTTGTCGTCGGTCCCCTGATCAATGAGGATCCCGGCGGGGTAGGGGGCAACGGGTTGCTGCTGCATCAGCACGGTGGCGTCATGTTCCAGCCAGCTGCCGCGATCGGGCCCCAGATAGCCGGTGAACGCTTTCTCTCCCCAGGCGCATTGAGTGGGCGCGCAAATGGGTGCAAGCGCCGAAAGTGAGCGGAACACGCCCGGATGGCGCAATGCCAGCGTCAGCGCACCATGCCCACCCATCGAATGGCCACAGATGCCTATCCTTTGCGCATCAATCGGCAGCGCCCGCGCCAGCAGCGGCAGCAGCTCCCGCATCAGATAACTTTCCATCCGCCAGTGGCGCGCCCAAGGCTCTTGCGTGGCGTCGAGATAGAAGCCTGCGCCGACGCCGAAATCCCAGCTTTCCGCCTCACCCGGCACGTTGGCGCCACGCGGACTGGTGTCGGGAGAAATGAGCGCTATGCCAAGCTCGGCTGCTCTGCGTTGCGCCCCGGCTTTAGTCGCGAACGTTTCCTCATTGCAGGTCAATCCCGCGAGGTAAAGAAGCGCCGGCACCGGCAAGCCGTTCACTGCATCCGGCGGCACAAAGACCGCGAAACGCATCGGCAACCCGATCTCTGTGGACGCATGCCGGTAGAAGCGCTGCTCGCCGCCAAAGCAGCGATGCGAGGCGAGAAGCTCAAGGTCGGTCTCAGAAGCCATTTGGTATCAAGGTCATAGCTAGTAGCGCATGCGTAATAAGCGCTAGAGGCATAATTCGTTAATAAATAACGACACCGCGAATCGATTCGCCGCGCTTCATCAGATCGAAGCCGTGGTTGATGTCTTCCAACGGCATCGTGTGCGTGATGAGGCTGTCGATGTCGATCTTGCCTTCCATGTACCAGTCGACGATCTTCGGCACGTCGGTACGGCCACGCGCGCCGCCGAAGGCCGAGCCTTCCCATTTGCGGCCCGTGACGAGCTGGAACGGGCGAGTGCTGATTTCGGCACCGGCTTCAGCCACGCCGATGATGATGCTGCGGCCCCAGCCCTTGTGCGTGCATTCGAGCGCCTGGCGCATCACCTGGGTGTTGCCGATGCACTCGAAGGAGTAGTCGGCGCCACCATCGGTGAGTTGGACGATGGCATCCACAAAGCTGTCGACGTCCTTGGGATTGATGAAGTGCGTCATGCCGAACTTGCGCGCCATTTCCTGCCGGGCAGGATTGACGTCGACCCCGATGATCTTGTCAGCGCCAACCATCCTGGCGCCCTGGATCACGTTGAGGCCGATACCGCCCAGCCCGAACACGACCACGTTGGCGCCAGCTTCAACCTTGGCCGTGAACAATACGGCGCCGATGCCGGTCGTCACGCCGCAGCCGATATAGCAGACCTTGTCGAACGGCGCGTCCTCGCGGATCTTGGCCAGCGAAATCTCGGGCACTACCGTGTGGTTGGCAAAGGTAGACGTGCCCATGTAATGAAAGATCGGCTCGCCGTCCAGGCTGAAGCGGCTGGTGGCGTCGGGCATCAGGCCCTTGCCTTGCGTGCCGCGGATCAGCTGGCACAGATTGGTCTTGCGCGAGAGGCAGAACTTGCAATGGCGGCATTCCGGCGTGTACAGCGGGATGACATGGTCGCCCTTTTTGAGCGTCGTTACGCCCGGGCCGACATCCACCACGATGCCCGCTCCCTCATGGCCCAGGATGGCGGGAAAGATGCCTTCCGGATCGGCTCCCGAGAGCGTGTAGTAATCGGTGTGGCAGATGCCGGTGGCCTTGATCTCGACCAGCACCTCGCCGAACTTTGGACCCTCCAGATCAACGGTTTCAATGGTGAGCGGTTGCTTTGCTTTCCAGGCGACGGCAGCTTTGGTTTTCATGCGGATTCCTTTGGCGCGCGCGATTGCGAGAGTGGGAGTGTTGGGAAGAACTGAAGGCGTGATTCGTTAGTTCACCCGACGATAGCCCGGATCACCCCACAGGCGAATCGGGCAAGAAAAAGCCCGCGCGATGGCGGGCTTGATTGACAGCATCGAGGGATGCGATAGCTGGCCGCAGAGTCTGCAGCGAGTGATGTGGACGCTTCAGCGCTGTTTCAGCGGCTTGACGTCGCGACGCTCGGAGCCCACGTACAACTGACGCGGACGGCCGATCTTGTACTCGGGGTCGCCGATCATCTCGTTGAGCTGCGCGATCCAGCCAGTCGTGCGTGCCAGAGCGAAGATGGCGGTGAACAGGCTTGTCGGAATGCCGATGGCGCGCTGCACGATGCCGGAATAGAAGTCCACGTTTGGATAAAGCTTGCGCTGTACGAAGTAATCGTCTTCGAGCGCGATCTTCTCGAGGGTCATGGCGAGCTTGAACAGCGGATCGTTTTCGAGTCCAAGTTCACCCAGGACTTCCTTGCAGGTTTCCTGCATGAGCTTTGCGCGCGGGTCGTAATTCTTGTAGACGCGGTGTCCAAATCCCATCAACTTGATGCCGGAGTTCTTGTCTTTCACCTGCTTGATGAATTCACCGATTTTCTCTACGCCACCCGCAGCCTGAATGTCGGTGAGCATCTTCAGCGCTGCTTCGTTGGCGCCACCGTGCGCTGGGCCCCACAAACAGGCGACGCCGGCTGCGATGGCCGCGAACGGGTTGGTGCCCGAGGATCCGCACAGGCGTACCGTGGAGGTAGAGGCGTTCTGCTCGTGGTCAGCATGCAGGATGAAGATGCGATCAAGCGCTTTTTCGACAACCGGACTGACCTTGTATTCCTCGCATGGCGTGGCAAACATCATGTGGATGAAGTTGCCGGTGTAGCTCAGATCGTTGCGCGGGTACATGTACGGCTGGCCGATGCTGTACTTGTAGGCCATCGCGACGAGAGTCGGCATCTTGGCGATCAGGCGAATCGCAGCAATCTCGCGGTGCTCGGGGTTATTGATGTCGGTACTGTCGTGATAGAAGGCCGAAAGACCTCCCACCAAGCCCGTCATCACCGCCATCGGATGTGCATCACGGCGGAAACCGCGCAGGAAGAACTGCATCTGGTCATTCACCATCGTGTGGTTGGTGACAAGCTTGTCGAACTTCGCCTTCTTTTCAGAATTCGGCAACTCTCCATACAACAGCAGGTGGCAGGTGTCGAGAAAGTCGCAGTTTGTCGCCAGCTGCTCGATCGGATAGCCGCGATACAGTAGCTCGCCTTTGTCGCCGTCGATGTACGTGATTTGTGACTGGCAGGCCGCTGTCGACATGAAGCCCGGGTCGTACGTGAACATCCCCGTCTGTGCGTACAGCTTGCGGATATCCACAACATCGGGACCGATCGTGCCTTCGTACACCGGAAGCTCGACGCTTGGGGTCCCGTTGCTGAAAGAGAGGGTAGCCTTGTTGTCGGCGAGTTTCATGGGTCAGATTCCTGTGAGCGCCCGGCCGGCTGGTAGCACCTGGGGCAATGGGGTTGGTGAAATATACGGAGCACGTAGCCCCGAAGTTCAGGTTCTCAGCATCCTGAGCACTTCGCCTACATCGGGCGTCGCGATCGTGGCATCTGGCTCCTTGCGACGGAGAAGCAAATCGAGCAAATCGTTGTCGGCGAGATCCATCAGCGTGTACATCGCTCGCGCGTGCCGGCTTGAAAGATCCGCTGCATAACGGTTGAAGAAGCGCTCGATGAAGAGATCGTTCTCCAGCAATCCACGCCGGCAGCGCCAGCGCAGCTTGCTCAGCCCGCGCTCTCCCAGCAGTCCGTCATCTGATTCCATCATAAAGTTGCGTCAGACCGTGCGGCGCACCAGCAATTCGCGGATTTTGCCGATGGCCTTGGTGGGGTTGAGTCCCTTCGGGCACACATCCACGCAGTTCATGATGGTGTGGCAGCGGAACAGGCGATACGGGTCTTCAAGATTGTCGAGACGCGCGTTGGTGGCCTGGTCGCGACTGTCTGCAATAAAGCGATAGGCCTGCAGCAATCCGGCAGGACCGACGAATTTGTCCGGGTTCCACCAGAAGCTAGGGCAAGCCGTCGAGCAGCTGGCGCACAGGATGCATTCGTAAAGACCGTCAAGCTCTTCGCGCTCTTCGGGCGATTGCAGTCGCTCCTTGCGGGGCGGAATCGTCTCGTTGATCAGGTAGGGCTTGATCGAATGATATTGATTGAAGAACTGCGTCATGTCCACGATGACGTCACGGATCACGGGCAAGCCAGGCAAGGGCTTCAAAACGATCGGATCCTTCAGGGTGAGCATGTTGGTGAGACAGGCAAGCCCGTTCTTGCCATTGATGTTCATCGCATCGGAGCCACAAACACCTTCCCGGCAGGACCGACGAAAGGCGATGGTTGGATCGATGGCCTTGAGCTTGATCAGTGCATCGAGCAACATGCGTTCGTGACCATCTAGTTCGATCTCGATGGTCTGCATGTACGGCTTTGCGTCCTTGTCCGGGTCGTATCGATAGATGTGGAACGTTCTTTTCTGCATGAGGTTTCCTTGAATTGATCGCGCAAACGCTTAGAACGTCCGGACCTTGGGAGGAATGGATTCCACTGTGAGCGGTTTCATGTTCACCGCTTTGTAGGTGAGATGGTTGCCGCCGCGATGCCACAAGGTGTGCTTGAGCCACTCCTTGTCGTTACGGCCGAGCGGAGCGACCGGATCGTCCGCGGGGTGTTCGTACTCGTCCACCGTGTGAGCGCCTCGGCACTCCTTGCGCGCTGCTGCGGAGATGATCGTCGCTTGCGCGCACTCGATCAGGTTCTCGACTTCGAGCGCCTCGATCCGCGCAGTGTTGAAGACCTTCGACTTGTCCTTCAGCGCGATGCCCGTAACACGCTCACGCAACTTCGCGATTTTCTCCACACCCTCTTCAAGGCTCGCTTCCTGGCGGAAAACACCTGCATGCATCTGCATGGTTGCGCGAATGTCTGCCGCTACATCCTGTGAGTATTCGCCATCTGCGGCGTTTTCCAGTCGGTTGAGCCGCTCGATGCTGAGATCGGCAGAATCTTCCGGCAGGTCTTTGTGCAATATCAGCTCGTCGTTGTATTTGACGATGTGATTGCCCGCTGCTCGGCCAAACACCAGCAGATCGAGAAGCGAGTTGGTGCCGAGCCGGTTCGCTCCATGCACGCTGACACAAGAACATTCTCCGACCGCGTACAGGCCATTGACTACGACGCTGTTGTTCTCGGCGTCCTGGGTAACGACCTGACCGTTGATGTTGGTCGGAATGCCGCCCATCATGTAGTGGATGGTGGGAACCACGGGAATCGGCTCGCGGGTGATGTCCACGTTGGCGAAGTTCACGCCGATCTCGTACACCGACGGTAGCCGCTTGTGGATGGTTTCCTCGCCCAAGTGATCGAGCTTCAACAGGACATAGTCCTTGTTGGGGCCGCAGCCGCGGCCTTCCTTGATTTCCTGGTCCATCGAACGAGAGACGAAATCCCGTGGCGCCAAGTCTTTGAGCGTTGGTGCGTAACGCTCCATAAAACGCTCGCCTTCGCTGTTGAGCAGCACGGCGCCTTCCCCGCGGCAGCCCTCGGTCAGCAAAACGCCAGCGCCGGCAACGCCGGTGGGATGGAACTGCCAGAATTCCATGTCCTGCAACGGGATGCCTGCACGCGCGGCCATTCCCAGACCATCCCCGGTGTTGATGTATGCGTTGGTCGATGCCGCGAAGATACGTCCTGCTCCGCCGGTGGCCAGCAGCGT
>JBBSUX010000069.1:0-13928 GCA_038234045.1 Burkholderiales bacterium
TGAATGCTCTGAGGACCGATCTGCGCGGTGAGACGAGCGGTCTGCAATCGGCCCTTACCGGTGAACGCGAGGCGCTGGCCGGGCTGCGCAGCGAGCGCACCGATCTGCACACCGCGCGCGAGGCGTTGCATGCGCAGATCGGCACGCTGCGCGGCGAGGTGGCCGAGGTCACTACGCGGCTCGATGCTGAGCGCCGGCAATCGCAGGAAAAGCTCGCCTTGCTGCAAGCAGCTGGCGATGCGATGAAGAACGAATTCAAGACCCTTGCCACCGACATCCTCGAAGAAAAGAGCAAGCGCTTTACGGAGCAGAACGCGACCAATCTGGGCCAGTTGCTCGATCCGCTGCGCACCCGATTGCAGGATTTTCAGGGCAAGGTCGAGCTGTTCTATGACAACGAAGGCAAGCAACGCTCGGCCTTGCAGCAGCAGGTGACGCAACTGATGGATTTGAACCGCGTGCTGAGCGACGAGGCGCGCAATCTGACGCAGGCATTGAAGGGCTCGAACAAGGCGCAGGGCAATTGGGGCGAGCTGATCCTGGAGCGGGTGCTGGAGGCATCAGGCCTGCGCCGCGGGTTCGAGTACCACGTGCAGCAAAGCCATGCTGACGCTGACGGTCGTCGCCAGATCCCTGACGTGATCGTGCATCTGCCGGAAGACCGCAAGCTGGTGATCGATGCCAAGGTCTCGCTGCTGGCGTATGAGCAATGCGTGCGAGCCGAAACCGAAGAGGCGCGCGCTGCGGCGCAGGCGCGGCATCTGCAATCGGTGCGGCAGCACATCAAGGGGCTTTCGGCCAAGAACTACCAGGAGCTGTATTCGCTCAAGTCGCTCGACTTTGTGCTGATGTTCGTTCCGGTGGAGCCGGCTTTCATGCTGGCGATCCAGGCCGACGATCAGCTCTTCATGGATGCCTGGCAGCGCAACGTGTTGCTGGTGAGCCCGTCGACTCTGTTGTTTGTGGTGCGCACAGTGGAATACCTGTGGCGGCAGGAAGCGCAGAGCCAGAACGCGCAGGCGATTGCCGACCGTGGCCGCGAGCTTTACAACAAGCTGGCTGCGTTTGTCGATGATCTGGAAGATGTCGGCAAGGCGATCGAGAGGGCGCAAAAGGCGTATGGGCTGGCCTACGGCAAGCTGGCTGGTGGCAAGGGCAATGCGATCCGGCAGGCCGAAATGCTTCGCAAGCTGGGCGTGAAGCCGACCAAGAATTTTTCTGCCGGAGCGCTGGAAGGCAATGCGGCGGAAGAACAGGGCGATGGTGACGGCGACGGCGACGGTAGGGTCAGGTCGACGGGCACAGCGCTGCCGATCTTGAAAGCATCACCATCACCATCGTCTGCGGGTTCGACGGACGCGCTGCCAGGATTCGATCGTGATGTGGACACGGATGCAGATCCGGACAATAGCGACCGGGATGCGCCGGCGAGCTGAGCGTATGTTCTGGATCGGTTCCACCACGTGAGTCAAAATCACTATCGATAGAAGAGCTGGTAGCGCAATTGGAATATGCGCTAGATCCATATTTCATTGATAAAAATACTATGCGCGGATCGCTGCCCCGACTGATCCTCACGCAGGTCTGTGTGCATGCCACCATGACCGGTACGCGACTTGCAGCACCGCTGCTGGCGCTGCAGCTGGGCTACAGCGCCGAGGCGGTCGGTGTGCTGATTGCACTCTTCGCACTGACGCAGGTTTTTCTGGCGCTGCCGGCGGGCCGCTTTGCCGACCGGCATGGGTTGCGACTGCCCATCGGCATCGCGGTGGTTTGCGCGGTCGCCGGAACTTCGCTGGCTGCTGGCCTGCCGATCTTCGGCGCCTTGTGCGTGGCGGCGCTGCTGACGGGCGCTGCATCGGGCATTACCGTCATCACGCTGCAGCGACATGTGGGGCGCGTGGCGAAGGGCCGCGCGGGGTTGCGTCGCGGCTTCAGCTGGCTTTCCATCGCGCCGGCAGCGGCCAACTTCGTCGGGCCATTTTCAGCCGGCTTATTGATCGACCATGCCGGCCGAGTCGCGGGGGACATGGCTGGATACCGCTGGGCGTTTGGCGCGCTGGTGTTGTTGCCGCTGGTTGCGTGGTTGCTGATCCAGCGCGAGCCGGAAGTGCCCGTCAATCCAACTGCATCTGTGGTAGGCGGGGCAAAAGCCGGACTTCCGCTCATTGCGGGCATCAAGCCGCGCGCCTGGCATCTGCTGCGTGATCCGATGTTGCGTCGCCTGCTGTTCGTGAACTGGCTGCAATCTTCGAGCTGGGATCTGCACACCTTCATGCTGCCGCTGCTGGGGCACGACCGCGGCCTTTCGGCCTCTACCATCGGCGCCATCCTGGGCGCTTTCGCGATCGCGGCTGCCGCTGTGCGGGTGGTGCTGCCGGTAATCGCTGCACGAGTGGATGAGCGCGACGTGATCACCATATCCACCATCACCACAGCGCTGGTGTTCGCGGTGTACCCATTTACGTCTGGCGCGCTGTCGATGGGCGCGTGCTCGGTGATCCTCGGCTTTGCACTCGGCGCCGTGCAGCCGATGGTGATGACCATGCTGCATCACATGACGCCGCCAGATAGGCATGGCGAAGCGCTGGGGCTGCGCGCGATGATGCTCAATGCATCGAGTGTTGCCATGCCGCTTTTGGTGGGCACCACCGGCACGCTGCTGGGCGTGGCGGCGCCATTCTGGATCGTGGCGGCAGTGGTGGCGTGGGGAACGCGCTCAGTGCGTCGGCTCGACTCCGACGTCGACTCACCCTAGGCGGATTGTTTCGTCCTGCTCCTACGTTTTTTCGAGCGGATGACAGTCCGCAGCGGAGCGCGGGAGGAAGAAGCTTCAGGCATTCTTTTTTTCCTGCGCGCCTGGCCTGCTTTGCGCCTAGCGCCGGCCGCAGCGTTCGCACTTATGACCACATCTATCGAAAATCTCGCCATGATCGGCGATGGAGAAACCAGCGCTCTCGTTTCGCATCATGGCTCTATCGAATGGCTGTGTTTGCCGCGTTTTGATTCAGCTGCCTGCTTCGCGTCGCTGCTTGGCTCGCCCGAGAACGGGCACTGGACGATCGCCCCAACGGAAGCTATCCAGGAATCGCGACAGCGCTACGAGCCCGACACTTTGGTACTCGAGACGGAATTCGTCACCGAAACCGGCACCGTTCGTTTGACTGATTTCATGCCCATACGCGTCGGTAATCCGATGGTGATCCGCACGGTAACCGGCGTCAAAGGCAAGGTGACGATGAGCTCGGAAACAAATCTGCGCTTCGATTACGGAAATATGGTGCCGCTGGTAGAGCGCGATGGCGAACTTGTGGTATGCAAGGCTGGTGCCGACGAGGCCTGGCTGCATGGCTTTCAGGATGGAGCGATCGAGCACGGTGCAGTGCGATGCCAGTTCGAACTTTCGGCAGGCGAGAAGCGCGCCTTCATGCTGGTGCATGCGCCGTTCAATCTGTTGGATGAGTCGGCTCGCGCGGCGCCGGATGATTCTGCACTACTGGAGAAGACTCGCAGCTACTGGCGCGACTGGATCGGCAAGCAATCGCACAAGGGGGCGTATGAAGCGCAGTGCAAGCGGTCGCTGCTCACGCTCAAGGCCCTGGTGTCGCGCAGCACGGGCGGTCTGGTCGCTGCACCTACCACTTCCTTGCCGGAAAAGCCGGGCGGATCGCTTAACTGGGATTACCGCTATTGCTGGTTGCGCGATGCGAGCTTTGCGGTCGACGCGCTGATCGGCTCGGGGTATCACGAAGAAGCGGGAGCATGGCGCGACTGGCTGTTGCGAGCGGTTGGTGGAGCGCCGGACAAGATGGAGATCGTCTACCGGCTCGACGGCGCGCGCAGGCTCGAAGAATCGCCTCTGCCGTGGCTCTCGGGTTATCGCTTTGCACGGCCGGTGCGCATCGGCAATGCGGCCGCCGGCCAGTTCCAGCTTGATGTGTACGGCGAGCTGATCAACACGCTGCACCGCTGCGAAGAAGCCGGCATGCCGCGTTCCGCGCAGATGAAGGAGCTGGAGCGCGCGGTGGCAGCGCATGTGGAGAAAGTCTGGATGCAGCCCGATCAGGGTTTGTGGGAGAGCCGGGGAGAAGCTCGCCATTACACGTATTCGAAAGTGATGGCCTGGGTCGTGATTGACCGGTTTTTGCGAGGTTCGGGCGGCGCAGACCTTTCGGACGACGACGCTGCCAAATACGAAGGCCTGCGCGACCGTATGCACGACACCATCTGCGCAGAAGGCTTCGATGCCGGGCTCAACACCTTCACTGCGTATTTCGGCAGCCAGCAGGTAGACGCGTCGTTGTTACTGCTACCCAAGCTCGGTTTTCTCGCAGCGGATGAACCCAGAATGGCAGCAACCATCACTGCCATCGAGGAACACCTGCGGCAGGATGGGCTGGTGTTCCGGCACCATCCATCGAGTGAGGTTTCGGAAGGGGCGTTTCTGGCATGCACATTCTGGTTGGCGGAATGCCAGTTGGCGCAGGGCAGGGTTGACGACGCCCGGGCAAGCATCGAGCGCGTGCTGGGGCTTGCCGGGCCTTCTGATTTGCTGTCGGAAGAATACGACCTTGTGGGCAAAAAGCTCGCCGGGAATTTTCCGCAGGCGCTGACCCATACGGCGCTTGTGAACGCCGTGCTGGCGTTGCGCAAGCACGAAGCGAAACAGGCTGGGCGAGGACAGCGCCCCAGTGGCCAGAGCAAGGGTCAGGGTCAGAGCCGGTAGAACTCCTGGATGTGATCCCACGCCTCCTGCGGATCATCCGTCAGGTGAAATAGCTCGACATCCTTCGCTGCGACGGTGCCTTCTTCGATCAGCCAGTCGAAGTCGATGGCGCGGCGCCAGAACTCGGTGCAGAAGAGCACGATAGGCACGCGCTTGGCTTTGCCGGTTTGGACCAGCGTGAGCAGCTCGAACAGTTCGTCCATCGTGCCGAAGCCCCCGGGAAACACCACCAGCGCCTTTGCACGCATCATGAAGTGCATCTTGCGCATGGCGAAGTAGTGAAACTTGAACGAAAGGCCGGGCGTGATGAAGCGGTTGCCGCTTTGCTCATGCGGCAGGGTGACGTTCAGGCCTACCGTCATCGCGCCGGCTTCGCTCGCGCCGCGATTGGCTGCTTCCATGATGCCGGGGCCACCGCCGGTGCAGATGTAGAGGCGCTCGGCCGGCGGGCGGCTCATGCAGTCGGTGGCTACCAGCCGACCGAAGAGACGCGCCTGTGCGTAGTAGACCGAGTTCTTCAGTTTGAGCCGCGCTGCGGCGATTGCCGCCTCGTCCTCGGCAGCGACTGCGGCGTCAAGCAACGCCCGCGCTTCATCCTCCGGCAAAAAGCGCGCGCTGCCGTAGACGACGATGGTGTTGTCGATGCCGCGCGCCTGCTGTTCCGAGTCGGGCTTGGCGAGTTCGAGTTGCAGACGAATGCCCCGCGTTTCTCGCCGCAGCAGAAATTCGGGATCGGCGAAGGCGAGTCGATAAGCATCGGGCTGCAAAGTATTGCCTGCGTCCGAATAGGCTTCGAGATCGGCCCAGGCATCGGCGATGCGCTGGTCATTGAGTCGGTGAGTTGAGTCCATCGGTCGATTGTGGGGGATGCTGCGTTGCTGGTGTGTGCTCTGCAATGATCCCGAGCGGTGTGCCAACGCTGTGGCACCCAGGCGCTTTTGTGCGCGCTGACTTATCCTCGGCAGCCCATGACGATTGCCGCCGCCGCTCCTTCCAACAGCTTTCGCGATCTACTCGATCAGCGCTCTTATCTGAGGTTCTGGGGCTCCCGCCTGTTCGCTACATCGGGCATGCAGATGCTCATGGTGGCGGTGGGGTGGCAAATGTATGGGCTTACCGGAAGCGCCTGGGATCTGGGGCTGGTGGGCCTGTACCAGTTCGCGCCCGCACTGCTTTTGGCGCTTATTGCCGGCCACGCAGCCGACCGTTTTAGTCGGGCGCATATCGTGGCTGCCTGCATCGCGCTGCAGGCAGCGGTTGCCATGACGCTGGTGCTGGGCACTTACGGCGGCTGGGTCAGTCGCGGGCTCTTGCTTGGAATCTCGGTGGCGCTGGGCGTAGCTCGGGCTTTTCAGATGCCGGCGCAGCAGGCGTTGACGCCGATGCTGGTGCCGCCTCTCATGTTGCCCCGTGCGATGGCCTTCAGCTCCGCCGGCTCGCAAGCCGCAATCATCGGCGGCCCGGCGCTGGGAGGACTCATCTTTGTGGCGGGCGCGGGCGCGGTGTACCTGACCTGCTTTTTCCTGTTTCTGGCGGGCAGCGTGCTGATGGCGCGGCTGCGCTACGCGCGGGTGCGCTCGGCGGTAGCGCCGATATCGGCGGAGAGTTTGCTGGCAGGCGTGCGCTTTATCTGGCGTGAAAAGCCGATCCTGGGTGCGATATCGCTTGACCTGTTTGCCGTGCTGCTGGGCGGCGCGGTGGCCTTGCTGCCGATCTATGCGCGCGACATCCTGCACACCGGTCCGTGGGGATTGGGACTGTTGCGTGCGGCTCCCGCCGTCGGCGCGCTGACCATGTCTGTCGTGCTAACCCGTTGGCCTATGGAGCGCAAAGTGGGCGCCCGCATGCTCTGGGCGGTGGCGTTGTTCGGAGCGGCAACGCTGGTGTTTGGACTCTCGCGCAATCTGCTGCTGTCGATGGTTGCACTGGCCATCACTGGAGCTGCCGACATGGTGAGCGTGGTGGTGCGCCAGACCCTCGTGCAGCTTGAAACCCCGGACGTGATGCGCGGCCGCGTCAGCGCCGTCAACTCGGTCTTCATCGGCGCCAGCAACCAGCTGGGTGAATTTGAATCCGGCGCCACTGCAGCACTGCTCGGACCTGTCGGCTCGGTCGTCGTGGGCGGTATCGGCACCATCGTCGTGGCGCTGCTGTGGTTCCGTCTGTTTCCCGCGCTGGCGCGGCGAGACGGTATGGTGGGCGAGCGACCGGTAGCGACGCCGCAGAAGGTTTTGTAGCGCGCAGCCCTCAGCCGGTTCATTGCGGTGAATTTTGGAGGTGGTTCATGGAACTTTCCCTACAATTCACTTGATGGAATCAGGCCGGTCCCAAGTCAGCGAAGTATCTGCTCAGGAAAACTTGCGTTCGACGCCAGATAATGACTTGGCCTCGGCGAGCGAACCGTTCCTGCTGTCGGTACGCGGGTTGACCGTCGACTTTGGTGATGGTGGGCAGGACCCGTTCCGGGCAGTTGACGATTTGAGCTTCGATGTGCGTGCTGGCTCGACGCTGGCGATCGTGGGGGAATCGGGTTCCGGCAAGTCGGTCACTGCCGGAGCGATCATGCGGTTGACGGACCACAGCGGCGGACGCATCTCGGCCGGGCGCGTGATGTTTAGCGGCGGAGGCGGGAGCGATATTGACCTCACCGCCGCCTCTGAAGACACGATGCGCAGCATTCGTGGCAACGAGATAGCGATGATCTTCCAGGAGCCGATGACATCGCTGAACCCGGTGTTCACGGTGGGCGATCAGATTGCCGAAGCCATCATGCTGCATCAGCATCGTTCGCGCGCAGACGCATGGCGGGAAGCCCAGGTGCTGCTGGAGAAGGTGCGGATGCCCGACGCCGAGCAGATGCTGGGCCGCTATCCGCATCAACTGTCGGGAGGCATGCGGCAGCGCGTGATGATCGCCATGGCGCTGTCGTGCCGGCCCAAGCTGCTGATTGCCGACGAGCCGACAACGGCGCTTGATGTCACGATTCAGGCGCAGATCCTCAACACCATTCGGGAGCTGCAGCGCGATTTGGGCACCGCTGTCATCTTCATCACGCACGACATGGGCGTGGTGGCGCAGATGGCCGATGACGTGGTGGTGATGCTGCGCGGGCGCAAAGTGGAGCAGGCGCCGGTAGACGAGCTTTTTCGTTCGCCCCGGCATCCGTATACGCAAGCTTTGCTGGCTGCAGTGCCACGTCTGGGCAGCCGCTCAGGAACCGATCTACCCCTTCGGAAGGCGCAAATGGCGCTGCAGGACGGGCAGTTGCGTGAAGTGGCCGCCGCTCAGCTTCAGGATACGGCGGACTACGACGCGCCGCTTCTGGAGGTGCGCGGCCTGACGACGCGCTTTGACGTGGCGCGTTCGATGCTGGGGCGCGTGACGCACCGGGTCCATGCTGTCGAAGAAGTGAGCTTCGATATTTACCCGGGGGAAACGCTGGCATTGGTGGGCGAATCTGGCAGCGGAAAGTCCACCATCGGCAAGACGCTGCAGCAGTTGTTGGTGCCAAGTGCAGGAACGGTTCGCTACGACGGGCAAGACGTTTTTGCGATGGATGGCGCCGGGCGCAGGCGCTTGCGCCAGCAGATACAGTACATCTTCCAGGACCCTTTTGCCGCGCTCGACCCGCGAAAGACCGTCGCTTTCAGCATCGCCGAACCCATCCGTACCCACCGGCTGCTGGATGGCACGCAAGCGATTCAGCGTCGGGTTTCTGAGCTGCTGGAGCAGGTCGGGCTGAAGCCGGAGCACGCGTTGCGTTATCCGCACGAGTTTTCTGGCGGGCAACGGCAGCGTGTGTGCATCGCGCGTGCGCTGGCAAGCAACCCTCAGCTCATCATTGCGGACGAATCGGTGTCGGCACTGGATGTGTCTATCCAGGCGCAGATACTCAACCTGATGATGGACCTGCAAAAGGAGCGCGGCCTTTCCTATCTCTTCATCACCCACGACATGGCAGTGGTGGAGCAGGTGAGTCATCGGGTAGCAGTGCTTTACCTGGGGCAAATTGTGGAGATCGGGACGCGTCGGCAGATATTTGAATCGCCGCAGCACCCGTATACACGCAAGCTTTTGTCCGCCATTCCTGTGGCCGAACCAGGCCGCCTGATCGATACGACGCTGCTGGAGGGCGAGATTCCCAGCCCGGTTCGTCGCGTAGGTAATGAGCCAGCGATCCTGGCGTTACGTGACCACGCTCCTGGCCACCGGGTGGCGGTGCAAGCGTGAGTGCAGTTTTGAGATTTTTCTGTTCCCTGTCATTTCAATCGATTTCATCACCGGAGCTGTCAATGTCACTAGTTCGCACACCCCTCAAAGCGCTCTGCGCTGCAATGGTT
This sequence comes from Burkholderiales bacterium, assembly GCA_038234045.1. Classification (GTDB taxonomy): domain Bacteria; phylum Pseudomonadota; class Gammaproteobacteria; order Burkholderiales; family Burkholderiaceae_C; genus JBBSUX01. The sequence goes on from JBBSUX010000069.1 coordinate 9,067, forward strand.
CTTGCTGGAAGTCTGGGCATCGTTGCAGCGCCTGCACAAGCCGCCGGCACCCTGACCGTTGCGCTCAACCAGGACGCGGGCAGCTGGGATCCCATCGATACTTTCGTCACGTATTGGGGATCGGTCGGCGGCAATTTGTTCGACGGTCTCACGATGCGCGGCGCCGACATGAAGCTGCAGCCCGATCTCGCAACCAGCTGGGAGCTTCTCGACAACAACACCCGCATCCGCTTCAAGCTGCGACAGGGGGTCAAATTTCACGATGGTGAGCCGTTCAATGCAGAGGCGGTCAAGTACACCTTCGATCGTTTGCTGGGAGCCGAAGGCAGCAAGGGACCGCAACGCTCCAACTACACATCGATCGACAAGGTGGTGGTGGTGGACGATTACACCGTCGACTTCATGATGAAGCAGCCTGACCCGGTTATCTTCACCAAGCTGGCGGGTTACGGAGCGATGATTGTTCCGCCCAAATACATCCAGGAGAAGGGCGAGGACTACTTCAACACGCATCCGGTGGGAACCGGGCCGTTCAAGTTCGTCGACTACAAACCCAAGGTCAGCCTGACCCTGGAGCGCAACGATGATTATTGGGGCGGCAAGCCCAAGCTCGACAAGGTCATGTTCCGGTTCATCGCGGAGCCGGCGACGCAGGCCGCCGAGCTGCAGGCAGGGCGCCTGGATGTGGCAACGCTGATTCCGCTGAGTCTGATCGACACCATCAACAAATCGGACAACGCCAAGATCGTTTCGACACCCGGCCCGGTAGCGATCACGCTGCGTTTCAACACCACCGAAGGGATCACCAAGGATCGCAATGTGCGGCGCGCCCTGACGATGGCGGTGGACCGCGATGCAATCGTCAAGCAGATCCTGATGGGCCATGCAAAGACCATCGCCAGCTTTCAAGGAGCGCTTTCATTCGGCTATGACCCGGCGGTGAAGCCACTGCCCTTTGATCCAGCTGCCGCCAAGAAGCTGCTGGCCGAGGCCGGCGTCAAACCTGGCGCCCAGGTGCAGATCGATGTGCGGGGCAACGAAAGCACGTTTGGCGAAGTGGCTCAGGCGGTCGCTGCTTATCTGCAGGGCGTCGGCGTGCGCGCGACGATCAAACCCTACGAGACGGCGGTGCTGATCAACGACATTATTCCTGGCTGGAAAGTGGGCGAGATGCACCAGTTCAACTGGGGCGGCTGGACATACGACTACGACAACACGGCCTACCTGATCTACCACTCGGGCCAGAAGTGGAATCCTAAATACAAGGATGCCAAGCTGGACGCGCTGCTGGAATCGCAGCGGCAAACCTACGACGTGGACGTGCGCCAGAAGACACTGCGCGAAGTGGCCGCCTATGTTGCAGATCAGGCGCTCGATATGCCTATGTACAGCCTGGACACCATCGTGGGCGTCAACAAGCGCGTGAAGAACCTCTCCGTGCCGGGTGACATCCGCTTCCGCTTGCTTAATGCCAGCGTCGAGTAAACCGAGACGCAATTGAGGATCGGATGAGGCGAAAGGACACATGGTCGGCTTTCTTCTGAAGCGCGTGCTGCAGGCGATCTTCGTGATCCTTGCAGTCACGCTGCTCGTTTCCTATGCCATCCGCCTGACGGGTGATCCTGCGCTCATGTTGAGCCAGGGATCTGGCAGCGTGACCGAGGCCGATCTCAACAACATCAGGCAGGCGCTGGGATTGGACCGGCCCTTCTGGGTCCAATACCTCTCCTACATGCAGGGCATGCTGCACGGTGATTTTGGACGGAGCTTCCTGGGGGGGACGTCGGTCTCGCGTCTGATCGCCGGCGCCTTGCCAGCGACGCTGATGCTGGCTTTCACATCGGTCGTCGCCTCGATCCTGATATCGATTCCGTTGGGAATCCGCGCTGCGGTGAAGCGCGGCAAGCCGGTGGATCAGGCGATTCGCATCGTCTCCCTGGTCGGTCTTTCTTTCCCCAACTTCTGGCTAGCGTTGATGCTGGTGTTGCTGTTGTCCATCACCTTCCCGCTGCTACCGCCATCGGGCTGGGACGGACCGGCAAGCCTGGTGATGCCTTCGCTCACGATGGCGATCATCCTGAGCGCCACCAATATCCGCCTGGTGCGCACCACCATGCTGGAGACGCTTTCGGCGCAATACATCACCGTGGCGCGCAGCAAGGGCTTGTCCGAACGGGTGGTGCTCTACAAGCATGCGCTGCGCAATTGCGCGATTCCGCTGGTGACGTATCTCGGGTTGCAGTTCGGCGGCTTGATTGGCGGTATCGTGGTGATTGAAAAGGTTTTCAACTGGCCTGGCATGGGGACGCTGGCATTCGATGCCATCGGCGCACGTGACTATCCGGTTTTGCAGGGCACGGTGACAGTGCTGGCGATCGTCATCGTGGTTGTTAATTTGCTGGTGGATGTGGCCTACGGGATCATCGATCCCAGGATTCGGACGCGATGACTGCCGTATCCACTGCCACTCCCGGGATAGATGTGCCGTCGCCCGAGCAGGTGACTGACCAATCTCCGACCCGGGCCGTCAAGCGTCAGCACCGACTTGGCTCCCTCGAGTTTGTACTTGGAACGCTGCTGACGGGTGGCATCGTCGCGGCAGTGTTGCTCTCGCGCTGGTTGTTTCCGGATGGGGGCGAAGCGATGAATCTTGCCGCACGACTCACGCGACCGTTTCAATCGATGGGCCATGTTTTCGGTACCGATCCGTTGGGGCGCGATGTGTTGGCTCGCGTCATCGTCGGCGGCAAGATTTCTTTGACGGTCGGGTTTCTGTCTGTGGCCGGCGGCGCGCTACTGGGGACTTTAATGGGCGTCGTCTCTGGCTACTACCGCGGCTTTTGGGATGTGGTGGTAATGCGCTTCGCCGACGTGCAGTTGGCTTTGCCATTCATCCTCGTGGCAATGACTTTCATCTCCATTCTGGGCGGCGGTGTCACCAACATCGTGCTTTTCATGATCATCTCGCAATGGGTCCAGTACGCGCGCCTGGTGCGATCGCAGGTGATGGCCTTGCGCGATCGCGAGTTTGTCCAGGCTGCGCGTTCGTTCGGCGTCAGGGATCTCCCGATGATCTTCAACCATCTCCTGCCGAACCTGCTCGGTCCGCTCGTCATCCTCATGATGCTCAACGTTGCCAACAACATCCTGCTGGAAAGCAGCCTGACCTTTCTTGGTCTGGGAGTCGATCCCACCATCCCGAGCTGGGGCGGCATGTTGGCCGACGGGCGCACCTATCTGCAGACAGCATGGTGGGTGAGCGTGTTCCCGGGCTTGGCGATCATGCTGACGGTGCTGGGGCTGAATCTGCTCGGTGACTGGTTGCGTGACCGGCTCGATCCGACATCGGTGAGCTAAGCATGTCGATACTGCTTGAAAAGCACTTTGAGCGATCGCTTGCGACATGGACGATCGAGTTTTCTGCGCCCGAATATCGGGGAGCCGAAGTGCAAATCTGGCTTTTCGAAGACGTTGATGCGCGCCGCTCGGCAGAAATGCGCCTTGCACAAGCTGGTGTTACAGCGCGCTTTCGCAGTGCCTACAAACCGCTGGTGCATTTCTTTCTGGAAGAAGTGGATCTCACTGAGCTCATTGCTGCGCATGTGAGGTATCCGGTTCACGGCTCGGCTCCTCCCAATCGATTTACGCTCGAAGCCTATCCGTTGGCTGGTATGTTGGGCAACGCGACGCTGCAATTCCAGGCGGGTGAGGATGATCTTCACTATATCGTCGAGCTGGAGTACACAGGCCAACGCAGCAGTCGGCATCGCGTCTTTGCGCCGAATCGTATCGCTATTGATTTGCTGGGCGAGCCTTCGCTTTCACCCACCGGTTGGGTACGGGTGCTCGCAAACAATTCGGCGGGGTCACTGGCGCTTGACGAGGCCCGTGTGTCCGACTACGAGCAAGTTTTTGCGGCGGCGACCCATACGGTAAGCAATTATGCGTGGGGACATACCGAACCGTATTTCGAACGGCTGTTGATACGGGCAGACATCACGGGAATAGAACGCGCTATTGGTTGTGGCGACGAAGTACTGAGTACCTTCGAGGCGCTGCACGAGGATTTTTATTTTTCGATGCTCGAATTTTTCCAGCGGTACTCCGGCCGACCGATGGGGGACCGAGGCTTGCAGCCCGGCCAGATCGTTCCGGATATCCGCAGGAGCGGAGGAGACTCCATTTATCTGAGGGTCTCGACTGAGGTTTTTGCCGCCGTTCCAGCCGAAGTGTCGCCGGGCGATGACCCTGCTTTGGCTTGCAGCCTCGTCGACGTGAAAGCGGCTTTGCCTCCAGACGCCATTGCGCTTCTAATGGAGCAGTTTCAAGGCCAGCGGCTCACGGCCCTTTCGCGACAAGGTCGTACTGTTGATTGCGTTTATCACGCAGGGCCGGGGCCTGCAGTCCTCATTTCCGGCGGGCAGCATGCGAACGAAACGTCCGGCGTAGTGGGTGCCCTCCGGGCGGCACAGATACTCGCAAAGCGAGAGAACGCACATTTCGCGCTCATTGCCTCGGAAAACCCGGACGGTTATGCCTTGCATCGCGAACTGTGCGCAATCCACCCGCGCCATATGCACCATGCGGCCCGGTACAGCGCGATGGGCGACGACATTGCTTATCGGGAGCATCCGCCCTTGCTGGAGCGCGAGGTTCGCGACCGGGCGCTGGCGCTTAGCGGTGCCAATCTCCATGTCAATTTGCATGGCTACCCGGCCCACGAATGGACCCGACCTCTCTCAGGCTATTTGCCGCGAGGGTTCGAGCTCTGGACGATTCCGAAGGGTTTTTTCCTTGTGCTGCGTTATCACTCCGGGTGGAAGAACATGGCACTTGCCTTGCTCGAGAAAGTTACCGCACAA
>JBBSUX010000070.1:0-13889 GCA_038234045.1 Burkholderiales bacterium
ACTTCTCAAAAGCCAGCTTAAATGTCATCCGCCCACATACGACGCGGCCTTGTACCCACCCTTTATTTCATGCGACCTTTTCTCCTGAACGGCGGTGGTCGATGCGTGTAGCAGTAGTCGGAGCGGGCGCCGCCGGCGTTCTCACCGCCTGGGAACTTGCGCTCGACGGCCACGAGGTCACGGTGTTCGAGCGCCGGCTGACCGCTGGCGAAGAAGCAAGTTTTGGCCATGCGGGCCTGCTTGCGCCGGCTTGCGGCGCCTTGGGGCTAGGCCAGTCGGGAGCAGCGACGAGCAATACGGGCGGAAAGCGCACAGGGCTCTGGAAGCGGGCCCTTGGCGATGACACAGCGCGCGGCCTCCACCCAGCAGCTCCGAATGACGACCTGGTCCTCGCACTGGCGCTCTGGAGCCAGGCTCGACTCGCTGGCATCGTCGCTGCGCTGGAGATCGAATGGCAGCACAGCGCTGGAGTGATGGTTCTGCTGCGCGACGGGAAAGAACGTGATCGACTCGAAGCGGGACGCAAAGCGCTTCAGGATCAAGAAATTCCGGCGGAAAGCCTCGATGCGGATGCGGCGTTCCGACTCGAACCAGGAATCGATCAGCGGCTGCCGCTGTCCGCTGCTCTGCGGCTTCCGCAGGACTACGCCGGGAACTGCCGGCAACTCCTTCTGCAGGTTCGGGCGGCCGCCGAACGCAAGGGTGTCGTGTTTCGTTTCGGCGATGAGGTAGTGCAGCTCGAAGGAGGCAGCCGGCCCTTCGTAGTCGCTCGTCATCACGGCGGTGCACCCGCTAAGGACAGGTTCGATACGGTGGTCCTTTGCGGTGGAACCGGTGCCGTCCCTCTGCTGGAAAAGCTGGGCTTGCGCCTTCCGTTTTCGCGCCTTTGGACGCACTCCATCAGCGCGCCGATCCGTGAACCATCTTTTGCCCCCCAAGCGACGGTGATCGACAGCCGTCACCCGGCCGTGATCACTCGTTTCGGCGATCGCGTGCGGGTCGCGGGCGCAGGCATCCGCGGGTCAGCGGGGCCGAATGTCCGAGCCGAGGCTTTAAAAACGCTCTACACCGTTCTGGAACAAAGTTTTCCCGGTGCCGCACGGCTGTCGGCGGGTGTGCAGGAATGGCAGGGCGAGCGCCTTGCAATGCCGGACGATCTTCCGGTGCTAGGGCCTTCTGGTGTGCCAGGAATCTGGCTGCATTTGGCACATGGTGTTCACGGCTGGGCGCTCGCTCCCGGCGCCGCGCGTCTGCTGGCCAACGCCCTTTCCGAGGCGGCGCTACCTGAAGCGCTGGAACGCTTCGGCATCGGGCGTCTGGAAACAGCTTCCCGCAAGGGCCAGTGATTGCGCCGCTGCGTTGACCATGACGACCTCCAGACACATTGCCCAGCCAATACGGATTTCGCCGGGAATCGGATACCCGCTGCATGAGGCGGCTGCGACCCGGGCGATCGAACATGCCCTTGCTGAACGACTCGCACCCCATGTGCTCATGCAGCGTGCCGGGAGAGCGGTAGCTCGCCTGGCGATGGCACTGGCGCCACATGCGCGCCAAATCTGGATTGCTTGCGGTCCGGGCAACAATGGTGGTGACGGTCTGGAGGCAGCGGCGTTCCTCTGCAGTCGCGGCATTGAGGTGTCGGTGACCCTGTTCGGCCCAGCCCATTCCGTCCGTTCAGCCGACGCTTTGGCCGCGCTTGAAAGCGCCCGGATGGCAAGCGTCAGGTTCGTGATGGCGGCGCCGGCGGATCTCGCGCCCCATGATTTGTGTATCGACGCGGTGTTGGGCATCGGCCAGCGCAAGCGGGGAGGGTCTGACGGCGCGCGGCCTCCAGCGGACTGGCTGATTACTGCGATGCGTGCGCTCGCAGGGTCTGCTGCCCCGGTACTCGCTGTCGATGTCCCGACCGGGCTCGACGCAGATACAGGCGTCAGCGATAAGCAATTGATAGCTGCTTGCGCTAGTCCAGAAATCGTTTCAGCCACTTTTCATTGTGAATTTACCTTGAGCCTGCTGACACTCAAACCCGGCCTGTTCACGGCTCAGGGGCGCGACGTTGCGGGCACGGTATGGTTCGATGACCTGCGTGCGTCTGAAGATCCGCCACTCCCAGCTTCCCCCCACGAACGCTCACGTCGTGGCGCCACATCGACCTCGGGAGAAGACCAAACATCGCCCGTCGCGTACCTGAACCCGGCTGCGCCTCGACGCTCGCGCCCCGCGGCTTCGCACAAGGGCATGTTCGGTGATGTCGCTGTCGTCGGCGGCGAGGGCATCGGCCGCCGGGGTATGGGCATGAGCGGCGCGGCGGTGATGGCAGCAACAGCGGCGGCTTCGAGCGGAGCCGGGCGCGTACTGCTGGCACTGCTCGACAACGACATCGCAGGAAACGCCGTTGCGCCGCCGCCGGAGATCATGCTTCGGCACTTCGATGTGCTCGACCTGAGCCAGATGACCGTTGTCTGCGGCTGTGGCGGCGGCGAAGCGGTGGAGCGGGTCCTTCCGCTGGTACTGGAGCAGGCAAGCGCGCTGGTACTCGATGCGGATGCGCTCAACGCCATCGCCCGCAGCCCTGATCTGCAACAGCTGCTGACCGCGCGCCATCAGCGCGGAAGCGCGACCATCCTGACGCCTCACCCGCTGGAAGCGGCTCGGCTGTTGGGTCACAAAGATGCGCACCAAGTGCAGGCAGACCGCCTGTCGGCCGTGAATGCACTGGTGGAGCGCTATGCCGCAGTGGTGGTGCTAAAGGGATCGGGCAGCATGATTGGCGCGCCGGGCTGCTTGCCCTTCATCAACCCGACCGGCAATGGTCGACTCGCGACCGCAGGAACGGGCGACGTACTCGCCGGGATGACCGGCGCCGCGCTGGCCGCACAGCCCGACAACCCGTTTGCCGCTGCCGCATCAGCGGTTTACCGTCACGGCGCATGCGCCGATCGATGGCCAGCCGACGAACCGCTGACCGCCGGAGAATTCGCCCGGCGTGTGTGATGACGGCTGCTTAGCCCCGTCCGGCAAACGGCATCTTGGTGGCCATCACCGTGTGGAACATGACGTTGACCTCCAGAGGCAGATTGGCCATGTAGAGCACCGACTGGCCGACGGTTTCCACATCCATCATCGCCTCGGCTGCGATTTCGCCATTGGCCTGGAGCACGCCGGTCTTCATGCGAGCCGCAATCTCCGTCATGGCGTTGCCGACATCGATCTGTCCGACAGCGATATCGAGGCGACGGCCATCGAGCGATGCGGTTTTCGTAAGCCCTGAAACCGCGTGCTTGGTGGATGTGTAGGCGATCGAATGCGGTCGCGGCGTGGTCGCCGAAATAGAGCCGTTGTTGATGATCCGGCCGCCGCGCGGGCTCTGGTGGCCCATCACGCGAAACGCCTGGCGCAGGCACAGGAACATGCCCGTGAGGTTAATGTCCACCACCGCCTGCCAGGTGGCAAGGTCAAGCTCTTCCAGCGGAACAGCCGGCGCACCGCGGCCCGCGTTGTTGAAGAGCAGGTCGACGCGTCCGAAGCGGGCAACTGCAGCATCGAACAGCGCGACAACCTGATCTTCCCGCGTGACGTCGCTCGGCGCTGCAAGTACCCGGCTTGCATCCGGCGCGAGCGCGGCAACCTCTGCCAGCGCCTCGGCGCGGCGGCCTGCCAGCACCACGCTCCAGCCATCGTTTAACAGCGCCAGCGCCGCGGCCTGTCCGATGCCGCTGCCCGCGCCCGTGACGATTGCCACGCCACACGGCGGCGGCGCAGGAGGCACTTGGCGATCTGCGGTGGGGTTCATTTTCTCAGTCGTCATGCGTTGCTCGCTCATTCGTCAAAAAGGAAAAGCAGAGGACGGTGCAGGCAACGTCAACGTCGCGATCGGCGCGCTTTGCCGGCCGGTACGCTGTCCTTCTTGGGCGCGCGCGCCGCCGCTGGCTTGTTGGCTGTCGCCGAATCGCCACCGCGCCGGCGTTTGCTGCTGCGCGGACCGTCGGTCGCATCGCCGGCAGCGCCCTCGCGCGGCACGCCCTTGTCGCGCATCGCGCGGCTGACCAGATCTTCGCCTTCGCGCACCAGTCTGAAGTCGATCTTGCGGCCATCGAGGTCGACGCGACTGACCTGGATGCGCAATCGCGAGCCCACCGCGTAGCGCAGTCCGGATCGTTCGCCCCGCAGCTCCTGGCGCGCCTCGTCGAAGCGGAAGTAGTCCCCGCCCAGCTCGGTGATATGGACAAGACCTTCGACATACATGGCATCGAGGGTGACAAAGATGCCGAATGCGGTGACCGCCGTCACCACGCCCGCGTACTCCTCGCCCAGATGCTCACGCATGTACTTGCACTTGAGCCATGCCTCGACATCGCGACTGGCTTCGTCGGCACGGCGCTCGTTGGCGCTGCAGTGCAGCCCTGCGGCTTCCCATGCCTGCATCTCCACCGGCGAAGCGACCACCTTCGCTGGCTCCAGGCGACGCTCCGGAGGTTTCACGCGCTGGGCGAGCCGCTTGGAGAGCTTCGCATGTGCCTCGCCCGGCGTCGGCAACGATGGCAATTTGTAGCGGGAACCAGCAAGGATCGATTTGATGACCCGGTGCACCAGCAAATCGGGGTAGCGCCGGATCGGGCTGGTGAAGTGCGTGTAGGCGTCGTAGGCCAATCCGAAGTGGCCGGCATTGGCAGGCGTGTAGATCGCTTGCTGCATGGACCGCAGTAGCATGGTGCTGATCTGCTGCGCATCGGGCCGATCCTTTGTCGCTTGGGCAATCGCCTGGAACTCTGCGGGCTTTGGATCGTCGCTGATCGACAGGCCGACGGCGAGCGCCTTCAGGTAGCCGCGCAGGATTTCCTTTTTCTCGAGGGTCGGGCCTTCGTGCACACGGTACAGGCCCGGATGCCCGCTCTGGGAGATGAAATCGGCGCTGCACACGTTGGCCGCGAGCATTGCCTCTTCGATCAGCCGGTGCGCGTCGCTGCGCGTGCGCGGGATGATTTTCTCGATACGGCCGTTGTCATCGCAGACGATCTGGGTCTCGGTGGTTTCAAAATCGACCGCGCCGCGCACCGCGCGCGCTGCGAGCAGCGCCCGGTAGACATCATGCAAATTCAGCAGATCGGTGACGCGGTCTTTGCGCTTCGCGGCCTCCGGTCCCCGGGTGTTCGACAAGATCGCTGCCACCTCGTTGTAGGTGAAGCGGGCATGGCTGAACATCACTGCGGGATAGAACTGATAGGCATGCACGTCACCCTTGGCAGTCACAAGCATGTCGCAGACCATGCACAGGCGCTCTACGTCCGGGTTGAGTGAGCACAGGCCGTTAGAGAGCTTCTCCGGCAGCATCGGGATCACACGGCGCGGAAAGTACACACTGGTGGCGCGGTCGTAAGCGTCGATGTCGATGGCATTGCCGGTCTGCACGTAGTGACTCACATCGGCGATGGCCACCAGAAGCCGCCAGCCCTTGGCTCGGCCGACACGGGCCGGCTCGCAATACACAGCATCGTCGAAATCGCGCGCGTCCTCGCCGTCGATCGTGACAAGAGGCACATCGCGCAGATCGACACGTTTACGCCGGTCCTGCGGACGGACCTTGTCCGGCAGTGCTTTGGCGGCCGCGAGACCCTCGTCCGAGAAGATGTGCGGGACGCTGTACTTGCGCACGGCGATCTCAATCTCCATTCCCGGATCATCAACCTCACCCAGCACCTCGGTCACACGACCGACGGGCTGGCCGTAGAGTGCCGGAGGTTCGGTCAGTGCGACAACCACCACCTGGCCGGGCGTGGCCTCGCCGATCATGGTCTTGGGAATCAGGATGTCCTGACCGTAGCGCTTGTCTTCCGGCGCAACCAGCCAGATCCCACTTTCCTGCAGCAATCTGCCGATGACCGGCTGCGCAGGACGTTCTACGATTTCAACGACTTTGCCCTCTGGCCGTCCCTTGCGATCCTGCCGGACGATGCGCGCCTTGACCTTGTCCTTGTGAAGCACCGCGCGCATTTCGTTCGGCGGCAGGAACACATCGGACTCGCCGTCGTCGCGCAGCAGAAAGCCGTGCCCGTCGCGATGTCCGGAGACAGTTGCGGTGAATTCTTCAAGAAGATTGTTGGAGTTGCCCATATTTTTCTGGATATAATTTATGTCTTTCCTGAGATGCCCAGATGGCGGAATTGGTAGACGCACTAGTTTCAGGTACTAGCGAGTAACATCGTGGAGGTTCGAGTCCTCTTCTGGGCACCAAGGTCGGCACGCATCGATTGTGAATGACGGCCGATGCAGCGTGAGGAAATCACGCAATTTTTGATATTGATGATGAAAAGCCACCGGAATTTTCCCGTGGCTTTTTTCTTGGCCGCGCGCTGTTTCGCCAAGCACTTCCACGGTCACAGCAACGGGCAATATCCCGTCGCGACTACCTCGTACCGGATGCAATCTCGCGTAGCGCAATGCAGAGGGTTCCTAGATAGCTTGCGCAATGAGATCGTGACCTTCCGCTGCGACGATGCGGGCGCGCGTGAACTCACCCACCTTGAGCGTCTTGCTGATCTTGTCGGGCGGCAACAAGCGGACGATGCCGTCGATCTCCGGCGCATCCGCGTAAGTACGTCCGGTGCCGCCCTTGCGACCTAAGGCCGGCGCCGAATCAACCAGAACCTGCATGCTTGCACCCACGCGGCGCTTGAGCTTGTTGATCGAGACAGATTCCGCCACCGCCATGAACCGGGCACGTCGCTCTTCGCGCACTTCCAGGGGGAGCATGCCGTCGATCTGATTGGCAGCCGCACCGTTGACGGGGCTGTAGGCAAAACAGCCAGCGCGATCGATTTGCGCCTCCTCAAGAAAATCGAGCAAATGCTGGAATTCTTCTTCCGTTTCCCCGGGAAAGCCTGCAATAAAGGTGCTGCGGATGACAATCTCGGGGCACGCCTCTCGCCATTTGGCGATCCGCTCCAGATTCCGCTCTCCGCTGGCGGGTCGTTTCATGCGCCGCAATACATCCGGATGGCTGTGTTGAAAAGGCACATCAAGGTACGGGAGCGCAAGCCCCTGTGCCATCAGCGGAATCACCGCATCCACGCTGGGATACGGATACACGTAGTGCAAACGCACCCAGGCACCGTACGGCGCCGCCATCTCCCCAAGCGCCTGCACCAGTTCGAGCATCCGGGTCTTGGTTGGCTTTCCATCGAAAAAACCAGTCCGGTATTTAACGTCGACGCCATAAGCTGACGTGTCCTGACTGATAACGAGCAGCTCTTTGACGCCTCCTTCGAACAGGGCGCGCGCCTCGGAAAGCACGTCCCCGATGGGCCGCGAAACAAGGTCGCCCCGCATCGAAGGAATGATGCAGAAAGTACAGCGATGATTGCAGCCTTCGCTGATCTTCAGATAGGCATAGTGCCGTGGCGTCAGCTTCAGCCCAGCCACGCCGAATGCACCGGGGACCAGATCGATGAATGGATCATGGGGTTTGGGCAAGTTCATATGAACTGCGTCCATGACCTCCTGCGTCGCATGCGGCCCCGTAACCGCCAGCACGCTCGGATGCAGTTTGCGGACGAGGTTTTCGCCATCTTCAGCCGCGCGCGCGCCAAGACAACCGGTGACAATCACCTTGCCGTTTTCAGCCAGCGCTTCACCAATGGTGTCGAGGCTTTCGCGAACCGCATCGTCGATAAACCCGCAGGTATTGACGATGACGAGATCGGCGCCTTCAAACGTTTTTGAAGTGCTGTAGCCCTCTGCGCTCAATTGCGTGAGGATCAGCTCCGAATCGGTGAGGGCCTTGGGGCAGCCCAGGCTTACGAAGCCCACGCGGGGGGCAGAAGCAATCACCGATGTCGGCGTCGCGAGAGTTTCATTCATGCTGTAGTGGGGAAACGGAATTCCGCCAACCGGATAAAGGAATGTCCGGTCAACGTTTGAGCCCGAATGCATCGAGCATTTGCTCGGTTTGCTTTTGCATCTGCTCCTGCATCTGCACGAGCGCGGATTTCGACTGCTCGACGTAACCACCCATCATTGCCTGCACAAGTGGCGGTTGCCGACTCATGAACTGAGTCCAGGTTTCAGGAGTGAAACTGCGCGACTGTTCAGCGAATCGCGACTGCAAATCAGTGAATGCTTGAACGTTGTTTTCGAGGTAGGTGCCCATGAAACCTTGCATCGCATGGCCATAGAACCGGATGATGTTTGCAAGCGCTGCCTCGCTCAACATCGGAGTCCCTGCAGCCTCCTCTTCCAGAATAATCTGTAGAAGAATGCTTCGCGTGAGATCTTCACCCGTCTTCGCATCGCGAACTACAAACTCCTCGCTCTCCAGCACCAGACGCTTGACTTCTGCCAAGGTGATGTAGGTGGAAGTGCGGCTGTCATAAAGACGGCGATTCGGATATTTTTTGATTAACCGCGCCGCTTCTTTCGAGGGAGCCGACGGAGCATGGACATCAACTGGCACGGCAATTCTCCTCGACCGCCTGACGGCCCATCCTGGATCGCAAAGAAGCCATTCTAGGCGTGCATGGCCACCGCACAGGTCGCGAAAACCCTGCGTGGCGTGGTCAAAAAACGAACTGAAGCGTCAAAGTTCCGCCTCGCAGAGGCTGCGGGAACTTGACGCAGGTCCTGACCAATAGCCGCGATCAGCCCTGATGGGCACGCTTGCCCGGATTCTTCTTGCTGCGGGTAGCGGATCCTCGCTCCAGACTGCGTCGCTGACCGGCACCGCCTCGCGGCAAGGTTGTGCCCGGCAAGGCAGGCAGCGGGGGAGTAGCTTTGCGGTCGGCTTCAGTGACGATCTTGTTGCCCATGAGTGGCTCCGTGTTAAATAAAAGATGACAAAAATCAGGATGCGCTCAAAGCGCGACCAGTAAATACCGCGGCGATACCTGGCGCGCTGAAATCAACAGGTTGCTTCCGAAGAGAGCACGCTAGGAAATCAGCGCCTGCGGGGAGCCGAAGGCGTACGCCCCGCAATATGGCGGAACATGATGCGACCCTTGGTCAGATCGTACGGTGAGAGCTCCAAAGAAACGCTATCGCCGGCGATGATACGAATATGGTTCTTTCGCATTTTGCCGCCCGTATAAGCCACGAGTTCGTGACCGTTGTCGAGCGTCACACGGAAGCGTGAATCGGGCAGAACCTCGTCCACTTTGCCGTGCATTTCAATCAATTCTTCCTTCGCCATGATGGGTACTTTCCTTGTTGGATTCGTTGCCAGGGCTGATCACCGCAGCCGCATGCCCGATTCATCGTTCCAAGGGCAGACCGCTCATATCTATCCAGCACCCCGAATTAATTTGCATGAAACACAGGAGAGCCGGCAATTGCGACAAAACAGCGTGTAGACCAAAGCGCGCGGGCGACTGCGGAAGCGGCCCCGGCTTATCGATGCTGCCGGGAAGTACATTCCCGGAAAAACCAAAGACCAACAGTCTTTGGTAGGCGCGATTGGACTCGAACCAACGACCCCCACCATGTCAAGGTGGTGCTCTAACCAGCTGAGCTACGCGCCTATTTGTCGAAAGGTGGGATTCTAGCGTATTTCCATGCCACTCAGCGGGCCTTCAAAGAACGCCCTCGGGTTGATCAGCGTCTTTTTGCCGCGTGAATACCGCTGACTGCAATCACACTGCTCAGAACCTTGGCAAGGCGCGCCGAACCCGGCACCTCTACGGTGAAGGTCATGCGCGCAAGTCCTTTCCGGGTGTGGGTCTGCACCCCGATAACGTTGGTTCCCTCCTTTGCAAATACTTCGGATATGTCGCGCAACAAACCTTGCCGATCGGTTGCTTCGATGAGGACGTCAACCGGATAGGCATGATTCGGGTCGACCGGTCTACCATCCCATTGCACATCGATCACGCGTCCCGGATTACGCAGGCCCATCTCGCGGAAGTTGGTGCAGTCAGAGCGGTGAATGCTGACGCCTTTGCCCTTCGTGACAAAGCCGCCAATGACATCTGGCGGGGCCGGTCGGCAGCAGCGAGCGAGCTGGGTCATCAGGGAGTCGATTCCGACCACCAGAATTCCGTCGCCCGTGGCGTCGGGATTACGAGGCTTGCGAATAGCAGGTGCTTCGGATTCGGTTGCCCGATCTTCTGGGGGTTGCAGCCAGCTTTCGATGTGGCGCAGGGAATAGTCGTCTTTGCCCACCTGCTCAAAAAGCGCGTCAGCGGAGCGAAAACCGAGCTGTGACGCCATCTCCTCGAGCTTGACGGATGTTCTGCCCTCGCGTTGAAGAAGCCGTTCCACGACTTCCCTACCCCGCGCAGTCGTTTCGCTGGAAGCCTGTGCATTGAACCAGGCGCGCACCTTGGAACGGGCGCGATGGCTTGCAAGATAGCCGAGCTCGGCATTCAGCCAGTCCCGAGACGGCGTTCCCTCTTTCGCGACAGTGATCTCAACGGTCTGCCCGTTTTGCAATGGCGTATTGAGCGGCACCATCGCGCCGTCTACCCGCGCACCCCGGCAGCGATGGCCGACCTCGGTGTGCACTGAATAGGCAAAATCGACCGGTGTCGCGCCAGCGGGAAGTTCAACCACGGCGGCTTCTGGCGTAAGCACGTAAATGCGATCGTCAAACAAGCCGCTCGCACCTACGCGAGCCGCGCCGGAAAGGTCTCTTTCCCAGGCAAGCAGTTGCCGCAGCACCGCAATTTTGGTTTCGTACGCGCTATCTGCCGTTACCGTCCCACCGTAGCCACGCGCACCCGCCTCCTTGTAAGCCCAGTGAGCGGCGACACCATGCTCGGCATGGTCGTGCATGGCCTGGGTCCGAATCTGGATTTCTACTGCACGCTGTTCGGCGTCACGCACCACGGTATGCAGTGACTGGTATCCATTGGGCTTGGGCCGAGCGATGTAATCGTCGAATTCCTCATCGAGCGGCTCGAAGCGGGTGTGAGCCCAGCTCAAGGCGCCATAGCAATCCTCGATGCTCGACACAATCACACGCAGCGCGCGAAGGTCGAAAACGCGGTCGAAGTCAAGCGATTTACCCCGCATCTTTCGCACGATGCTGTAGATATGCTTTGGACGCCCCTGAACCCGCGCGAATATCCCGTCGGCACACAGTCCCGCTTCGACGGAAGATCGCAATTCCTCCATTGCGATCTCGCGACCTGCACGCTTCTCATCGAGCATGCGGGCCACATCGCGATAGGTGTCAGGCTCCAGAAAACGAAAAGCCAGATCCTCCATCTCCCACTTCACCTGCCAGACGCCCAAGCGGTCGGCAAGCGGAGCGAATACCTGCAGCGACTCCTGTGCGAGGCCCACGGCCACCGGAACCTTCTGCGCAGCACAGTAGCGCAGCGTCTCAAGCCTCGAAGCCAGTCGCAGCAGCACCACGCGGAGATCGCGGGAGAATGCGAGCAGCATCTTGCGAATGTGCTCGGTGCGCAGTCCGGGATCTTCGACCAGATGTGCGTCGCTGGTCGCTCCTCGAGCCTGACGCTGGACATGACTCAGTCGATTTGTCTCGACCGCCAGAGCTGCATATTCATCGCCGAAGGCTTTTGCGATCAGTTCTCCCGGTCGCGTCAGGTGGTCGCATGCGTGAACAAGGTAGATGGCCGCCTGCATCGCCTCAGAGCCACCGATGACCTGAAGGATGTCGACCACCGCATCAGCGTGTGCAAGTGTCGGCTCGCCGGTCACCAGCGTTTCGCCATCGATGAAGGGCAATGCGAACGCTCTCGCCCGCCGCAGCGCATCAGCCTGCACTGGCAACGAACCTGCTGTCGCCACGACAAGCGCCGATACAGCCTGCCCCACCGCACCACCGTCTGAAGCGGGCGAAGGCGAGAACTCCGTTAATTTCATGGGCAGACGGCCAGCGCCGAGGCCTGAATGTCCCCAAGAAGGAAGCGCTCCACCGCATGAACCTGCGCCTGCGCGACCAGTGTGGGCGCGTGCCCTACCTGCGCAAATTCAATGAGGTCTGCACTGGGTCCGCGCTGCGTCATCGCCTTCGCCGTCTCGGCGGAGAGGAGGTCGGACTGCGCACCGCGCAATACCAGCGTCCGGGCGGTCAAATGGTCGTAAAGGCTCCAGAGCATGGCCTCTGACGCTGTTGCGGCATCGCGGCTCAAAGCCTGAAAAGGTACGGCGATTAAAGGGTCGTAATGAAGCCGGTAGCCGTCGCCGGCTTGGCGCACCATGGGCAAGGTCAAAGCCTTCCACTCCGATTCAGAGTGATGGCCGAATCCGCGTGAAATCTCCCACAAGGCCCGACAGGCGTCCTCGATGCTGGAGAAACCTGGACTCTTGCCAAGGTAGCTGCCAATGCGTTGCAGCGCTTCCCACTCGATGACAGGTCCGACGTCATTGAGCACCAGACGGCGTACCGGGCTGGGAAGTGGCAAGGCAGGTTGGCCGCTTACAGCCAATCCAATGAGCCCGCCCATGCTGGTACCCACCCAGTCAAGCGTTGTGATCGGCGCGTCTGCATCCGCTTGCCGGATAACTGCCAGCATGTCGGCGGCGTAAACAGGCACCGCGTATTGGTGGGGATCGCGAAGCCAGTCGCTTTCTCCCCGGCCCGGCATGTCGGGGCACAGCACCCGCGCATGGCGGGAAAGCGTACGCGCCAGGGTGTCGAAATCTCGTCCCTGACGAGAAAGCCCATGCACGCAAACAATCACATGGGGCGTTGAAGGATCACCCGTGGCATTCCATTCCCAGTAGGCGAGCCGATGAAATTCCGCACCGTTTGAGGGGACGTCTTTCGCTGCCGCTCCAGCGCATTGGACATAGCGCAGCACCGGCTGCGTCGCGGGCACGAAGTCAGGCGAATCAAATTCCGCAACGGATGTTGACGAAGATTCATCGCCAGGCGCGACGGGTTTAAAGAATCGGGACATGGAACAGAGGCACGCGGATAATGATTCGCTTCATCCTAAATCATGGAGAAACAACTTGATATTCAAGGGAAAGACAGCGCTCGTCACAGGCTCAACCAGTGGTATCGGGCTGGGCATTGCAGAGGCCTTGGCGCGCCAAGGCGCCAATCTGGTGCTCAACGGTTTTGGGGATGTCGAGGAGCCGATGCGACGTGTGCGCGACGCCGCCGGCAGTTCCGGAGCCTCGGTACGACATCACGGTGCCGACATGAGCAAGCCGGCCGAGATCGCCGACATGATGAAGTTCGCCGCTTCATCGGGCGGTCGGGTCGACATCCTCGTGAACAACGCTGGAATCCAGTACGTGGCGAAAGTGGAGGATTTTCCGGTGGAGAAATGGGATGCGATCCTTGCCATCAACCTCAGCAGCGCTTTTCACACGATGCGTCTGGCGATCCCCGGAATGCGTGCTGCTGGCTGGGGCCGTGTGATCAACATCGCGAGCACGCACGGTCTCGTCGCTTCGCCCGAGAAATCCGCTTACGTTGCGGCCAAGCATGGCATCGTCGGCTTGACCAAGGCGGCTGCGCTCGAAACCGCAACCGTCCCGATCACGGTCAACGCAATCTGTCCGGGATGGGTTTTAACGCCCTTGGTTCAGAAGCAGATCGATGCGCGAGCTCAGGCAGACAATCTATCGGTGGAGGATGCCAAGCGGGATCTGCTGGGTGAAAAGCAGCCTTCACTGCAATTCACGACACCTGAGCAGCTGGGTGAGCTGGCCGTTTTCCTGTGCAGTGCGGCGGCCGACAACGTTCGCGGAGTGGCGTGGCAAGTCGATGGCGGCTGGACAGCGCAATAACACCGACCTCAATTTACCGGAGAGCCGGCGGCTGGGGCCGTGATTGCACACCGGCCCGACTCACCCGAGTTAGGCCTATCTCATCTGAACGGAGCCTGAAATATTCACCGTGACGCGGCTCTTTCCCGGCTCCACGGGAACCGGCGCAGCTGAACCGTCGAAACTTTTGGCGGCCATCGCCATCA
>JBBSUX010000071.1:0-13703 GCA_038234045.1 Burkholderiales bacterium
AGGAATTCATGGGATCGGTCGAGGCTGTGGCCGAGGAGAACGGCGCTGTGCTCGCCGCCCTGCCGGACGACGGTGTGGCGGTGTTCCCGGCCCATGACAGCTTTACGACCCTGTGGCGCACGCTCGCTGCAGGCCGCCGCTGCATCACCTTCGGCGAAGACAGTACAGAGGCGTCAGGGTCTGCGGAGCGTCCCGATGTCGCACTGGTGGAGGCCCGCTGGCATGGCGAACACTGGGATGTCCATGCGGTAACGCCAGCGGGCGGGCTGCGTTTCATGCTCCATGTGGCTGGTCGCCACAATGTGATCAACGCCCTTGCAGCCGCTGCATGCGCGCTGGCGGCGGGCGAAAGCGTCCCTTCGATCGCCCGTGGCCTGAGCGCATTCGAGCCGGTCAAGGGCCGTTCACGCGCCAAGCAGCTGCGCATGGGCGAGCGCACGCTCACCCTGGTGGACGACAGCTACAACGCCAATCCCGATTCGGTTCGCGCCGCCATCGACATCCTGGCTTCCTTGCCGGCGCCGCGCTTGTTGGTGTTGGGTGACATGGCCGAAGTCGGCAGCGAAGGGCTGGCGTTTCATGCCGAAGTCGGTGCCTATGCGCGGGAAAGCGGCATCGCTCGCTTGCTTGCCTTCGGTCCGCTGAGTGCTGCCGCTGTTGCCGCATTCGACGATCACGCCACCCACTTCACCGATCGCAGCACGCTGCTGACGTCGCTTCGCCAGACATTCGATGCTGGTAATGCAGCGCCTCCCAGCAGTGTGCTGGTGAAGGGGTCGCGCTCCATGCAGATGGAAGCGGCTGTGGAAGCAATCGAGTCCCTTGCGGACGCTCCGGCTGAGAGCGGCAATGCGGAGAGGCTCCCATGCTGCTGAGTCTGGCCCAATGGCTGCAGAGTCTTTCGCCCGAATTCGGGTCGCTGCGGATCTTTCAGTACATCACCTTCCGCGCATTGATGGCGGCCATGACCGCACTGCTGATGGCGCTGGTGGCCGGCCCGTTCGTGATCCGACGTCTGACCGCGTTGAAGATCGGGCAGCCGGTACGCGGCTATGCCATGGAAACCCATTTGGCCAAGGACGGTACCCCCACGATGGGCGGTGTACTGATATTGCTGTCGATCTCGATTTCGACCCTGCTCTGGTCCGATCTGTCGAACCGCTTCATGTGGATCGTGCTGCTGGTGACGCTTGGTTTCGGCGCTGTCGGATGGGCAGATGACTGGCGCAAGGTGGTCCGCAAGGATCCCGAAGGAATGCGCTCGCGCGAGAAGTTCTTCTGGCAATCGGTGATCGGCCTGGTCGCTGCCTTGTACCTCGTCTTCAGCATCTCCGAAAACACCAACGCGGAGGTCTGGCAGCTGTTTGTGACCTGGGTCAGCTCCGGCTTCGATGTGAGTCTGCCGCCCAAAGCCGGACTGCTCGTTCCGTTCTTCAAGGAAGTGAGCTATCCCTTGGGCGTGCTGGGCTTCGTCATCCTGACCTACCTGGTCATCGTCGGTTCCAGCAACGCTGTCAACTTCACCGACGGGCTCGATGGGCTGGCGATCATGCCGGTCGTGATGGTGGGCTCCGCCCTTGGAATCTTTGCCTATGTCACTGGCAGCGTGACATTCTCGCGTTACCTGCTGTTCCCGCACATCACGGGCTCGGGCGAACTGATGGTGTTCTGTGCGGCATTGGCCGGGGCGGGGCTTGCGTTTCTCTGGTTCAACGCGCATCCAGCGCAGGTGTTCATGGGGGATGTGGGTGCGCTGGCGCTCGGCGCGGCGCTGGGTACGGTTGCGGTGATCGTGCGGCAGGAGATCGTGCTGGCCATCATGGGCGGCATCTTCGTGGCCGAAGCGGTGTCGGTGATGCTGCAGGTGATGTACTTCAAATACACCCGCATGCGCTTCGGCACCGGGCGAAGACTGTTCCGCATGGCGCCGCTGCACCATCATTTCGAAAAAGGTGGCTGGAAGGAAACGCAGGTGGTCGTGCGCTTCTGGATCATCACCATGCTCCTGTGTCTGGTGGGTCTGTCGACCCTCAAGCTGCGCTAGGCCCGACACCATGCAGCATCTGAAAGACCTTCCCGTTCTGATCCTGGGCCTTGGTAGCTCGGGGCTCGCCATGGCGCGCTGGTGCGCGCGCCATGGCGCCCGGGTCACGGTGGCCGACACGCGCGATAACCCGCCGCAACGCGCCACGTTGGCCGCAGAGTGGCCTGAGGCAAGCTTCATTTCCGGTCCGCTCACTGCCGATCTGGTAGAGGGTGCCGCCGGAATCCGGACGGTGTACCGCTCGCCTGGATTGGCGCCAGCGGCCGTGGCGCCGCTGCTCGATGCCGCACGGGCTCTGGGGCTGCCGGTGGGCGGCGAGCTCGACCTGTTCACGCGCGCTCTGGCAGATCTGGCGGTAGAAGACCTTGTCGGTGCAATCGAGCCGCTGGCAGCAAGAACAGCTTACCGGCCCGCTGTTCTGGCGGTCACCGGCACCAACGGCAAGACCACCGTTACCGCGCTTACCGGATTGCTGGTCGAACGCGCTGGCCGGACGGTCGCCGTGGCGGGCAATATCGGCCCGACGCTGCTGGATACGCTGAGCGCGCACATCGACGCTGCCACCTTGCCGGATGTCTGGGTGCTGGAGCTTTCGAGTTTTCAGCTGGCGGACGTTTGCGGCTTCGAACCTACCGCCGCGACCGTACTGAACCTGAGCCAGGACCATCTGGACTGGCACGGCGACATGGCGGCCTACACAGCAGCAAAGGCCAACGTGTTCGGAGCAACTGGCCTGATGGTTCTCAATCGCGACGATGCTGCTGTCATGGCATTGCTGCCACCACCCGTCAAGCAGCGCTTGCAGAAGCCGCAACAGCGCCAGCATGTGACCTTCGCCGCAGAGGCGCCGCGGCGCCCGGGCGATTACGGGATCGAAACGGTCAATGGAATGACCTGGTTGGTTCGCGCGGCAGAAGCAGATGAAACCAGCGCCGGAATGCGCTCACGCCGATCGGATACGGGTGGAGGGGCAGAACTGCACATCCAGCGCCTGATGCCCGCCGACGCGCTACGCATTCGCGGTCGGCACAACGCGGTCAATGCGTTGGCCGCGCTGGCGCTGGCGCAGGCAGCGGGTTGCGCTCTCGCGCCGATGCTTTTCGGTCTGCGCGAGTACCGCGGCGAGCCCCATCGGGTCGAAGCGATTGCGCTGCGCGACGGCGTCGAATTCTTCGACGACAGCAAAGGCACCAACGTCGGTGCAACGGTGGCTGCGCTGCAGGGTCTGGGCGCCGATCGAAAGCTCGTCGTCATTCTTGGCGGTGAGGGCAAGGGCCAGGATTTCTCGCCGCTTGCTCTGCCGGTGGAGCGCCATGCGCGCGCCGTGGTGCTGATCGGTCGGGATGCGCCGCTGCTGCGAGAAGCATTGACCCGTACCGGCACCCCGTTGCACGACGCCGGCGACATGCAAGCGGCTGTCCGCATCGCCGCCGGTCTGGCGCAGCAGGGTGACGCTGTATTGCTCTCGCCTGCCTGCGCCAGCTTCGACATGTTCAGCGGCTACGAACACCGGGCGCAGGTTTTTTGTGCCGAGGTGAGGTCGCTGGTGGAGGACGGATCGCCAGAAGCAGCGAAGCTCGATGACAACACCGACGAGGGGCGCGTCGCATTGACAAGCGCTGCCGGATCCAGGTCCGGGAGGGATATTTCATGAGGTCTGATACGGCAGGCAGCGACTCGTCCGGGCGTCTGGGCGGCTGGTTCAGGAGCGTTGGAAAAGCAGCGGGCGAGGTGCTGCCCGTGCGCACCAACTCTTCCGAATATTCCCGCGTGACCCCAACGCCCGCGCGACTCATGGGTTTCGACCAGGCCCTGTTGTGGGTGACGGTGGCTCTGCTGGCCTGGGGCCTGGTGATGGTCTATTCCGCCTCCATCGCGCTGACCGACAGTCCGCGCTTCGAGCGAATGGGCTACAGCCAGACTTACTTTCTCGTGCGCCACAGCGTGAGTTTGCTGCTGGCCTTCATTGCAGGCCTGATCGCATTCCAGATTCCGGTACGGACTTGGGAACATTCGGCCAAGTGGCTGTTCGTGGTCTCGCTGCTGCTGCTGGTTGCGGTGCTGATCCCGCATGTGGGCCGCGTCGTCAATGGCGCGCGTCGCTGGTTGCCGTTGGGCGTGATGAACTTTCAGCCCTCCGAGCTGGCGAAGCTCGCCATCGTGCTGTATGCCGCCGACTACATGGTGCGCAAGATGGATGTGAAGGAGCGCTTCTTCCGCGCGGTGCTGCCGATGGCGGTGGCTGTCACCATCGTCGGCGTGCTGCTGCTGGCCGAACCCGACATGGGCGCGTTCATGGTGATCGCGATTATCGCCATGGGCATCCTGTTTCTGGGCGGCGTCAATGCCCGCATGTTCTTTGTGATTGCCAGTGTGTTGATGGTCGCCTTCAGCATGATGGTGATGATGAGCGAGTGGCGGCGCGAGCGCATCTTTGCCTACCTCGATCCCTGGAGCGAACAGCATGCGCTCGGCAAGGGCTACCAGCTCTCGCACTCGCTTATTGCTATCGGCCGAGGCGAAATCTTCGGGGTGGGCCTCGGTGGCAGCATCGAAAAACTGCACTGGCTGCCCGAGGCACATACCGACTTTTTGCTGGCGGTGATCGGCGAGGAATTCGGCCTCGTCGGCGTGCTCTGCGTCATCGGCCTGTTTCTCTGGCTCACGCGCCGCATCATGCATATCGGCCGCCAGGCCATCGCGCTCGACCGTGTCTTTGCCGGTCTGGTGGCGCAGGGCATTGGAATGTGGATCGGGTTCCAGTCCTTCATCAACATGGGCGTGAACCTTGGCGCCTTGCCCACCAAGGGACTGACGCTGCCCTTCATGAGCTACGGCGGCTCCGCCATCCTGATGAACCTCATCGCGATAGGGATCGTGTTGAGGATTGATTATGAAAACAGGGTTCTCATGCGCGGGGGGCGCGTATGAGTACGCGCATCGCTCTTGTCATGGCTGGCGGCACCGGCGGCCATATCTTTCCGGGTATCGCCGTGGCCGAAGGTCTGCGCGATGCCGGCTGGACGGTGCACTGGATTGGCGCGCCGGGCAGCATGGAGTCGCGACTGGTTCCGCCGCGTGGCTTCGTGTTCGAGCCGATCGCGTTTTCGGGCGTGCGTGGCAAAGGCGTGTTCACCTTGCTGCTGTTGCCGCTGCGACTGCTGCGCGCTTTCTGGCAGAGCCTTCAGGTGGTGAAGCGCATCAAACCCGATGTCGCGATAGGTCTGGGTGGCTACATCACTTTCCCCGCAGGTCTGATGGCGGTGCTGGCCTGGAGGCCCCTGGTACTGCATGAGCAAAACGCGGTGCCAGGCTTGGCCAACCGCATTCTGGCGCTGGTGGCCGAGCGGACCTTCACCGCATTCCCCAAGGTCATGCGCACTGGTGAATGGATCGGCAACCCGCTGCGTGCCGCATTCACCAGGCAAGCCACGCCCGCCGAACGTTTTTCGGGGCGCAGCGGACCGCTTCGCGTGCTGGTGGTCGGCGGCAGTCTGGGCGCCAAGGCGCTGAACGAGACCGTGCCCCGCGCTTTGGCGCTGATCCCCGAAGCCGAGCGGCCGATCGTCACGCACCAGGGCGGCGAAAAGCAGATCGACGCCCTGCGCGCAGCCTACACAGCAGCCGGTGTTTCTGCCGATCTGCCGGCTTTCATTGATGACACCGCAGGCGCCTTCGCCGATGCCGATGTGATCGTTTCCCGCGCCGGCGCCAGCACTGTCACGGAGATCGCAGCCGTAGGCGCTGCCGCAGTGTTCGTGCCATTTCCCACTGCAGTGGACGATCACCAGACCGTCAATGCCCGCTTCCTTTCCGATGTGGACGCCGCCTGGCTGATCCCGCAGCGGGCGCTCAGCGCCGAGTCACTGGCAGAGCTGCTGCGTTCCCTCGACCGAACCCTTCTTCTCGCCCGCGCCGAAAAGGCCTACGCGCAGCGCAGGACTGGCGCCGTGCAAGCGATGGTGGCGGCATGCGAGGAGCTTGCGAAATGAAGCAGCTAACACTTTCAAAAATAATAGCTGGTAGCGCAGCAATAACATGCGCTAAACCTCTATTTAGTCTGCGAAAATGGCGGAGGTTCACATGAAGCACGCCATCCATAACATTCACTTCGTCGGCATCGGCGGCTCAGGCATGAGCGGCATAGCCGAAGTGCTTTTCAATCTGGGCTATGGCATCTCCGGTTCCGACCTGACGGAAAGCCCGACTTTGCAGCGGCTGCGCGCGCTGGGCATCCGGACCTGCATCGGTCATCAGCCATCGCACATCGACGGCGCTGATGCAGTGGTCACCTCTACTGCGGTACAGGCCGACAACCCGGAAGTCATCGCGGCGCGCGAAAAGCGTATCCCCGTCGTGCCGCGCGCGCTGATGTTGGCGGAGCTGATGCGCTTGAAGCGCGGCATCGCCATCGCAGGAACCCACGGCAAGACGACGACCACCAGCCTCGTCACCAGCGTGCTGGCCGAAGCCGGGCTCGATCCCACTTTCGTCATTGGCGGGCGCCTGAACAGCGCCGGTGCCAACGCGCAGCTGGGGCAGGGCGACTACATCGTGGTCGAAGCGGACGAATCCGATGCGTCGTTTCTCAACCTCCTGCCGGTGATGGCAGTGGTGACCAACATCGACGCCGACCACATGGAGACCTACGGCCATGATTTCGGCAGACTGAAGGGCGCGTTTGTCGAGTTTCTGCACCGCATGCCGTTCTACGGAACGGCGATTCTGTGTGTCGACAACGCTGCGGTGCGCGAGATCATTCCGCAGGTGACCTGCCCGGTAACGAGCTACGGCTTTGCCGAGGACGCGCAGGTGCGTGCGGTGAATGTGCGCGCGGTGGGTGCGCAAATGCACTTCACCGTGCAGCGCAGGAACGGCGTCACGCTGCCCGACATGGACGTGGTGCTCAATCTGCCGGGCGAACACAACGTGCTGAATGCACTCTCGGCGATCGCAGTGGCGGTGGAGCTCAATATTGCCGATGCCTCCGTGCAGGCAGCGCTGGCGCAGTTTCGTGGAGTGGGCCGGCGCTTTCAGCGCTACGGCGATCTGCCCGCGGCCGATGGTGGCCAGTTCACGGTGATTGATGACTATGGTCATCATCCCGTCGAGATGGCAGCGACGCTGTCGGCGGCACGTGGCGCGTTTCCGGGGCGGCGCTTGGTGCTGGCTTTTCAGCCGCATCGCTACACCCGCACGCGGGATTGTTTTGAAGATTTTGTCGGTGTCATCGGCAGCCATGCGGACGCTGTGTTCCTGACCGAGGTGTATGCGGCTGGCGAGGCACCCATCGTCGCCGCAGACGGCCGCTCGCTCGCTCGGGCCTTGCGTGTGGCGGGCCGCGTCGAGCCGCTTTTCGTCGAAGACGTGATGGCGCTGCCAGAAGCCATCGCCCGCAATGTTCGGGATGGCGATGTGTTGATCTGTATGGGCGCCGGCTCGATCGGAACCCTCGCATCCCGGTTGGTGAAGATGCTCTCGAATGAAGAGCTTGCAGCGCAGGGAGAGATTGCGCTATGAGCACTTTTTATACACAAAAATCCGGGATGCTGAACGATGCGTTGCCGGATGCCCGCAGCCTGGGCCGGGTGGCGGTATTGATGGGTGGCACCTCGGCCGAGCGCGAGGTGTCGCTGATGTCGGGCAGCGGCGTGCTGGCCGCCCTGCAAAGCGCGGGTGTCGATGCGCATGCCTTTGATCCAGCCACTGCGCCGCTGGCACAACTGAGGGACGAGGGCGTCGATCGCTGCTTCATCGCATTGCATGGCCGCTTCGGCGAAGACGGCACCGCGCAGGGAGCGCTCGAATTGCTGGGCATTCCCTATACCGGCCCGGGCGTGCTGGCCTCGGCCATCGCCATGGACAAGGTCATGACCAAGCGGGTGTGGCTTGCCGATTCGCTGGCAACGCCGCGCTATGTGCGGCTCGCACCGGACCGGCAGGGACCGGATCAGATGCGTGCTGTGCCGGAAGTGCTGGGTCTGCCGCTCATCGTCAAGCCACCGCGCGAAGGCTCGTCGCTTGGCGTGACCAAGGTGAGCCGCGCGGAAGAACTGCAGGCCGCAGTGACGCTTTCGGCCCGCTACGACCCCGATGTGCTGTGCGAGGAATTCATCGACGGCGAAGAAGTCACCTGTGCGATTCTGGGTGGCGGACTCGATGCGCGCGCGCTGCCGGTGGTGCGCATCATCGCGCCCGAAGGCGCCTACGACTACCAGAACAAATACTTCACCGACGCGGTGCGTTACCACTGCCCGAGTGGCCTGGCACCGCAGGAAGAGCGCGCTGTGCAGGATCTGGCACTGGCGGCCTATCGCACGCTTGGTTGCCGCGGCTGGAGCCGGGCCGATCTGATCGTGCGTCGCCACGACCGAAAGCCCTTTCTGCTGGAGATGAACACTTCGCCCGGCATGACCAGCCATTCGCTGGTTCCGATGTCGGCGCGCGCGGCTGGCATGGATTACCCCACGCTCTGCCTGCGCATCCTCGCCGCTGCAGCACTCGACTATCCAGTCGCATCCCCGCAGCCGGGCCGCAATACTGACGCCAACGAATCGAGGGGCGATGCACGACCATGAGCGACGCGCTGCCGGCACCGTTCGACGTGCGCCTGATGAACCTCACCGCTTCGGTGCTGTTCTTCGGCTGCGCCGTGATGCTGGTTGCCGCTGGCGGCTGGTGGGGGCTGCGGCATCCGGCATTTGCCATCGGCAGCATCGTGATCGATGGCAAGCTGGTGCACAACAATGCGGTAACCCTGCGCGCCAACCTGGCCAACAAGCTGGCGGGCAATATCTTTACGGTCAATCTTGCAGCCACGCGGGCGGTGTTCGAATCGGTGCCCTGGGTGCGCAATGCCACGGTGCGACGCGAGTTTCCCAATCGCCTGCATGTCACGCTCGAAGAGCATGTGCCGATGGCGTTCTGGGGCGACGAGAGCAGTTCGACCATGCTCGACACGCATGGAGAGGTGTTCGAGGCCAACACCGGCGAGGTCGATTCGCTCGATCTGCCGCGCCTTTCGGGGCCCACGGGCGATTCGGAAGAAGTGCTCACCATGCAGCGTGCGCTCGTCCCGGTTTTTCAGCGGCTCGACTCGACGCTCGAGGAACTGGCGCTCACCGATCGCGGCACCTGGCGCGCCACGCTCGACAGTGGTGCCGTGCTGGAGCTTGGCGGCGGAAGCCTGACGGATGTCGTTGCGCGGACCGCGCGCTTCAGCCGCACCATCAAGCAGGTGCTCGACACCTACAAACGCCAACCAGACGACCTGGAAAGCGTCGATCTGCGCCATGCCGACGGCTACGCGGTGCGTATCCGCGGCGTGACAACCGTGACTGCGGAAGCGGCCGCGGCGATTGGGAAGCGCGAGGCGCGAGAGGCCCAGTCGCACAAACCTGGAACTGCCCAGGAGCGGGCGAAGAAGCCCTCCAGCCACAAGCCTGCCAAAGCCGCAAGCACTGCCGCCAGAAAGCCATGACGAAAGCAACCGGACACACCATGCACGCGTGCCTAGCGGAATACGGACAAGGGAAAAGAGATGCCTAAGGACTACAAGGACCTGGTCGTCGGACTGGACATCGGCACTGCCAAGGTGATGGCAGTCGTGGCCGAGATCCTGCCGGGCGGCGAGCTCAAGCTCGCCGGGCTGGGCATTGCGCCAAGCAATGGCTTGAAGCGCGGTGTCGTCGTCAATATCGATGCCACGGTGCAGAGCATTCAGCAGGCGCTGAAAGAAGCCGAGCTGATGGCCGACTGCAAGATCACGCGTGTCTATACCGGCATTACCGGCAGCCACATCCGTGGCCTCAATTCCAGCGGCATGGTGGCGATCAAGGACAAGGAAGTCACCCCCGCCGACGTGGCACGGGTGGTGGAAACGGCCAAGGCCATCAATATCTCCACCGACCAGCGCCTGTTGCTGGTGGAGCCGCAGGAATTCGTCATCGACGGCCAGGACGTGCGTGAGCCGATCGGCATGAGCGGTATCCGGCTCGAGGCCAAGGTGCATATCGTGACCGGCGCACAAAGCGCGGCGGAGAACATCATCAAATGTGTGCGGCGTTGCGGGCTGGATGTGGAGCAGCTGATGCTCAATCCGCTGGCGTCCAGCCAGGCGGTGCTCACCGATGACGAGCGCGAGCTCGGTGTGGCGGTGGTCGATATCGGCGCCGGCACCACCGACGTAGCCATCTTCACCGGCGGTGCGATCCGCCATACCGCAGTGATCCCGATTGCCGGCGACCTGATCACCAGCGACATCGCCATGGCCTTGCGCACCCCCACCAAAGACGCCGAAGACATCAAGGTGGAAAGCGCCTGCGCCAAGCAATTACTGGCCGATGCCGACGCGCAGGTCGAGGTGCCGGGTCTGGGCGACCGCAGCCCGCGCATGATCAGCAAGCAGGCGCTGGCGGGCGTGGTCGAACCCCGGGTGGAGGAAATCTTCTCGCTGGTGCAGCAGGTCATCCGCGATTCAGGTTTCGAAGAACTGCTGTCGTCCGGCATCGTGCTGTGTGGCGGCAGCGCGGTCATGCCCGGCATGGTGGAGTTGGCCGAGGACATCTTCTTGAAGCCGGTGCGCCGCGGCGTACCCAAATACCGCGGAGCGCTGGCCGACATGGTGAGCCAGCCGCGTACCGCCACCGTGATGGGACTGCTCGAAGAAGCGCGTCTGGCACGTATGCGCGGCTACAAGGTTTCGCAGAAACACGGCTCGATGAAGACCGCGTTCGGGCGGTTTCGGGATTTCATTGTGGGTAACTTTTGATGAGCCCCCAGTCTTCGCGCACTGCGTGTCGCTTCGCCAACCCCCTTTCAGGGGGCAACACCAGCAGACCGGCGAAGCCGGATCTGCGGCGTTCTCGCGGGACGGCTTCGCTGCGCTTGCCTTTTGTGCAGGGAAGCCGTCTGACATGACTCCTTCTTTTCAACTCTGGTTGTCGCGGGCCAGTCCGCCTGTCCAGCGGCGATGGCGATGGTGCAGCGCCGGGCCGCCA
This sequence comes from Burkholderiales bacterium, assembly GCA_038234045.1. GTDB lineage: Bacteria > Pseudomonadota > Gammaproteobacteria > Burkholderiales > Burkholderiaceae_C > JBBSUX01. Next base: position 11,044 of record JBBSUX010000071.1, read on the forward strand.
TCGCCATTGCTTGCACGAAGGCGCTTTGCGCTTCGTGGCACACGAACCGGTTGTTATCAGTTTTCAGTTTTTGTCTTTTCTTATCCCATTCGTTTTCGTTTTCCAGGAGCAGCACCATGAGCATCGAAATGATCGAAGTCGAAGAGTTCAACCAAGGCACTCAGATCAAGGTGATCGGTGTGGGCGGCGGCGGCGGCAACGCTGTCGAGCACATGATCGAGCGCGCGGTGCAGGGCGTTGAGTTCGTCTGCGCCAATACCGACGCGCAAGCCCTCGGCCGCAGCGCCGCGCACCGCACCATCCAGCTCGGCACCAGCGGCCTGGGCGCGGGTAGCAAGCCGGAAAAGGGCAAGGAAGCGGCCGAGCTGGCCGAAGCGGATATCCGCTCCGCCATCGAAGGCTCGCACATGCTCTTCATCACCGCTGGCATGGGCGGCGGCACCGGCACCGGTGCAGCCCCGGTGATCGCGCGTATCGCCAAGGAAATGGGCATCCTGACGGTGGGCGTGGTGACCAAGCCGTTCGAATTTGAAGGCGGTCGCCGCATGACCAACGCCGACGTCGGTCTGCAAGAACTTGAGCAGAACGTCGATTCGCTGATCGTCATCCTGAACGAAAAGCTGCTCGAAGTACTGGGCGACGAGGTCACCCAGGATGAAGCGTTCGCGCATGCCAACGATGTACTGAAGAACGCCGTCGGCGGAATCGCCGAAATCATCAATGTGCCGGGCCACGTCAACGTCGACTTCGAAGACGTGCGCACCGTGATGGGTGAGCCAGGCAAGGCCATGATGGGAACGGCATTGGCCGAAGGTCCTGATCGCGCCCGCATCGCCGCAGAGCAAGCTGTTGCTTGCCCGCTGCTTGAAGGTATCGATCTCTCTGGCGCCAAAGGCGTGCTGGTGCTGATCACGGCCGCCAAGGGCAGCTTGAAGCTGGCGGAATCGCGTCTGGCGATGAACACCATCCGCGCCTACGCCTCCGCTGAAGCGCATGTGATCTACGGCACCGCCTATGACGACAGCCTGGGTGACCACATCCGCGTCACCGTCGTCGCTACCGGCCTGTCGCGTCACGGCCAGCAACGCAACACCGTGCCACCCCTGCGCGTCCTGCGCACAGGTACCGACAATCTGCCCTACAACCTGTCGAACGTACCGACCTTGGGTGGTGTGCTGTCGACCGGCGGCAGTTCTTCCTCAAGCGGCTCGGGCCGTAATACTGACTACGGCAACATGGCGGTACCGAGCGTCTGGCGCAACGGCCGCAATCAGGCGGCTCAGCGTGTCGATGCGATGGCCTCGGGCGGCATGGAGGATCTGGAGATTCCGGCGTTCCTGCGCAAGCAGGCGGATTAAATAAGCGCACCCCAGCCTACGCACTTCATGTCTTCGGCTCCGCCTCAAAGGGGAGAGCTTGGTTCACCCCAGCCTACGCACTTCGTGTCTTGGGCTCCCCCTCAAAGGGGTGCCACTGGGCGACTGGCGGAGCCAGATCGCCGGTGGCCTGGGCTAGTGAGGTGAGGTGCCGTGCTGGTCACGCGATTCAAAATTGATAGCTAAAAGCGCTTATGTTGATTGCGCTTTCGGTGAGGCTGCTGCTGCTTTCCATCTCAACGGAGAGAAGCTCTCTTTGAGCAAAGATGAATCGATCATCGAATTCGTCTGACGCTTACTCTCGAGCTACAACCCGCGATTCAGGGCAAAAGTACCGCCGACCCAAGGGCAGCCAGCAGAGTCTCAGACGCGAGGCCGAGCCCCAGCACCAGCAAGGCGCTCAGTCCAAGCGCCACAGCGGACCAGCGGCCGAGCAATGCGACCGGTCCTGCGGGCGGGGCGAAGTACATGACTGACACGACCTTGAGGTAGTAGAACAGCGAGACCATCGTGTTGATGACCGCCGTCACGGCCAGCCACGCATAGCGACCCTGTAGCGTTGAAATGAAGAGCGTGAGCTTGCCCACGAAGCCTGCCAGTGGTGGTATGCCGACCAGCGACAAGAAGCTCACTACCAGCGCCGCAGCGACCCAAGGCCTCGCGCTGCCTAGGCCCCTGTAGTGATCGAATACGGTGCGCCCCCGCAGATGGGTCACCACGGCAAATGCGCAGATCTGTGCTGCGGCATATCCTGCGAGAAAGAACAGCAGCGCCGCGGGGGCCTCCTGCGAGCGCCCCAGAACCGCGATGGCCATCAATGCATAACCCGACTGTGCCACCGAGGACCAGCCGATAAGCCGACGCACGTCTTGCTGTCCGAGCGCGGCGAGATTGCCAAGCGTCATGGTGGCCCCGCCATTGCCGCTACCAGCGGCTGCCAGGCGACTACATCGGTCGGGAACAGCATCAAAACGCGCCCCAGCGCGATGGCGGCGCCAATCTTCGGCACCGTGGTGAGGAAAGCCGCGGCCGGTCCCGTCGCACCTTCAGCAACGTCGGGCATCCAGGTATGAGCCGGCAGTGCCCCTAGTTTGAAGGCTAGGCCGATCACCACCAGCGTCACGCCGAGCAACAAGGGGCGGAGGATGAATGAGCAGTCAGAGCTGCTGCCATGGCGACGTAGGTGGTCTGCCCTAGCACGCCGAATAGGAGCGCCACTCCGATCATCAGGAGGGTGTTGGTGCAGGCGCCGATCAGGAAGTACTTCATGCCTGCCTCAAGCGA
>JBBSUX010000072.1:0-13672 GCA_038234045.1 Burkholderiales bacterium
GCAGACGGACACCCGCTTTGCTGCGGCCAATGTCCTCCAGGCGGGACTGGATCTGGCCATCGCAGTGGGGGCAAGCGCCAGCGCCATCTCCATCGCAGCCAACAGTGCAGGGGTGGGAGCGGGGCTCATCGTCGGCGCGGTTCTGGGTGTGACAGCGGCCACTGCTGCACAAGGAGTTGCCATTGTGCAGTCCATCCTCGCGGTAGCGGCAGAAGAAAAGGCCCGCCAGCAATCCGTGGGAGCCCTCACCTTGCGAACGCAATCGACGCTCGATCTTGCCGCGGCCGTTCGAGCGGCCTATCAGCAGGATCAGAAGGGCCTGCTGCCATGAAACAAGTGCGTCAGTCACGGGTGTCGCGCCGCGCATCGGGCGGCTTCTCGCTCGTGGAAATCGCCATCGCACTGGTCATCCTCGGCTTGCTCAGCCTTGCCTTTGTCGCTTATTGGCGTAGCGCTGCGCAGCACTCGCGAACGCAAGCGGATCGTGATCTTCTGATCAACGCCCAGAAGTCGCTCGTGGGATTTGCGCATGCCAACTATCGCCTGCCCTGCCCCGCCGCAGACCACGCTGGATTGGAAAACTGCAGCGGATCCGTGCAAACCGGCTGGCTCCCCTGGAAGACTCTGGGTATTGCCAATGCGATGGCAAGTAACTTCAAGTACGGCGTGGAACGGGCGCCCGATGCGACATCGCCTTTTCTGGATCAGGACCTGGCGGTTGCGCGGGATCGCCTTGTGCCGCCCTTTACCGTCGGCAGCCCGCCCATTCTGCCCGCAGCACCCATCGTGGGCGGCTTGCTGGGCAACACCAATCTCATCGATCTTTGCTTTGCGCTCGACCGTGCATCGGGCACACCTGCCGCAGCTTCACGCCTCGCGCTCATGAGCAACCGGGGCGGCATTACTGCGCGGCGCGGCATGGCATTCGTCGTGGTGGCCCCGGGACTCCTGGACGCAGATGGAGACGGTAATATCTTTGACGGGCTAAACGCCAGTGCCAGCCCGACCGACCCCACCTACGAGCCGGTGGAGCGTCCGCAGGACGCGAACTACGACGACCGTGTCGCCGCGATGGATTTCGATACCCTTTTTGCCGAGCTCGACTGCGGCGAGGGGCTTGCGGCCATCAGCCACAGTCATGTCAATGCAGCAACCGCAGCCGCCTTCATGAAGCAGGCCCTGATCGACTACAAGCGACAGCTCGAAATACTCGCGCTGGTGGCAGGTGGCGGGGTCGCCTCGGGCACCGCGGGAGTCCTTTCCGCCGCTGCCGGCCTCTCCAGTGCCGTCGCCGATTCTGCCAACGCAGTCGCCTTCACCATCCTCACCTACGGAAGCGCCGGAGCCGTGATTGCTCCGGCAGTCGCCGCCATTGTTGCCAATACGGCGGCGGTGGCGCTTTCTGCGGTTGCGCTGGCCAAATCCGTCGCCTCGAAAGTGGAGGCCGACCAGCGCGTCATCGATGTGCAGCCTCTCGTTGACAACAGCGCTGCGCTCTGGACTTCGGTGGACGCCAACGCCCGAACAGCTGACCAGCTTGGATTCTGATGATGCGCACGCCTTCACTTGCGAACTCGCCATGCCCAATGACATGAACCTCTATCCCGAACATCCGCAATCCACTTGTGGTGCTGCCCGGAAGCGAGCCACGCAGTGCGGCTTCTCGCTCATCGAGATGTCGGTCGTTCTGCTGGTCATCGGGCTGATCGTCGGCGCGGTGGCGGTTGGCCGTGACCTGCAGCGCAATGCCGCCTACCAGCGCGTTTCGAGCGACTTCGTGCAGGGCTGGCTGATTGCCTACGACAGCTATACCAACGGAACAGGAACCGTGCCGGGCGATGTCGTGGCTGTGCCTACTGGACGCGTGAACGCCAGTGATGCGACTGGCGCTGCGCTGTGTGACGCCGCCCTGCTCAACACCTTTCTGGCGGCAGGCGTTGTGCTCCCCGAAGGCCGCGCCGCTGGCGCCAACGATCGGGCCGTGTACCTCGACACCAACGGCACCCCGCAGGAGGTGCAGGTGTGCTTTCAGACCGTGAACTGGGCCGAGCCCGGTGCCTCCGTCGGCACCTTTGTGACGCGGCCACGCAATGTGATGATTCTGCGCAATGTGACGCCTGCGCTCGCCAATCTGCTGGATTCGCAGATCGACGGAACCCCTGATGCACGCTTCGGCCGCGTGCGCGAAGCTGCCCAAGCCAATGCAACTGCTACTACCACCGGTCAGGTTTGGAGCGTAGACGAGCGCGTCCCCTACGGAAGCACTGCGGTGCCGGCAACGGGCGCGCAGGACGAAGCCCAGGTTGCGGTGGTCACGGCCTGGGTATTGATGAACCGCTGAGAGTCCACGGAATAATGGGGGATGACCCAGCGAAAGCCCACCGAAGCTCCCTCCCCCTCACCGGAATCACCCGCACCACCGGTCTCCTTGGCACGCTCGATCCAACCGACAGCCCACGACCATCACACAACCTGGCGCGACGCCGATATTGCGCACATGCGCACCGCTCTCGCCGAAGGCCGCAACGCCCTTCAGAGCTGCTTGCCGAATCCGCCGGTGGGCTGCGTGCTGGTGCACCGGGGCAAGGTGCTTGCGGTCGGCCACACGCAACCTCCTGGCCAATCGCATGCAGAGGCGCTGGCACTCGAACGGGTGGTTGGTCCGCTCGACGACGTTACGGCCTATGTCACGCTGGAGCCCTGCGCATTCCACGGTCGTACGCCGTCATGCGCAAAAACGCTGCTCGAGCGCGGCGTGAAGCGGGTCGTGGTGGCAATGCTCGATCCAGACCCGCGCAACGATGGCAAGGGCGTGGCGCTGCTGCGGCAAGGCGGCGCGACGGTGCTGGTGGGACTGTTGGCCGATGAAGCGCGGCACGATCTGCAGCCGTACCTGGCGTTGCCAGAGAACAGGTGATTTCGCTTCGCTGCCGCCCAAGTCTTTTTATGAATGATTTAGGCCTCTGGCGCTTTATTCGTAAGCGCTATCAGCTATTTATTAAATAGTGAAGCAACTCAGACGTCGTTCCGTTGCCGACCCTGACCGGCAACGGCTCCCCGCCCTCAACCCAACACCGCCGGGTTCATCTGCCACACCGCGAAATTCAGCGCAGCGGCAAAGCTCACCCAGGCCAGATAAGGAATGAAGAGTGCGCCAGCCAGCGGCTTGACGCGCCAGAACGCAATCAGCGTGCAGACGATGGTGACCCACAGCACAGCAATGTCGGCGAACGCCGCTGCGCCCAGGTGCCAGCCGAAAAAGAGCCAGCTCCACAGCGCATTGAGCAGCAACTGCAGGCAGAAGAGCCCGAGCGCACCTCGCGCAGCCGCCACGCTGCCAGCGGTGCGCCAAACCTGCCAGGCCGCCACGCCGATCAGCGCATACAAAACTGTCCAAACCGGCCCGAACCAGCTCGAAGGCGGCGCCCAGCCCGGCTGCGACAGCGCGGCATAAAAGGTCTTTGCGTGCACCGAGGCGGCGGCGCCCACGCCGGCGGCGGCAAAAGCCAGCAGCAGCCAGCCGAGCAAGCCAAGGAGTGATCGACTGGTTTTCATGATGTTGCCTCTGGTTTCAGGTGCCCACCGGCGGGGCGAGGTTTGATAGCAGTGGTGACCGAAATGGCAGCCGCATCGTGTTTGCCCGCATCGAAGCCGCGGCCTCCAGCCGCACGCTGCGCAACTTGTTGAGGCACGGCTTCGAGTGGCGTCGCCATGGTGTCGTTCCAGCGGTTGAGAAATCCGAACAGCCCAACTACACCGAGGATCTCGACGATCTCCGAATCGCTCCAGTGCTGCTGCAGTTCGCTGAATTGGGCGTCGGTCACGGCATTGGGCTGCGCTGCGGCGGCAAGCGCGAAGTCGAGTGCGAGGCGCTCCTTTTGCGAATAGAGCGGGCTTTGTGCGTATTCCCAGATGGCGGCAAGCTTCTCCTCGCTCACGCCGAAATTCTGTGCGCCCAGCAGCGTGTGCGCCTGGCAATACAGGCAGCCGGACGCCTTGCTGGCCAGATGACCGATCAGGCGGCGAAAACCCAGATCGACTTCACCGTCTGGATCCATCGCAGCAGCATTGAGCTGTGCGAGCGCCTGAACGAGCCGCGGCTTGCGCTGCATGGTCAGCACGCTGTTGGGCGTAAAGCCGAGCGTGGTGAGAAAGAAGTCGAAGTGGGGCGCAAGCTCGGGCGTGGTGCTGGGCGAAAGCGGCTGCAGGCGCGGCATGGTAATTCTCCTGGAGATGATCGAGGCATTCGCTGTGCCGGCTTTCGCGGGCCGGCGTGGTGCCGCTCCATTCTGACGCAGGCCGGGACGCGGGTTCGTACCGCTGACGCGAGCCAGAGCTGCGCCTATGCTCAGGCCCGTTCCTTGCCTCGTTGCTGTTTCCTACCCTTCGATTCCCGTGAATCTCCGCTTTCTCGAAACCCTGGTGGTGCTCGCCCGGGTACGCAACTTCAGCGAAACCGCGCGCGTGCTCAACGCCACGCAAGCTGCGATTTCGCAACGCATTTCCAGCCTGGAAGAGGAGCTCGGCATCTCGCTGGTCGAGCGTGGCTCCCGGATGCTGGCCCTGACACCGATGGGTGCACAAGTGGTGCGCCAAGCCGAACGCATCCTGCAGATCGAGCGAGATCTGCTCGATGCCACCCGGCCGGGTGCAACGCCAGCAGGACGGGTCCGCATTGGCGCCATCGAATCGGTAGTGCACACCTGGTTGTCGCCGCTGGTGCGCGCGCTGGCAGAACGCTTGCCGCAGATTGAGCCGGACATCACGGTGGATACCTCACGCAATCTGCAAGAGCTGTTTCGCCAACGCGGGCTCGATCTGATGGTGCAAAACGATGCCTTCGCAGACGCCACCGGCACGCTCGAATTTCTGGAAACGCCGCTTTGCAGCTTCCCCGTCGACTGGATCGCGGCCCCGCAACTGGTAGGTGCGCGCCGCCGCATCAGCGTGGCCGAACTGGCTCGCCTGCCCTTGCTGACGTTCTCACGCACATCGAGCCCGCAGGCGCATCTGCGCGCCCTGTTTGTGGAGGGCGAGGCCGAGCCGCGCATCTGCAACTTCCCCTCGGTGCAGTCCATCATCCAGCTGGTGGCGGGTGCCTACGGCGTGGCGGCGATTCCGGCGATCTTCGTGCGCCGGGAACTGGAAGCTGGATCGTTGCGCCGGCTGGACGGCCCCGCCCTGCCGCCCGTGGCGATTAGCGTTACATCGCGGCGCGGCGCCGGCAGCGCGGTGCAAGCAACCCATTCGCTGGCTTGCGAGGTAAGCCACGGTTTCTGCATGGAAGCTGGCGAAGGCTGGGCGCAATCACTGCTGGAAGCAGCACCGCCGCCGGAGGCACGCCCTGCATAAGGCGCGCCGCGAACAAAGCTTCAACCGTCGTTAACGCAGGGTCAGCAGCAGCTGTCCATCTTCCACCGCATCGCCCTCTGATACCCGAATATCCACGACGACGCCCGCGCGTGGCGCGGTGACCGGAATCTCCATCTTCATTGACTCGAGTACCAGCAGCGTGTCGCCCTCGGCCACTTGCTGCCCGTCGGTGGCTTCGACCTTCCAGACGCTGCCGCTGACCTCTGCGAGGACGCGGGAATCCTGAGTACTACTCATCGAAAAAGCTCCTTTTTAGCTCTCAAATCATTAGCGTCAGGCGCCTTCAGAACAACGCCGTCGGCTGTTAAACCAGCGCGGATGTGTTGAGCAAAAACGAGGGCGCCGGGCTGGTCGCCGTGAATGCAGAGGGTGTCGGCACGCACTGCGATCTCACGACCACTGACCGTCCGCATGGTGCCCGCAACCAAGCCGCGCACCTGCGCCAGCGACTCGTCAACGTCGGTAATCATGGCGCCGGGCTGGCTGCGGGGCGTAAGCGAGCCGTCGTCCTGATAGCTGCGGTCGGCAAAGACTTCCGACGCGGCGGTGAGGCCGATGGCCTCGGCTGCGTCGATCATGAGGCTGCCGGTCAAGGCATAGAGCATTAGCGATGCGTCGATATCGCGCACCGCTTGCGCCATGGCGTCGGCGAGCTTGCGGTCTTTTGCGGCCATGTGAAAGAGCGCACCGTGCGCTTTCACATGGCGTAGTCGCCCGCCGGCAGCCACAGCAAAGGCTGACAGCGCGCCCACCTGATAAACCACCATGCCATACGCCTCCGCCGCGCTGATCTGCATCTCGCGCCGGCCGAACCCTTGTAAATCGGGCAGGCCAGGGTGCGCACCTACCGCCACGCCACGAGCGATGGCCGCACCGACCACCGCGCGCATGGTGGTCGGGTCACCGGCATGGAAGCCGCAGGCGATGTTGGCAGAGGTGACTTGGTCGAGCAGGGCAATGTCGTTGCCCATCGTCCATGCGCCAAAGCTTTCACCCATGTCGCAATTGAGGTCGAGCGAGCGGGAATTGCGTTGGGTTGGGAGATCGGATGGGTGGGCCATACGGAAGTCTTTCAGGTTGTCAGGATTTGGGCGTAGTGGTCGGCGGCCGCTGCCAGCAAAGCTTGGCGCAGCGTGGCGAGGCGAGCCTCCCGTTCAAGGTACAGGGCTTGCGCCTGTCCCAGCGTGACAGGCCTGAAGCACAACGCCTGCTGCGGCGCCTGCTGCGCCAGCAGCGGCAGGTCAACACTCGCGACATGGGCGATTCGGGGATAGCCGCCTGTGCTCTGGCGCTCCGCCATCAGCACGATAGGCTGGCCGTCCGGTGGCACTTGAATTGTGCCGAAAGCAATGCCCTCGGAAATCAGCTCGAGCGGTTTGTTGAGCGCCAACACCGGGCCTTGCAGGCGGTAGCCCATGCGGTCGGACTGAGGATGGATGCGAAACGTGGCCTGGTGGAAAAGCGCGCGTGCGTCGTCGGTGAATGCCGGCCAGTGTTCGCCAGGGATCGCGCGCAAGACAACAGGCGTGTCCGTGACGGGTGCTGCGACAGCAGCCAAGTGAACTGCGTCCTCGTCGGGCATACGCGCCTGCTCGGGCTCCCGCTCCGAGATGTTGCCCCCGCGTTCCTGCACCGGCTGGCGCTGCGCGGTGGTCGCAACAGGCAATACATCGCCTTTTTTCAGGGCACGCCCCTGCCAGCCGCCGAAACCGCCGCGGATGAAGGTGGCGCGGCTGTCCATCACCAGCGGCACGTCGAAACCACCGTACACCGCGAGATAAGCGCGCAGGCCGGAGACGCGGCGGCCAAAGGCGAGTTCGGCGCCGGCTTCGACGTCTACCGCGACGCCCATCGGCAGCGGCGCGCCCTGCAATGTGGGCGACAGGTTGGCGCCGCAGACGGCAATACGAGCCGGACCGGTGAACCGCAACACGGGGCCCACCAAAACCATTTCCAGCGTGGCGCAGTCCCCGGAGTTACCGACCACCCAGTTCGCTACGCGATGCGACACCTGGTCCATGGCACCGCCCACCGGCACACCGAAGCGTTGCCAGCCGATGCGGCCCAAATCCTGCACTTGCGTTTGCGCACCGGGCTTCTGAACTTCGACAAAGGTAGCGGTCATGCGTTCAAGGCTCCCCGTTCGCGCAGCATTTCCTGATAGCGCTCTTCGTCGATCGGGAAGAAGCGGATGCTGTCGCCGGGGCCCAGCAGGCAAGGCGGCTCGGCCGTGGCGTCGAACAGCTGCACTGGCGTGCGGCCGATCAGGTTCCAGCCGCCAGGCGTTTGCATGGTGTAGATGCAGGTCTGCTCACGCACGATCGCAACCGAGCCTGCTGGCACCTGTGTGCGGGGCGTGGCGCGGCGCGGCATGAAAAGCGCTGCGTCGAGCCCGCCGATAAACGGAAAGCCCGGGGCGAAGCCCAGCATGTAAACGCGGTTGAGCGACTGCACATGGCGCTGGATCACTTCCTGTGCGTCCATCCCGCAGCGATGGGCGACGTCTTCAAGGTCAGGACCGTACGCGCCGCCATAACAGACCGGAATCTCGAACACCCGGCCGGACTTGTCGCTGCCGGCATCTTTCGCAGAGTCCACCCGGGCCAGCAATTGCAGCCGCAGCCGCTCAAACGCGCTGCCCCCTGCACCGGCCACGCGGGTGGGTTCGTAATGCACGGTGACGGTAGTGAAAGCCGGAACCACATCGACGACGCCAGCCAAAGGTCGCGCCAGCAGGGCCGTTGCGAAGGCCTGCACGCGCGCGGCGATCGCCGGAGCCACGGTGTCGCCAAAGCGCAGCAGGAGCGCGCGGTCACCGAGCGCAATAACGCCGGGTTCGGCCTGAAAATTCGGGTTGCTTGTGACGCGCATGCGTTCCTGAAAATTCGGAAGGTACCGATGCTCTGGCGAAACGCTCAGCGCATGCCCTGCGGCAGCACGAGCACGATCTGCGGAAAAACGGTGATCAGCACGATGGCTACCACCAGCAACAGAAAGAAAGGCAAAGCCATCCGGGTCAGCTCGAACAGATTGCGCCCGGTGATCCCCTGGATCACAAACAGGTTGAAGCCCACCGGAGGCGTGATTTGCGCCATTTCCACCACCAGGATCAGGTAAACGCCGAACCACAACGGGTCGATGCCTGCGGCCTGTACAGCCGGCAGCAGCACGGCAGTGGTCAGCACGACGATGGAAATGCCGTCCAGAAAGCACCCCATCGCCACGAAAAACACTGTGAGCACCGCCAGCAATCCGTACTGGCCAAGGTGCATCGAGGTGATCCACGCCGCCACATTGGCCGGAAGACCTGTGAACGCCATGGCGCTGGTGAGGTAGGAAGCACCCATCAGGATGAAGGTGATCATGCAAGACGTGCGCGCCGCGCCCATGAGGCTGGCGACAAAGGATTTCCAGCCGAGCGATCCGCCAAATGCAGCAATCACCAAGGCGCCGGCAACACCGACCGTCGCGGCCTCGGTAGCGGTGGCGATGCCGGCGTAGATAGATCCGATCACGGCAACGATCAACAGCACCACCGGGGCCAGCAGACGCAAGCGCTTGATGCGTTCGCCCAGCGGCACTGCCGGTCCGTTTTTAGGTGGAACCCGGTCGGGATGGCGCAACGACCAGATCGCGATGTAGCCGGAAAAGAGCACCATCAGCATGATGCCCGGCAGGATGCCAGCGGTGAACAGCTTGACGATTGAAACCTGCGCGGCAACTCCATAAACGATCATCACGATGGAAGGCGGGATTAAGAGGCCAAGCGTGCCTGCGCCGGCCAGCGAGCCGATCGCAATCGCATCGTCATAGCCACGCGCCTTGAGCTCAGGCAGTGTGATCCGGCCAATGGTGGCCGCCGTAGCGGCCGAAGAACCACTGACCGCTGCGAAAATGCCGCAGGCCAACACGTTAACGTGGACCAGGCGACCCGGAAGCTTTTCGACCCAGGGACCAAGCCCCGTGAACATGTCTTCCGAGAGCCTCGTGCGGTAGAGGATTTCACCCATCCAGATGAAAAGCGGCAGCGCCGTCAGCGCCCAGCTGGCGGTGGAGCCCCACACGGTCGTGGCGAACAGGATGCCCGGCGGCGCCGAGGTGAACAACATGAGCCCGGCCAGACCGCAACCGATCAGCGCTAGCGCCACCCAGACGCCCATGCCAAGCAGCAGGAACAGTACCGACAGCAGCACGGCGGCTTGGGCGAGATCGCTCACGTTTGTCCTTGAAAGGCGGAAGACACGAATGGCATGAAATAAGTCGAGCTTGTGGACATTGCTTCTGACGAGAGCGGTCCTACTGCCGCTATTCGGTCAGCGCCGGCGAGCCGTCTTCGCCCGCCTGCGCAGCTTCTGCCGGCTCACGACCCTGCAGGCAGCGAATGAGCCGGTCAAGCAACATGACAGCCAGCAGTACCAGCCCGATCGGCATGGCCAACTGCGGGATCCACAAAGGTACGCGCAACATGCCTTGCGCCACCTCGTTGTAGCTGTAGGAGCCCCAGACGAAGATCACCGCGTTATAGGCGGCCCAGCTGGCAACGCCAAGGCCGACGGCGGTGGCCAGCAGCTCCATCGCCCGCTCAGCCGCCTTCGGCAAAAACTGCAACAGCAACGTCACGCGAATATGGTCGCCGCGCCGCAGGGCGTAGGGCAGCGCGAGAAAGGCCGAAGCCGCCATCGTCCAAGCGGCGAAATCGTCAGCTGCCGGTATCTGCTGGCCCACCAGCCGCGAGATGATTTGTGCTGCGTTGATCAGAGCGATGGCCGCGAGCGAGATGCCCGCGCCAACTCCCGATACAACTGCGATGCGGTCAAGCAGGGCCATGCGTCGTCAGCGTCGGGCCGTCAGATCAAGCAGCAACGAAACCAGATTCGTGCCGGGCTCACTGCCGATAGGCCTTGAGCACGGCAGCGCCATCGGCACCGGCCTTCTTTTCCCAATCGGCGGTCATCTCGTTGCCGATCTTCTCCATGTCGGCCTTGATGCCCTCTGGCTCCGGCCCGACCGTCATGCCCTTGCTGGCAAGCGTTTGCGTCAATTTGGCGGTAAGGGCTCGCGCCTGCTGCCAGCCGCGCGTCTCGGCACGCTTGCCGGCATCCATCAGTGCCTGGCGCTCATCCGCCGGCAAACCTTCGACCATGCGCTTGTTGGCAACGACGATTGCTTGCGGGATGGAGGCCTGCACGTCGTAGTAGTACTTTACGTAGTCCCAGGCTTGGGTATCAACACCGGTAGCGGGCGAGGTGATCATCATGTCGATCACGCCGGTGGAAAATGCCTGCGGCACCTCTGCCGTCTGGATGGTGGTGGGTACGGCGCCCATCAGGGTCGCCAGCTTGGCGGTGGAAGCGCTGTAGGTGCGGAAACGCGCGCCCTTGAAATCGGCCAGCGTGGTGATGGGTGTCTTGGTGTAGAAGCCCTGCGGTGGCCATGGCGAGCCATAGACCAGCACCACGCCCTGCTTGTCAAGCCGCGCCGCGATCTGCGAGCGCGCTGCCTTCCAGAGCTTTTCGGACTTGTCGAACGAGCTAGCCAGGAACGGCACGCTGTCGATTTCGAACATCGGGTCTTCATTACCAAGCACCGACATCAGGAATTCGCCGATAGGCACCACGCCTTGCTGCACGCCGCGCTTGACCTCGGGGCGCTTGAGCAGAACGCTGTTGGACTGCACATTGAGCACCAGCTTGCCGTTGGTGGCGGTCTTCACGTCATCAGCAAAGCTGCGCACGTTCTGCGTGAGGTAGTTGGAGTCGGGCTGTTCGGCCGACATATTCCAGGTGGTCGCCTGCGCAGCGAAGGCGCATAGCGTGAGGGCGGAAACAGCGAACAGGCGTTTGACGGCGTGGGTCATCAGGAGAACTCCCAAAGAAGAATCATCTTTCGGTGAATTCGCCAGCGCGTGTCGGGCGCGGCGTACGGATCAGCGACTGTCCTCCATGCCGCCGCCGGCGTCCAGCAACTATTCCTTATCGCTAACGAATAAGTTTGCTGATGCAATATGCGGGAAATCCCGCAGTTGGGAAGTTTGGCAAGTGACCAGGTTCGTGTCTCCGCCTTCGTCTGCCAGCGCGTAGCGCAATTCGCATTGGGCGCTCAGGCCGCCGCTTCGAGCAGATGCGTAAACAGCCCCGCGCCCACCGGGCGAACCGGCTGGCTAGCCACCGCGGCCGCGATCACCTGCACATGATCCGGCGTAGTGCCGCAGCAGCCGCCGACGATATTGACCAGCCCATCGGCTGCAAACTCATGCAGCAGGCGCGAGGTGACATCGGGCGTTTCATCAAACCCGGTATCGCTCATCGGATTGGGCAGACCGGCATTGGGATAGCAGCTGATGAAAGTGTCGGGCGCCGCGCGGTTCAGCTCCTGGATGTACGGCCGCATCAATGCCGCACCCAAGGCGCAGTTCAGGCCGATGGCCAGCGGCTCGGCGTGGCGCACACTGTGCCAGAAAGCGGTCACAGTTTGCCCGCTCAGGATGCGGCCGGACGCATCGGTGACGGTGCCGCTGATGATGAGCGGCAAGCGCTCGCCGGTGGCTTCGAAAACCTCGTCGATGGCGAAGAGCGCGGCCTTGGCATTGAGCGTGTCGAAGATGGTCTCCACCAGCAGCACATCGGCGCCGCCTTCCATCAATGCCTGCGTCTGTTCGTAGTACGCCTGCCGGAGCAACTCGAAGCTGGTGTTGCGCGCACCGGGGTCGTTCACATCCGGGCTGATGCTTGCGGTCTTGGGCGTGGGGCCCAGCGCGCCGACGACGAAGCGCGGTTTTTCGGGAGTGCTGAACTTGTCGCAAGCAGCGCGCGCGATGCGGGCCGACGCCAGGTTCATCTCGCGCGCCAGCGGCGCCATGTCGTAATCCTCTTGGGCAATCGTGGTTGCGCCAAAGGTGTTGGTCTCGATCAGATCGGCACCGGCGGCCAGATAGCCCTCGTGGATGCTGGCAATCACGTCCGGGCGGGTGAGGCTCAGCAACTCGTTGTTGCCTTTGACGTCCTTGGGCAACTCCTTGAATCGGTCGCCCACGCTGCCCGGGCCGGCATAACCCTCGCCCCGGTACTGCGCTTCAGTAAGTTTGAAGCGCTGGATCATGGTGCCCATCGCGCCATCGAGAATGGCGATGCGCTGCGTGAGGATGGCCGGCAACTGCGCCGCGCGGGTATATGCGATAGCGTTCATGGCTCGATTGTAAAAACCGCTTCGCTGCTCAGAGCTCATGCGCGCCTGGGGGCTTTCAAATGCAAAGTGCGGATATCATCAATAAAAAGTATCTCAGCCGCATTACATACAAGCGCTACTAGCTATTGTTAAAGAAGCAACCGAGCGGCGATGCACTTCAGTGGTCGTGGTCGCCGCCACGGCCACGGTGGCCGCCGTGGTGACCGCCCTTGTCCTTGTGACCGCCTTTATCCTTGTCCTTGTAATGGCCCTTGTGATTGCCGCCATCGAACCGGTGGTCAGGGCGACCGTGCCAGTGCCCCGACCTTTCTTCGCGCCATTCGCGCCGATGCTCAGCGCGCCCATAAAAGTGCTGGGGCGGTGGATGGCCGCCCCAATACCGCGGCTCCCGATAGAACGGTCGATCGCGGTAATGCGATCCCCAGTAGCTTCCGAGCGTGAAGGTGATCAGTGGAATGCCGATGGTGGCGCCGTAGTTCGCCAGCGGCACGCGCTGACCCTGGTACGGATACGACAAGCTGCGCGCGAATACCCAGCCGCGCAGATTGCCATTGGCTACTGTGACGTCGCACCACTGATAGCCAGCCACGCATCCCGCCACATCGACCTGCACACCGGGTCGCAATTGCGCGACTACCGGGTAATTTGGACCTGGCCCGGCACGCAGGTTGGCGCTGGTGTTGATGACGCTCTGCTGCGCGATTGCCGCGGCCGGAATGACGGCTGCCGCCAACACGATGCCGAGTAAACGTAGGGTGAAGGTGGACATGGCTGAGTCTCCTTTTTGCAATGGCGTACTGCGATGGCTTATCCGGCTGCGAAAATCGCAGGGCAGAGCTACTTACCTTAACTCTTCCGGGGCAGCGGTGCGTGAGGCGATGCAACGGCACTTGGTCAAAGAAAGCGAAAGCCACGGGCGCTGGGATTTGCTGGGCGAGTTTTGGGCGCTGGTTGTGAGCCTGAAAGCCCAAGGCCTCAAGTCCCGCAACGCACAGGCCACGCTGCATTCGAAAACGCTCATCGCCGAAAGCGCGAAAATCGGTGCTTGATCCGATTCCTCCTCTGAAAGAGTCCAAGCGCATGAGCACGAAGCAACCGACCATCATCTACACGC
>JBBSUX010000073.1:0-13586 GCA_038234045.1 Burkholderiales bacterium
GCCAATATAACGCTCATCGGCATCGCAGCAGATACACCAATTAAATGCTAGGCGCTTACGCGCCTCCTGCAAAAGTAAACCACGATGACGTGTCTCAGATTGGAGCCTACTATCAATGTCAGATTGCCAATAATGATTTTGAACAATCAACACTACTTTTTCATGTTTTTTCAGAATTTCGGGTGTTTCATCCGTACTAGCGTCATCATAAGCACAGATAACATCGGCAAACTCACTGATATGGTCAAGCGTATCTTCAAGAATCAACGCCTCATTCCGAACGCGGAGAAGTGCCACCAAAGGCATCCTGTCAAGCAGTCTTGAGGTAGACTGAAAAGGTTCCCAAATATCTTCGTGCGGATTAAGTGTCCAAGCTGCGTCACATCCATTCATGTTCGCACCTCAACATCCCATCCACCTTTGCGAGGCCTCGAGAACTACGCTCCATTTCGACTTCAAAATGCAAACATGAGTCCAGCTTGTCATATGAAAACATACCTTGTTCATCGGAGACTGAAATTGTGGCGTTATACGAACCCGGCGCGAAATGATTATCCTTGATCAAAAGTATCAAATTTTCTTTTTCCTCACTTAAGAAAATGTCGTCCCGTAACGTATTTAGTATCGTGACAACCTTTCCACTTAGATCATAAACAATGATTCCAACTCCATATACGGGTGGATTTTCTTTGAACCGCAGGTGAATATCGATTTTGATATCCTCACCCATACGGTAGGTATTCTTGTCCAGACTTATCGCAACTACGCTGATCGTACAATTATTTCTTTCTACTCGTTCTCCGTCTGTTGCGGTACTTATCTTATTGCTCGTCATAGGGTGAAAATCTCGCCGTATCTCATGCTCCATCTCTTTCTGATATTCATCGCAGATGGAAAGGCGCTCACCGATTGCCCGCATTTTCCCATTATCAAGCCATATGGCTCGGTCGCAAAAGTTCCTGATTGCAGAGGTTGAATGAGAGACGAATAAAATTGAGGTTCCGAGGTCTCGGATTTTTTTCATCCGTGTAAATGACTTTTCTTGGAAAGCCATATCACCAACGCTTAGCGCTTCATCAACAATCAATACGTCTGGATCAACTTGGATAGCCACTGAGAAAGCAAGCCTAGCGACCATTCCGCTAGAATACGTCTTGACTGGCTGATCCATAAACTGCCCTATATCGGCGAATGCGGCAATATCATTAAACCTGCTGTCAATTTCTTCCTTGGTTAGGCCCAGTATCGCGGCGTTCATATAGACGTTTTCTTGTCCCGTAAACTCCGGATTAAAACCAGAACCTAATTCGAGTAAGGCTGCAATACGCCCATTTGTCCGGACTTTTCCTGCAGACGGGTTGACGGTGCCGCAAACTATTTGCAACAGTGTAGATTTTCCGCTTCCATTTCTACCGATAATACCTACCGTCTCACCTCTCCCAACCTCAAACGAAATATCTCTCAGCGCCGAGAATTCACGATAATATTGCTTGGACGTTTTGCCGATGATTTGCCGCAACCGGGGGTAAATTGACTGCTTCAGCCGATCTTGTGGTTGATTATATATTTGGTAATTCTTGCTGATACTTTCGGCTTTAATTGAAATTTCAGAGGACATCGGCAAATCCTTTGCGTGTCTTCTGGAACCAGACAAAGCCTAACCAAGCGGCAAGAAAGGAGGCAAAGAGGTATGCGAGCAGGAGACTCATATCTGGCACCTTACCCCAGAACAAGACATCTCGCGCCTGTTCGATGGTAGGTGTAAGTGGGTTGAGCAAAAGAAGGTGACGGTACTTTTCAGGCAAACCGCTGGCAGGATAAAAGATCGGGGTAAGAAACATGATGATGGTCGTAAGTGTGCCAATCAATTGTGAGGTATCTCGAAAGTAAACACCCAAGGCCGAGAGAGCCCACGTAAGTCCCATCGTGAAAAGCACCAACGGAAGCATCACTAAGGGCAGTAAAAGTACGGTTGCGTGAGGCACTCCGAAAAACAGCGCGTATGCAAGAAGCCATACTCCCAAGCTAATTAACGCATGAAACAGCGTGGCGAGCAAGGCCACCCAGGGCAATACCTCCAGCGGAAAGACAACCTTTTTGACATAATTGACATTGGCCAGGATCAACCCTGGCGCACGGTTAAAGCATTCTGCGAACAGGTTGAACATAATCAAGCCAGCAAACAGAACCAGCGCAAACTCAGTTTTTGAACCGCTGCCGCCGCTCCATTGAGATTTGAACACTACGCTGAACACGAAAGTATAAATCACAAGCATGAAGACGGGATTAAAAAAGGACCAAAGGATACCCATAAAAGAGCCCCGATATCGGCCCAGTATTTCACGCTGCGTCAGAGCTTTTATCAAGTCGCGGTTGCGCCAGAGGCTGGAAAACATTTCTCTCGGCGATGTGGAGAACTTTTGCATCAGGAAAATACCGCTGCGGATTTGAAAGTTGTGCCCTGTGAATCTTTGCCCGATAAAGCAGGGGTACCTAGAACAGGCCAGCTAATCGCTAAGCTGTCATCGTTCCAAATGATGCAGCGCTCAGATTGGGGGGCGTAATAGTTTGTCGTTTTGTATAGAAACTCTGCGGTCTCGCTCAACACCAGGAAGCCGTGTGCGAAACCGGGTGGCACCCAGAGTTGGCGATGGTTTGCGCTGCTCAGCTCTGCACCCACCCATTTCCCGAAGGTCGGTGAGCTCTTGCGAATGTCCACTGCCACGTCAAAGACGCTGCCCTGCACCACACGCACCAATTTGCCCTGGGGCTGCTGAATTTGGTAGTGCAGGCCACGCAACACTCCCTTGGCCGAGCGGCTGTGGTTGTCTTGCACAAAAGTGTGTTGGGTACCGGTAGCTTCGTTGAAGGCGCGCTGGTTAAAGCTTTCGAAGAAAAAGCCGCGTTCGTCACCGAAGACTTTCGGCTCAATCAGGATGACATCGGGGATGGAGAGGCGTGTTGTCTTCATGGGGCGAGGTGTGAATGAGCTTTCGCACGGCGGCAGAAGCGCTTCTTCCTCCGCCGACCGACTGAATTGCTCAGTGAATGTTGATAAGTAGCTCGGTTCAGCTTCAGTAAATAGTTTCCTGCAGCACCCGCATCAGGTATTGCCCGTAACCATTCTTGGTCAGCGGCTTGGCCAGCTTTTCGAGTTGCTGGCGATCAATCCAGCCGTGGCGCCAGGCGATCTCTTCGGGACAAGCGATCTTCAGGCCTTGCCGATGCTCCAGCGTGGCGATGAACTGGCTGGCTTCCAGCAGGCTCTCGTGTGTGCCGGTATCGAGCCAGGCGTAGCCACGGCCCATGATCTCGACGTTCAAAGCGCCCTGCTCCAGATACAGGCGATTGAGATCGGTGATCTCCAGCTCGCCGCGTGGGGAAGGCTTCAGGCTGCGGGCCATTTCGACGACGGTGCTGTCGTAGAAGTACAGGCCTGTTACCGCGTAATTGGATCGCGGAGCGGCGGGCTTTTCTTCGAGGCTCAATACTTTGCCGTTTGCATCAAACTCCGCCACGCCATAGCGCTCCGGATCGTGCACGTGATAGGCGAAGACACTAGCGCCATCGGTGCGCTGCATGGCGTTGGCCAGCAGCAGGTGCATGTCGTGGCCGTGGAAGATATTGTCGCCCAGCACCAGCGCGGTGGGCGCGTCACCTACAAAGTCTTCTCCGATCAAAAACGCTTGCGCCAAGCCGTCAGGGCTGGGCTGCACCGCATATTCGAGCTGCAACCCCCACTGGCTGCCGTCACCCAGCAGTTGCTGAAAACGCGGTGTGTCTTGCGGGGTGCTGATGATCAGAATCTGCCGCATCCCACCCAGCATCAGCGTGCTGAGCGGGTAATAGATCATGGGCTTGTCATACACCGGCAGCAGTTGCTTGCTGATGGCGAGCGTGGCTGGATGCAGCCGCGAGCCGGAGCCGCCCGCCAGGATGATGCCCTTGCGCTTGGTGGCGGGCGCGGTGGGTGCAGCGGAGGTGGCTGAAACGGTCGAAACAGTGGATTTGGAAGAAGGCTGATTCATCGTCTTGTTAGAGAATTTCCGTCAACATGCGGGCTACACCGGCCTGCCAGGGCGGCAGCGTCAAGCAGAAGGTCCGCCGGAACCGTGACGTATCCAGGCGAGAGTTAAGCGGCCGCACAGCGGCTGTCGGGAAAGCGCTGGTGGGTACAGGCGCAACTTCTTTTACTATTAATTGAATAGCTGGTTGCGCTTTTCGCGCAAGCGCTAGAACCTCATTTGTATAGTGAAACCAGTTGGTTTCCCCTGCAGCCACCAGATGGTATAGGCCGGCATCCTGCGGCCTGCGCTGCAGATGGGCAATGGCATGCGCGGTGCAATCGGCCAGAAGATCGGCCCCGGTGGGTGCGCCGAATTGGTCGTCGATCACGGTGAGGCGTTCGCGCTCTTTGGCGAGCCGCAGCATGGTCTTGGCGAAGTTGCCACCGCGCGCTGCATAGACCCAGCTAGTGCGCAGGATGAGGTGCTTGGCGCACGTTTGCTGAATGAGCGCCTCGCCCTCGAGCTTGGTGCGGCCGTAAACGCTAAGCGGCGCGGGCGCATCGTCTTCGCGCCACGGGCGGCTGCCGCTGCCGTCGAAAACGTAATCGGTGCTGTAGTGCACCAGCCAAGCACCGCACTTTGCCGCTTCTTCAGCCAGTACGCCCGGCGTGGTGGCGTTGAGCAAGCGCGCCAAATCAGGCTCTGCCTCGGCCTTGTCCACAGCGGTATGGGCGGCAGCATTGACGATCACGTCGGGCCGCAAAGCGCGCACGGTCTCTGCAATGCGAGCGGGATTGGTGAAGTCGCCGCAATGGTCGGCGCTGTCATGGTCCAGCGCCGTGACCTGGCCCAGCACCGAGAGGCTGCGCTGCAGCTCCCAGCCGACCTGGCCGTTCTTGCCGAAGAGAAGAATTTGAAGACTCACAGCGCCCATTCCTCTACAGCAAGCCCCGGAACGCGAAGGAACTCGCGGGCGTTATTCCTTGGATTTAGCAAATCATTCCCCAATACGTTGATCGCGATGAACCAGGCTCTGTAAAGGAGGATCAGCACGGTCGTTAAGGAAGCTGTCAGGCAGCGCCTCGCTTGAGGCATAAAAGTCGCTCAGCCAATCCGCCAAACTCTGGTCTTTATCAGGCTCAGGCCCTACCCATAGCGCGTTGCCAACACGCTCTACACGCACCTGATTACCCGGCAAGCGAAGACCCGCCGGCAAGCGGATAACCCGGCTTCGGCCGCTCATGAAAACGCGGGCTTTATAGGACATGCTGGGCTCCTCAGAGTGACACGGCATTGTGCGATTAGGTTGGCAATGCACGGTTTATGCATCAGGCGTATTGCGTATCCAACCAATCGCGGTAAGCCCCCGTCTGCACATTCGCGACCCACTCGGGGTGATCCAGATACCACTGCACTGTCTTGCGGATGCCGGACTCGAAGGTTTCGGCGGGCTTCCAGCCCAATTCGCGTTCAATTTTGCGGGCATCGATGGCGTAGCGGCGATCGTGGCCTGGGCGGTCTTGGACGTAACTGATCTGATCGGTATAGCTGCTCCCGCTACCGCGCGGGCGCAGTTCATCCAAAAGTGCACACACGGTCTTGACGATCTCGATGTTGGGCTTTTCGTTCCAGCCGCCGATGTTGTAGGTCTCGCCCACCCTGCCCGCTTCCAGCACGCGGCGGACGGCGCTGCAATGGTCGCGCACATATAACCAATCACGCACCTGCATGCCGTCGCCATAAACCGGCAGCGGTTTGCCGGCAAGCGCGTTAACGATCATCAGCGGGATCAGCTTCTCGGGGAAATGGAATGGCCCGTAGTTGTTGCTGCAGTTGGTGGTGAGCACCGGCAGGCCGTAGGTGTGGTGCCAGGCGCGCACCAGATGGTCGCTGGCGGCCTTGCTGGCGCTGTAGGGGCTGTTGGGCTCAAACGCGTGCGCTTCGGTAAAGGCCGGGTCTTGCGCGGAGAGCGAGCCATACACCTCGTCAGTCGATACATGCAAAAACCTGAACGACTGCTGCGCCGCCTGATCGAGCCCCGCCCAATGGGCGCGTACGGCCTCCAGCAAGCGGAAGGTGCCGACGACATTGGTCTGAACGAAATCTTCCGGCCCGTGGATCGAGCGGTCTACATGCGATTCAGCCGCGAAATTGACGATTGCACGCGGCTGGTGGGTAGCGAGCAGCTGCCGGAGCAAGTCGCCATCGGCGATATCGCCTTTGACGAAAGTGTGCCGCGCGTCGACCCGCACGGCGTCCAAGTTGTGAACGTTGCCGGCGTAGGTCAGCTTGTCGAGGTTCACGACGGGTTCATCATTTTCCGTGAGCCAGTCGAGAACGAAGTTGGAGCCGATGAAGCCGGCACCGCCGGTGATGAGGATGGTCATGGGCGGGAAGAGTCTGGCGGAAGGTCGGCTAATTCGGGCCGAGCCGGTTGCGCGGCGTTAAGAGCTTCGCTTCGCTCTAGTTCGTAAATCGCCAGGCGCTGGTTCAGTAGCCGCAGACTGCGCTCGATGCGGGTATTGACCATGTCCGTATGCAATGCCTTGATGAAAAGCACGATAGCTACGCCCAGCAGCAGCAGCGCAGGCGGATAACTGATGCCCGCCAGCGACGCCAGCCGGTCGATCAGACGCGGCCACAGCCCCAACAGCGCAGCCGCAAAGGCGACAACGATCCAGAACATGCCGTGCATCACATACATGTGATCCCGGCGAACCAGAAACAGGATGATCGCCGCAAGGCCTATGCCCAACAGGGCGGTCGTTATCTGAAGGCTGGTCATGATGAGTGGATCGGGCGCCTGGAACCGGCGGAGCTGCCGGCGGACGATCTATCGGGCGATAGCAGAACGGCCGCAGGTGCCGTCTCTGCACCTTCCGCGGTCCGAGCGCAACCATCGATTGTAAACAGCGCACCGCGCGAAAATCAGCGGGCCAGCCGCCCTTCCAGCCACAGCCCATACCGCGACAAGCCGAAGCACATCACCCAGTACACCCCGGCGATGAAAAGATAGCCCTCCAGATAAAGCGGCCGCCAGGTGGGTCGCCGCCTAGTGCCAGGCCGAGCGCGCCGGTGAGCTCGAAGAGGCCGACCACGGTGACCAGCGAGGTATCTTTCAGCGTGCCGATGACGATGTTGACCAGTGTCGGGAGCACGGCGCGCAGCGCTTGGGGCAGCACGACATTGCGCTGAACCGTCCAGGCGCCCATGCCGAGCGCAACAGCGGATTCAACCTGACCGCGCGGGACGGATTGCAGCCCGCCCCGGATCACCTCGGCCAGATAGGCCGCGACGAAAAGCGTCAGCCCCATCAATACGCGCACCAGTACATCGGGCCGCCAGCCAGCGGGCCAGAGCAATGGCAGCAAAAAAGAGGCCATGAACAGCACCGAGATGAGCGGCACGCCGCGCACGATCTCGACATAGCTGGCAGCGAGGGTCCGCGCCGCTGGCAAGCGTGATCGGCGCCCCAGCGCCAGCAACAGCGCTAGCAGAAACGCCAGCGCCAGCCCCG
The DNA here is from genome assembly GCA_038234045.1 of Burkholderiales bacterium. Lineage (GTDB taxonomy): Bacteria > Pseudomonadota > Gammaproteobacteria > Burkholderiales > Burkholderiaceae_C > JBBSUX01. The sequence continues at coordinate 7,525 of JBBSUX010000073.1, forward strand.
CAATGGCCAGACCAATCCTTGTCGAGCCCGAGCAGTTTGCCGGTGTCATCGCCCGTGCCCAGCAGACGCTGCTGCGCAGGATCCTTGCTGCTGGTGCGCAGCTGTTCGGCACTGGCCTGGGTGATGCCCAGCTCTTCTGCCTCGATCAGCGCGTTCGGCACCCATTTGACAATGGCAAACCATTCGTCGTCGCCGCGCCGCACGGCGGGTACCAGCGGCTCCTTGGAAATCAGCTCTGGCAGCACGACGTAATCATCCGGGTTGGTGGCCTCCTTGTTGCGCAGGCCGGCCAGCGCCGAAGCATCGGTGGTGAAAACCTGGCAGCGCCCCGCGAAGAATGCCTTATACGAAGCCTCGAAGCTCTCGAACACCAGCGTCTTGACTGGTATCCCTTGCGCGCGCGACCAGTCGGCCACGTTCTTCTCGTTGGTGGTGCCTGATTGCGTACAGATGGTGGCACCCTTCAGTTGCTGCGCTGGTCACCTTCAGCTTCTTGGGCACCAGAAAGCCCTGGCCATCGTAGTAGGTGATGGTGGTGAAGTTCAGTCCGAGCGACGCATCACGCGTCAGGTTCCAGGTAGTGTTGCGCGCGAGGATGTCCACTTCACCGGCCTGCAACGCCGAAAAGCGCTGCTGCGAATTCAGCGGCACAAATTCGACTTTTTTGCCGTCGCCCAGCAGCGCTGCGGCGATGGCGCGGCAGGTATCCACGTCAAGGCCCGACCACTCGCCTTTCGAGTCAGGCGCCGAGAAACCAGCCACGCCGTTGGTCACACCGCATTTGACGCTGCCGCGTTGCCGGACAGCATCCAGCGTTTTGCCAGCCAGAGCCGGTGCGGCGGCACCCGCTAGAAGCAACGCGGACGCCGCTTGCGCAACGCAAAGGCGCGGAGGGACGTGCTTGATGCAGCATCCGCTCGGGCAAGGCGACGCATGATTTGCCGGGGAAACGGGAAACCGAAGCGGGGATTGGCATGCGACATGAACTGGCTCCTGATGCAGTTGGGGCGGCCAGAGTCGGCCATGGGAAAGTGTACGGGCGTGGCAGCACTCCTGTGGGACGATGCGCAGGTGCTCTCAACCGGAGATGCGCCACAATTCGCGCTCGTCATCCCTGCAATCCGCCTCAACCTGCTTTCAACCTGGAGACATCCCCATGGTCCGCTCAGAAGACACCGGCAAACTAATCCTGCGCCTGGCGCTTGGCATCCTGATCCTGATGCATGGCATCGCAAAGCTGAGCAAAGGTGTGGACGGCATTGCGGGCATGCTCACATCCCACGGCGTGCCGGGCGTCGTGGCCTATCTGGTGTTCGTCGGTGAAATCGTAGCGCCGGTGCTGATCATCATGGGTCTCTTCACGCGCCCGGCCGCCTGGATCGTGGTGATCAATATGCTGTTCGCGTTCTGGCTGGTACACAGCCGCGACCTGATGGCTCTCGGCAGTGCCGGTGGGTGGAAGCTCGAGCTCCAGGGCATGTATTTGTTCGGCGCGCTGGCACTGGCTTTTCTGGGCGCGGGCCGGTTCAGTGTGGGCGGCGACAACGGCCGGTTCAACTGAATTGAATTGAATTGATCTGAAAGATCGACTTGACGACGCGCTTCAATCGTCGGATGCGGGATCCATGCCCGGGAACAGCACCTCGGTAAAGCCGAAACGATTGAAGTCGCTTATGCGCATTGGGTAGAGCATGCCGATCAGGTGGTCGCATTCATGCTGCACCACGCGTGCATGAAAACCCTCTGCGATACGGTCGATCACGCTTCCGTCGGGGGCCTGCCCCCGGTAGCGGACACGCGCATGACGCGGAACCATACCGCGCAAGCCCGGCACTGAAAGGCAGCCCTCCCAATCCTCTTCTTTGTCCGGGCCCAGAGGCTCGATCACCGGGTTGAGCAGGACGGTTCGTGGCACCACAGGCGCCCCGGCATATCGCTCGTTTGGCGCGTCGGTGCCGAAAATCACCAGCTGAAGATCGACCGCTATCTGCGGTGCCGCGAGCCCGGCGCCATTCGCAGCCAGCATGGTGTCGTGCATGTCGGCAATCAGACACGCCAACTCCTGGGAGCCGACGAGCGATTGCGGTACGGGTGGAGCGAGCCGCAGCAAGCGCGGATCACCCATCTTCAAGATTTCACGGACGGCCATTGAAGGGTGCCTTGGCTGCTGAGTTGGACACCAAGAATAGCAAGCCCGGCGCTCGTTCGGAGAGCCGACCCGCGCGGCCCGCCATTGGCGCACGGCAAATCAGCGGCGCCCGTCGTGGTCCCCATCGCCGCGGTGTCCCCGGTAACCATGATGTCCGTAGCCACGACCCTCATAACCGCGGTCGTAGTAGCTGCGCGAATAGTTGAGTCCGATACCGATCGACGGCTGAACGGCCACTGGTGCCGGTGCGTAGCCATATCCATAAGTCGCCGGATAGCCTGAATAGGCTGGATATGCGTTGCCATAAGCGTCGTATCCGTAGCCGACTGGCGCGACGACGCATCCCGAAAGCAGGACGACGCCCGCTGCAAGCGTTGCGCCCGCGACTAAACGGCAGATCAGAGATTTTTTCATGATGTTTTCCTTCATCGCATTCGCGAAAACCGGCTCGCAAGAGGTGCAATCTCCCACTTGTTAGCGTGCAGAGCATAGGCAAACATAACGTTTATGCAGAGGATGGCGAGGACAGTTCGCGCCTTTCGCTGCGGTAAAGCCGTGTAAACGCCTGCATCAGGCTGGGCAACAGTGAGCGGATCACGATCGAGCAGCTGGCGGCGCTCAGTCGTTGTTCAGCAAGGCTTTCATGCCTTCTTCATCCAGCACCGTAACCCCCAGCGCCGTCGCCTTGTCAAGCTTGCTGCCGGCTTCAGCTCCGGCGACGATATAGTCGGTCTTCTTGCTGACCGATCCAGCCACCTTGGCACCGGCGGCTTCGAGCATGGCTTTGGCATCGTCGCGCGACAGCGTAGGCAGTGTGCCGGTGAGCACGACCGTTTTGCCGGCGAGCAGCAGCATCGCGCGCTCTGCCGGAACGCCCTCTTCCCACTGCACTCCGCAGGCGCGCAGTTGCGCAACTACCTCGACGTTGTGTGGCTGATCGAAAAAGGTCCGGACCGATTCCGCCACTACCGGGCCAACGGCAGCTACCTCCAGCAGCTGTGCGGCGTCAGCTTCGATGATGGCGTCCAGCGTGCCGAAATGCCGCGCCAGATCCTTGGCGGTGGCTTCGCCCACATGCCGGATACCAAGGCCGAACAAGAAGCGCGGCAGGGTCGTTGCTTTTGACTTTTCCAGTGCCGCGACGATGTTCTGTGCCGATTTCTCGGCCATGCGGTCGAGTACCGCCAATGTGGTGAGCCCGAGGCGGTACAGATCCGGCAACACGCGGATGGTCCCGCTTTCCACCAGCTGGTCGACCAGCTTGTCGCCCAGGCCTTCGATATCCATCGCGCGCCGCTGCGCAAAATGCAGGATTGCCTCTTTGCGCTGCGCGGCGCAGAAGAGTCCGCCCGAACAGCGATGGTTCACCTCGCCGGGCTCACGCACCACGTCGCTGCCGCAGACCGGGCAATGGCGCGGCATACGAAAGTTGGGCACGTACGGATGCCTTGGCCGCTGCGTTGCGACCGTGCCGACCACCTCCGGAATCACATCGCCCGCGCGCCGTACGGTCGCCGTATCACCCACCCGCACATCCTTGCGCCGCAGCTCGAACAGGTTGTGCAGCGTGGCGTTGGTCACCGTTACGCCGCCGACGAACACCGGTGCCAGCCGTGCGACCGGTGTGAGCTTGCCGGTGCGGCCAACCTGCACATCGATGCCGATGATCAGCGTCATCTGCTCTTGCGCCGGATATTTGTGCGCCACCGCCCAGCGCGGCTCGCGTGTGACGAAACCCAGTTGCTTTTGCAGTGCCAGCGCATCCACCTTATAAACCACGCCGTCAATATCGAAGACAAGCTTTTCGCGCACCAAGCCGATCTTGTCGTGAAACGTGGCCAGGCCTTCTGCCCCTTGGAGGACCGCGCGATGTTTGTCTACCGGGAAGCCCATCACCGCGAAAGCATCGAGCACGCCGTTGTGCGTGGCCGGCTGATCGGACCAGCCCTCTATCTCGCCCCAGCCGTAGGCGAAGAAGCTCAGCGGCCGGCGCGCGGCGATGGCTGGGTCGAGCTGGCGCACCGCACCGGCCGCGGCATTGCGCGGGTTGACGAAGGTTTTATCGCCAGCTTCGCGCTGGCGTTCGTTGAGCTTTTCGAAGTCTGGCCGTCGCATGTAGAGCTCGCCGCGCACCTCCAGCACCTCGGGCGCACCAGCCGGCAGTTTGAGCGGAATCTGCCTGACCGTGCGGATGTTCTGCGTGACGTCTTCGCCGGTTTCGCCATCACCACGCGTGGCGGCCTGCACCAGCACGCCGCGCTCGTAGCGCAAGTTCATGGCCAAGCCGTCGAACTTCAGCTCGGCGGTGTATTGCACTGGCGGGTCATCGGGTTTCAGGCCCAGCTCCTTGCGCACCCGCGCATCGAAAGCCGCAGCGCCGCTGGCTTCGGTATCGGTTTCGGTACGGATGCTGAGCATGGGCACCGCATGGCGCACCGGGGCAAACTGGCCGAGCGGCGCGCCACCCACGCGCTGCGTGGGCGAATCGGGAGTGATGAGATCGGGATGCGCCTCTTCGAGCGACTGCAGTTCGCGAAACACGCGGTCGTATTCGACATCGGGCACCGCAGGCGCATCCAGCACGTAGTACGCATGCGCCCACGCGTTCAGCACAGTGCGCAGTTTTTCTATCTTTTCAGTAGCTGGTTGCGCTACAGCAGCCTGCGTTTCAGGCATATTTCTTTGTTAATTCTTTGAATACCAAACCCCGAACTTGGCAGCGCGGCACCGGTCAGTTTCAGCTGAACAGGCGACGCGCCAACACGGATCCAGCCGAAAGATCGCGCCCGTCAAGCGTGTCGTAGAGCTTTTCCAGATCCGCGCCCACACCGTCCATCGCCGCATCGGGCAGCAGCTGACCGTTCTGATCGGTGAGTACGCCGTCCATCGTGGTGGCCAGCGCAGCCGACACTTCACGCAAACGGGCAAAAGGCTTTTCTTCGCGGTTTACCTGCGCCACGTCCAGACTCAGCGCCACATCGCGGATCGCGGAGAGTTCGGGGTCATCGGCCAGCGCCGCCTGGCTGTCGAAAGCCAAAGTGAGCGCAGGCGGCAGACCGTGCGCGGCGGTCGGCAGCACCATGCGGCCGGGAATCGTGCCCGCGACAAAACCCAGGCGTGCTGCGTTTTGCTCGACATAGCCGGGGCTCCACGCCGCAGCGCGAGCCCGCAACACGAAAGTGAGCTGTGCATCGTGGTCGTTGGCGAACTGATCGAGCTCTCGGGCTCGGGCCACTTCATGGCGCATGTCCGGAAAATCGGGTGTGCCGCCCAATGCGTCGGCAAAGGCCTGCGCCTTGACAACGAACTCGGAGAATTCGATATCGTTGAGCGAGCCGGTGCGGTTAGCCAGCTGCACACCTGTCTGGAAAGCGTTGTAGCGCTGCCCGGCAGCAGGCATCTCCCACTGGCCGCTGGCATCGTTCAGGCCTTCGACACCGAAGGGTTTGGTACCAACACGACGAGTAGCGGGGAAGGCCGCCAGGGCAGCATCGCCAGAGACGACCTGCTCAAGCGCCACCGGCGCTATCACGTCGATCAATGGGTCGAGGCCTGCCGGGTTCTTGACCAGGGGCTGCCGCGCGGGCGCGATGCCAACGTCATTGCCGTGCTCCGGCGCGGTGGCGCCCTCCATCGGCGGCATGTTGCCGTCTGGCTCGAAACCAGGCTCGGTTCGCTCGTGCGACGCTTCGCGCGCAGCGGCTTCTTCGGGCGTAGTCGGCTCGGGCTGCTTGGGTGTATTGCGCCGCGACGTCCAGGCGCTGTGGGCCACGATGCCCGCCAGCACCACGCCGCCGGCCATCGCGAGGCTCATTTGCAAAGTGCTCATGGTGCAGTTTGGTAGGTCGTCATAGGTTGATTTTCGCTCACGCGCTGGCGCTGGCCCGTAACCCTTCGAGAACACCGCGGAACC
>JBBSUX010000074.1:0-13532 GCA_038234045.1 Burkholderiales bacterium
AAAAAGGTGACAGCGGCGAAGAAGGCAGCACCCGCCAAGAAGGCAGCGCCTGCCAAAAAGGCCTCTGCAGCCAAGAAGGCTCCGGCCAAAAAGGTGACAGCGGCGAAGAAGGCAGCACCCGCCAAGAAGGCAGCGCCTGCCAAAAAGGCCTCTGCAGCCAAGAAGGCTCCTGCCAAAAAGGTGACAGCGGCGAAGAAGGCAGCACCAGCCAAGAAGGCCACCGCAGCCAAGAAGGCTCCTGCCAAAAAGGTGACAGCGGCGAAGAAGACAGCGCCCGCCAAGAAGGCAGCGCCTGCCAAAAATGCCTCTGCAGCCAAGAAGGCACCGGCGGCGAAAAAGGCAAGCGCACCCGCCAAGAAGACCCAGCCTGCACCTGCGTCGACCAACAGCGCCGCATCGGCTGCTGCGCCCTCCGCACAGACCACGCTGAATCCGCAGGCGGCCTGGCCATTCCCGACCGGCACAAAGCCCTGAGCGAGCAGGTTGCCGCCCAGCCCGGCGCTCCTTCACGGAGCGTCGGGCTTTTCTACATCCCTAGCCTTGGTTCGGAATTTTGCTATTTTTTAAATAGCTACTTCCGCTTGTGAATACTACGTTAGAGCGCTAAAATCCTTCTAATTAGCTGGATGCCGAACCTGTCAAACGATAGTTCTGCGGCCCGCGAGAAGCGATCTTGAGGGCCCCCATCCTGTTCCCAAGCGCGGCACAGCGGGCCAGATCCCAACCCTGCTCCAGACCATGGAGTAGCGCGCCCCGCCACGCGTCTCCGCACCCGGTTGGGTCTATCACTTCAGCGGGCACTTCTGCCGCAACCCGGACGAATTCACCATCGACCCAGACGTCGCATCCCTGTTCGGCTCGCGTGACGACAAGGCCGCGCACGCGGCGCGAGATATCGGCCAGGCTCCAGCCGGTTCGCTCGCACAACATCTGGCCCTCATAATCATTGACTGCAATCCAGTCAGCCTGCTCCACGAAACGGGCAAGGGTAGGACCATCGAACATCGGCAGTCCCTGACCCGGGTCGAAAACGAAGGGAATGCCAGCGTGCGCGAACTGCTCTGCGTGCTCCAACATCGCATCTCGCCCGTCGGGAGCCACGATACCCAGGCGAATATCCTGACGCGCCTCGATCCGTGTGGTATGCGCCTGCATCATCGCGCCGGGATGAAACGCCGTGATCTGGTTGTTGTCGCGGTCGGTCATGATCATGGCCTGCGCCGTCAATGCATCCGGCACTGAGCGTACGAATTCTGTGGAGATACCCAGGTTCGCCAGACGCTCAAGGTAACCGGTACCGTCGCTTCCAACCGTCGCCATCGGAAGGGGAACGCCGCCCAGCAGTTTGAGGCTGTACGCAATATTGCCCGCGCAGCCTCCGAAATCCCGGCGCAGCGCCGGAACCAGAAACGAGACGTTCAGGATATGCAACTGGTCCGGCAGGATCTGGTCGGCAAAACGACCCTCGAAGCTCATGATGGTGTCGAAGGCAAGGGATCCGCAAATCAGTGCAGCCATGGATTGATCAATTGAAGGATTGCGATAACAGTGAAGGGACTGACGCAAGACACACGGTCGCCGTCAGGGATAAAAAGCAAGAAGCCGGTAACCTGCAACCGGGGCAGCGTCGGGGACTCCCGTTGCATCTTCGACGCGGATGGCGAACCTGCCGCTCCATAGCGCGTTGGTATCGAGTTGCGGTGGCGCCCCGATCGCGTCAGGCAAAAGCACGCGGCGTACGACGATGCGGTCCTGCAGATCCGTAAGCGTCAGTTCCAGCGCCGGCATCGCCAGGGGCAGATTGGCAGAGTTGCGCAGATCCACACTGAGCAGATAGTGATCACCACGCCGGTTGAAGGCCGAGCTTTCGATCAGGACCGACTCAATCTGGTGCCGCGGCGACGGCTCGCAAGGGAACAATCGGCATAGGGCAGCGAGCGGCGCTCTGGCAGACGGAATGGCGGCGACGACCTGATCCCGCTGATGGGTTCCCACCTGCATTGCCAGCATGACAGCAAGCACGCAGCAACCCAGAACCAACGCGGCAATTGCGACCGGTTGCTTCCAGAAAGCACGATGGTCGGCCTGACGGACAAAGCCGACATCGCTCAGCTGCGGGTTGTCCACTGCATCGTGCAGATCGCCCTGCGGCCCATGAGGTTCGCCTTCTTCGTCGTCAAGGGAAGCAACAGCAACGCTTGGATGCGCCCCCCGCATCATCGTCAAGTCATTGACATCCTGCGAGCCATTCACAGCCGGCCGCGCTTCATCGGGCATCGGCTGGGTGCCGTGCTCTGCTTTAGCCTCGCGTACTGGTACGGGCAGCGTCAAACCCGGATCGCTTAGCAGCGATTCACCGGGTTCTGAAGCCTGCTCGACGATTGCGGGCTCCGCGATAATTTCGCCATGTAATATCTGGCGAGCGGCGACGGACCTGCCCCGGTACGGCGTCGGCGCTATTGCAACGTGAGCCGAATCTGCAGACGACGGAACATCGACTGGACCTTGATCCTCTTCGCTCAGTGAAGAAAAGTGGGCGGCCTCACTGCCATCCTCGGAATCCTGCAGGAACTCAGATGAAGAGATAGCACCGACAGTCGGCTCCGTTGGTAGTTGATCGAGATCGACAAGATTCTCTGACGCATCGAAAACCGAAGCGCAATGCCCGCAGCGCACCCATCCTTCAGACAGGCGCAACTGATCCGGCACTACCCGGAAAACGGTGGCGCATTCGGGGCAGCGCGTCGCAAGCGACGAGGCGGGAAAACCAGCAGAATCTCCGAGCATTGCAGTCTTGCCGGCACCGCGTCAATTGTCCGCCGGTGCCGTCGCCGTCATCAGCACCCACCCGTCTTCGCTGTCGGCCACGCTCAATCGCACATGCGGCGCAAAAGCCTCCGTCAACTCTGCATGTTGACGTTCCAGGATGCCGGCCAGCACGAGCGAGCCGCCAGGTGTCAGATGCGAACAAAGGAGCGGCGCAAGCACCTTCAACGGCGTGGCGAGAATATTGGCCAGCACTGTGTCGTATCGACCAACCGCCAGCTCGGGTAACCCGGCACGCACGACAGCATGGTTGGCCAGCGCGTTCTGTTCTGTTGCGAGGACGGCTGCCTCGTCGATGTCGACGGCGTCGACGCGCACCGCGCCATGCAATGACGCTGCGATGGCGAGAATGCCCGAACCGCAACCGTAATCCAGCACAGCGCCCAGACGTAATTCGGGGGAAGCTCCTGGGAAAACACCCGCACCATCCCTGCCCCCGCGCGCTGCGATCCAGCGCAGACACATGCGGGTCGTGGGATGCGTGCCCGTGCCAAAAGCCAGACCGGGGTCGAGCCGGATGACAGTGCGCGCCGCAGCAGGTGGCGAATGCCAAGTCGGCACGATCCAGAAATCATGGGTGATCTCCACTGGGGCGAACTGCGACTGCGTCAGCCGCACCCAGTCCTGCTCCGGCACCACGACCACGCTACGTACGGCGCATTCGTCGAAGAAATCCTGGGCCTGCAGCAGATCGGAGGCGGCATTCGCGAGCGCGTCCGTAGAAAAAAGCGCGCTCACGCCCGATCGCACCCAGCCTTCACGCGGCGGAGGCATTCCCGGTTCGCCGAAGAGTGCCTGCTCGGCATCGGTATGGGCGTCCGCATCCTCGACGCTCACGCTCAGGGCATCGAGTGCTTCGAGCGCATCGCAAACGATCTGTACACGCGCTTCTGGAACCGCCAGACGAAGCTCAAACATGACAAAGATCCGGTCAGCGCTTGCGCTGCGCCAGCCACTCTTCCAGATAGTGAATGTTGGTGCCGCCTTCTTCGAAACGCGCGTCGACCATTAATTCCCGATGCAGCGGGATATTGCAGTTGATGCCTTCGATGACCGTTTCCAGCAACGCGGTTCGCATGCGGGCGATGGCCTGCTCCCGGGTGTCCCCGTGGGTGATGATTTTACCGATCATCGAGTCATAGTTCGGCGGCACAAAATAGTTGGTGTAAACATGGGAGTCGACTCGCACGCCCGGTCCACCCGGCGCGTGCCAAGCCGTGATGCGGCCCGGCGACGGCGTGAAGCGATAGGGATCTTCCGCGTTCACGCGGCATTCGATCGCATGGCCACGCAGCTGAATATCGCGCTGTGTAAAAGGCAGCTTCTCACCTGCAGCCACCATGATCTGCGTACGCACGATATCTATGCCGGTGATCATTTCGGTCACCGGATGCTCGACCTGCACGCGCGTATTCATCTCGATGAAATAAAACTCGCCGTTTTCATACAAAAACTCGAAGGTGCCAGCGCCCCGGTAGCCGATTCGCTTGCAGGCGGCAGTGCAGCGCTCGCCGATTCGCTCGATCAGCTTGCGCGGAATTCCTGGCGCCGGGGCTTCCTCGATCACCTTCTGGTGCCGGCGTTGCATGGAGCAGTCGCGCTCGCCCAGATAAACGGCATTGCGGTGCTTGTCCGCCATGACCTGGATTTCGATATGCCGGGGATTCTGGAGAAATTTCTCCATGTAAACCGCCGGATTGTTGAATGCCGCACCGGCTTCGGCCTTGGTCATCTGGACCGCGTTCACCAGAGCTGCCTCGGTGTGAACGACGCGCATCCCGCGCCCGCCGCCACCGCCCGCGGCCTTGATGATCACCGGGTATCCGATGGATTTCGCGGTGCGCCGGATGACTACCGGATCATCGGGCAACTCACCTTCGGAGCCCGGCACGCACGGAACACCAGCCTTCAGCATTGCCTGCTTGGCCGACACCTTGTCGCCCATCAGTCGGATCGAGTCGGAGGTCGGACCGATGAACTGGAATCCGCTTTTCTCCACGCGCTCGGCGAAATTGGCGTTCTCGCTCAGAAAACCATATCCCGGGTGGATGGCCTCGGCATCCGTCACCTCCGCCGCCGAAATGATGGCCGGCATATTCAGGTAGGACAGCGCAGATGGACCCGGGCCGATACAAACGGCCTCTTCAGCCAGCTTCACGTACTTCGCGTCTCGATCAGCTTCGGAATACACCATGACAGCCGTAACACCCATCTCCCGACAGGCCCGCTGGATGCGCAGGGCGATTTCGCCCCGGTTGGCGACAAGAATCTTTTTAAACATGAATCACCTCAGGGGCCAGACCGCCCATGGGACCCGCAGCCGGCAGCGCTGGATCCGTCACGCAGCGCTCGCGGCGTGGACAAAGAAGGGAGCGGAGAAGCAAGGTCAAACTTGCCGCATTCACGCAATAAGAAACAGCGGCTGACCGTATTCCACCGCTTGACCGTTGTCGGCCAGGATCTGGATGATCGTGCCGGACTTGTCGGCTTCAATCTCGTTGAGGATCTTCATCGCCTCGATGATGCAGATCACATCACCTTCCTTAACGACGGAGCCCACTTCAACATAAGCCGCGGCGCCCGGACTGGATGCGTGATAGAGCGTGCCGACCATCGGGGATGTCACGGTGTGACCTGCGGGAACCACCGGCTCCGCAGCAACAACAGCGGCCGGCACCGCAGCGATTTCTGCCCCGGGAGCGCTTGCCGACGGGGGCTGAGTGGGAGCGAGCGGCGCAGCGACAATAGGAGCCGCTGCCGCCGATTTGACGATCCTGACTTTTCCTTCGGCTTCAGTTATCTCTAGTTCGGAAACATTGGATTCCGAGACAAGATCGATCAGGGTTTTGAGTTTGCGTAGATCCATGCAGGCTCCAGCGGCACCTGTAAGGCGCCTGTAAAAAACAGAGCGCGAATGTACATCAAAACGCGATAAAAGCCGAATAAAACCATCATCCTTCATCAACTTGAAGCAAAATCGGTCAACTTAAGACCCGCCGCTTATGCGGGCGATGTGAGTTTGACAAGGTCTTCCGGTTTGAGCTGACCCATTTTACGGGCTGTGACATGACCGGAGGCATCGAACAGCACGCTGTAGGGCAGACCGCCCTCTGTATTGCCGAGGGATTTGGAAAGTTCGGTCCCGCCCAAGCCCGCCATGCCTATCGGAAAGCTCACCGGTGCGCGCGCGAGAAATTTGCGCACAGACGAAGGTTGATCCACCGCCAGACCCAGCACCTGCCAACCATTTGCGCCTTGTGCCGAATGGAATTGATCCAGTAGCGGCAGTTCTGCCACGCACGGTGGGCACCAGGTCGCCCAGAAGTTGACCAGTAATTTGCGGCCCCGCAGAGCGGAAAGATCCAGCGCAGTGCCCTCTGGGGTTTCGAAGGCCGTCTTCCAGAGTTGATCCTCATTTCCGCCGGCCGATTCACGTCCAAAAGGTATTCCGACTCCTGAGTGCCGAAGCGCCAGCAAGGTGCCAAAACAAGCTGCCGTTACGGCGACTCCCGCGATGAGGATGTTGCGCCGCCGCTCCGGTGCAGGAGTGCCTTCCGGCTCAGGGCGATCTCGCGGAGCTGCTTCGGTTGGATCGGGAGGAGTGTGTGGAGAATTCATGGCGTGAGCAAAGCGGCGACGGCGTTGGTGTCTCCGCGCGGTAAACGGCCTTTTTTGCCGGGGCGCATGGCCCCGCGCAGGTCGTCGAGATCGTAGACCATCAGATGAATACCCACCATTTCTTCGAGCGCAGGAGAGGCATGAGCCACGGTAAGCGCATCGACTGCCTTGCCATGCATGCCGGTGACGGTCTGCGGGTCGTAGTCGACATGATGGTCGATGAGCGCAATTTCTGCGGATTTCGAGTCGTCGCAAAACAGTTGAACAAAGATGCAAGAGTGGCGGGTGGCTGTTCCGTGCCAGACAGCACCTGTCAAATGGGGCCGGAACTGCGCCATCCGGCGCATCCAGACCAGTGCGATCTCCCTGAGGATGCGCAATTCGTCGGGCTGGGTATCGGCACAGAAAAGCGCGATATGTTCACGTACCGCGTCTTCCACTGCGTCGTTATCTGGCAGGGCGGCGCGGCCCGTTAAACCGAGTTGCCGCACCGCGCTTCGCTTGGCCGGACCGTATTCCAGCCCGTCTTCAACCACCAGACGCGCGGCACTGGCAGCAATTTCGGCTTGCATGGGTTGCATCGCTATCCTCGGGGTAGTGTTCCATTCTGCGACAGGCCGGCCACTACCCTTTCAAGGCTCTGCAAAACCTGGCATTTGAACAGTGACGCTATATTAATAGAAGCTGATAGCGCTTACTGGAAAATCGCTATCGCCTCTTTTTATCCATAAAATATCCCTCTGCGTCGATCGACCAATGCACCTTCACATTCTTGGTATCTGCGGCACTTTCATGGGAGGGCTCGCTGCGTTGGCGCGTGAGGCGGGTCATCGCGTCACGGGCTGCGACAGCGGCGTCTATCCGCCGATGAGCGATCAGCTCCGCTCGCTCGGCATCGAGCTGACCGAAGGCTACAGCGCGGAGCAACTGGCTCTCGCCCCCGATGTTTTCGTGGTGGGCAACGTGGTCAGCCGCGCGCGCGCAGCGGACGGATCGCCCAAGTTTCCCTTGATGGAAGCCATTCTCGATGCTGGCGTGCCCTACACCAGCGGACCGCAGTGGCTGGCCGAACAGCTCCTGCGCGGGCGCCATGTGATCGCGGTGGCAGGCACCCACGGCAAGACCACCACTACATCGATGCTTGCGTGGCTGCTGGAATCGGCCGGGCTGGAGCCGGGATTTCTGGTGGGTGGCGTGCCGCTCAACTTCGGCGTTTCGGCGCGTCTTGGGCGGGTCGACGCGCCGTTCGTAATCGAGGCGGACGAGTACGACACCGCGTTCTTCGACAAACGCAGCAAGTTCGTTCATTACCGCCCGCGCACCGCCGTCCTGAACAACCTGGAGTTCGACCACGCCGACATCTTCGACAATCTGTCGCAGATCGAGCGGCAATTTCACCATCTGGTGCGCACCGTCCCTTCGTCGGGTTGCGTGGTTTTTCATGCGGGCGATGCGGCCTTGGCCAGGGTCCTCGATCAGGGATGCTGGAGCGAGCGCATCGGATTCGGAGCGCTGGATGCGGACTTCACTGCTGAAGGAGACCCAGGAGACTTCGCCATCCTGCACCGCGGAGAGCAGGCCGGCCGGGTTTGCTGGGCACTCGGAGGCCGGCACAACCAGAGCAATGCGTTAGCAGCCATAGCGGCTGCCACCAGCGTCGGGATAGCGCCGCAGGAAGCTGCCACAGCGCTTGGCGGATTCATCAACGCGCGGCGCCGGATGGAACTGCGCGGCGTTGCTGGCGGCGTGCACGTCTATGACGATTTCGCCCACCACCCGACTGCCATCGCAACAACACTCGACGGACTGCGCCGCCAGCTGGATCAAAAGGCAGGCTCCGGCCGCATACTGGCGGTGTTTGAGCCACGCAGCAACACCATGAAGCTCGGCGCCATGGCAGCGTTATTGCCGGCTAGCCTGGCAGCAGCAGACATCGCCTTCTGTCACACAGCCGGGCTGGACTGGGATGCCGAAGCCGTCCTGAGACCCTTGGGTGAAAAGGCGCGCACAGCAAGCGACATCGGCAGCCTGGTGCGTCAGGTCGCGCAAGACGCCCGACCGGGCGACCATCTGGTGTGCATGAGCAACGGCAGCTTCGGCGGTATCCACGAGCGCTTGCTGGCCGCGCTGGAGGCGTCGGATGAAACGCCCGGAGAGCCGCTGAAGCGCTGAAACGCTGGACCCGCTTACGGCGGAGGATTCCGACTGCTGCCAGCCACGCGGGAAGCAGCCGGTGGCAGTCGACAATCGCGCCGGAAGTCGAACACCTGATGAACGAAAAGCGACTTCACCGTTCGGCTCCAGTTCGGAAATCGCAGTTCGACCTCGGTCGAACCGGCTGGCAGCGCAACCAACAGCCTCGGATCGTGGCAAGTGCGGTTGACGGGCGCATAGATCCAAGCGGGATCACCCGGCCGCCGGATTCGCACCGCCATGCCGGGCGCAGCGAATACCGGCAACGCGACATTAGAAGGTTTTGTGCACTGCCACTCCCAAGTGGCAGTGCGGCGCTCTTCGGTGTTATTCACCGCCGGGCGAGCCAATGTACAGTCAGCGCTGGCGCTGGTCTTGAGGAAGTTGCGCATCTGGTCGAAGATGACCTGGATGTCGACAGCCGGCTCCCAATCCACCAGGGGAAAGAACTCCGCCATTGCGACATAGTCCGCATGTAGATCATCCTGCATGCGCTCCGGCGTAATTCGTTCGTACTGGATGGGATGCCACCACATCTTGGGCTCTGCTACCACGAAAAGGGTGAGCGCGCCCAACAGACCACATGCGAACCGACTCCAGTGACCTGGGCGGGTAAGCGTCATTTGGTGCTGGAGCAGCCGGGAAAATCCAAGCACCGCACCCAGCACGAGAACAACCGTTGCATACGCGAGCAGTCGCCAGGCGAACTGTAGATAGATGGTGCCGGGAATGGTTTCATAGACCCAGAATGCTGAAGGAGTCTGCAGCCAGGCGAGGACCATGAGGGTGCCGAGTACGAATGCGCCGACTGACTGATCAACAGCCCAGGAAGCATTCGTCTCTGGCGGACTTCCGGCACGGGGCCGCGGTGATCCCAAAAGAAAAGCCAAGTACGCCAGCAGCAGGAAAACCAGCGCAATATCGAGCTGGACGGTGAACGAATTCCAATCCCTGCCCCAGACCCAACGGGAATCCCACAGGAATCTGCCGAGTGGAAAGACAAACGTCATCGGCGTGAACGCAAAATGTCTGACCAGTTCTTCAGTGCGGTTGAAGCGGCCCATCGCTGCCATCGGCAGGACGAACGGCAACAGACATACGAGTGCGATCGCTCCACTCTGCAGTGCGGGGAGCCACCAGGAATAAGCTCGACCGCGCCATTGATGCAATGCGAGTGCGACGCAGACACCGAGCGGTACAACGACGAACAAGGCGATCGCGCTATGGGATAGCGCCAGGAGCGCGACCACTACTCCGAGCCACCGAGGCCAGCGGCCTTCCATTAGCAGGATCAGGCACCACCAGACGATCCACGGGATCAGCGCAAGGGCAGAGAATTCTGCAAACGCCCCACGGATCAGCCAGTCGGTAGTCGCGTAGTTTGACGCGAGAAGCAATCCCCCCGCCAACAGCCACAGCGCTGGAAACCTGCCGCGAAGCGCCTGACGCGTGCATAACGCCATACCCGCGAAACCCGTCACCATGCAGAACAGCGTGGGCAGCACAATCGCCGCCTTCGGGCTTTGCGTGACAGCCAGCGCCGCCGCCGACAGGATCATGAAGGTCTTGTGATAAAGCGCCGGCAGCGGCGAACCGTGACCATATTGCAGCTGCGAAGACCAGACGGGCATCCAGTGCCCGATCCGCCATTGCTGCAGGGTGACCGACATGCGCGCGACAGGCGCAGTCCAGTCATGATTGGCCGGCCATCCCCTGTGCGAAAGGACCGGGACCATCAGCAACAAGGAAAAGCCAAATGCAACCGCCAGCCCGGCCAGCAACTGCTTGCGGGTGATGGGGCCAAGCGCCCGCGTCGCCTGCCAGGCTGGATGGTCGAATTGCATGGGCTCCTGCAGATGTTTGTTGTAGGTTAAAGCAGCCTACCCTTGAAGAAAAAACGCGAGCGGCCAGCTCCGGGTTGCCGGCCGACGTTATTAACGACGGCGCCGAGCGCGCACCGCGTTCGAAAGCACACCCAGCGCCGCGCAGGAGTCGTCCCAACCAAGACACGCGTCAGTAATGCTCTGCCCGTAAACCAGCCCATCGAGCTGGTCTTTGCCGGGCGTGAACTTCTGGGCACCTTCGACCAGATGGCTTTCGATCATTACGCCGAAAACGCTGCGCGAGCCTTCGGCGGTCTGACGGGCGACCTCCTCGGCCACCACCATCTGGCGAGCATGCTGTTTGCTGCTGTTCGCATGGCTGCAGTCGACCATCAGCGATGGCGACAGACCCGACTTCACCAAGTCTGCGCAAGCCGCCTCGACACTCGCCGCGTCGTAGTTCGGAGCCTTGCCACCACGCAGAATGACGTGGCAATCGGGGTTGCCATCGGTCTGCACGATCGCAACCTGACCATTTTTATGCACCGAAAGGAAATGATGGCCCCGCGCCGCTGCCTGGATGGCGTCGGTTGCGATCCGGATATTGCCATCGGTACCGTTTTTGAAACCGATCGGAGCTGAAATGCCGGAGGCCAGTTCGCGGTGAACCTGGCTTTCAGTGGTTCGCGCGCCAATGGCGCCCCAGGAGATCAGATCGCCAATGTATTGCGGCGAAATCACATCCAGAAACTCACTGCCTGCTGGCAGCCCGAGCCGGTTGATGTCGATCAGCAGCTGCCGGGCGATGCGCAATCCCTCGTCGATACGAAAGCTCTCATCAAGGTACGGATCGTTGATGAGCCCCTTCCAGCCAACGGTAGTGCGCGGCTTTTCGAAGTACACGCGCATGACGATTTCAAGGGTGTCGGCGTAACGCTCACGCTCGGCCTGCAACTTCCGCGCATAAGCGAGCGCCGCATCCGGGTTGTGGATGGAGCACGGCCCGATCACCACCAGCATGCGGTCGTCCGAGCCGCTCATGATGTCGTGGATACGGCGACGCGTCGTCGTAATAAGCGACTCGACCGGCGTCCCACGAATCGGGAAAAAGCGGATCAGATGTTCGGGAGGCGGGAGCACGGTGATTTCCTTGATGCGTTCGTCGTCGGTACGGCTGGTTTTCTCGGCGTACGCATGCCAGTTCTGGTCCTGGCTGGCTTTCACGGTCGCATTCATCGGAGTTCCTTGTGCTGTGGGCGGTTGTTGCGAAAAGGTGGGGAAAGAAAAATCGAAAACGCTTTGACTGAAAACTGCGAGGCAAAAAAAAACCGCCGGGCTCTGAGCGTCGGCGGTTGGCTGGAAGGCGCGTTGTGTTTCTTTTACGCGCACTCTCCGGTTCCGCCGGTCTTGGGGAACCAAAAATAAAACGCGTAAAAAGGGGCGCGGCGAACTTGCATGGCGAGAAATGTAGCACAGCGGCGCTGGGCGGGACCCTCAAGCTGTCTGCCGCACGCAACGCTGCTTTGGCGTTTAAAGAGGACGCTATGACCCCGGTTCACGCCGTGCCGCCCACCGTCAGTCCGTCGATCCGCAGCGTCGGCTGGCCGACTCCCACCGGCACGCTCTGGCCTTCCTTGCCACAGGTGCCGACGCCGGAATCGAGCGCCATGTCGTTGCCGATCAGCGAGACGCGCTTCAGGCAATCCGGCCCACTACCGACAAGTGTTGCGCCTTTGACCGGGTACAGGATCTTTCCCTTTTCCACCCAGTACGCCTCGCTGGCCGAGAAGACGAACTTGCCGCTGGTGATGTCTACCTGCCCGCCGCCGAAGTTGGTGGCGTACAAGCCCTTGTCGATACTCGCGATGATTTCCTGCGGGTCCTTGTCGCCGCCCAGCATGTAGGTATTGGTCATCCGCGGCATCGGCAGATGGGCGTAGCTTTCGCGGCGCCCGTTGCCGGTGGGCTTGACGCCCATCAGGCGCGCGTTCATCGAATCCTGGATATAGCCGCACAGGATGCCGTTCTCGATCAACACGTTGCGCTGGCTGGTGTGGCCTTCGTCGTCCACGTTGAGCGAGCCGCGACGGTCGGCGATGGTGCCGTCGTCGAGCACCGTGACGCCCTTTGCCGCAACGCGCTTGCCGATCTTGCCGCTGAAGGCGCTCGAGCCTTTGCGGTTGAAGTCGCCTTCAAGCCCGTGGCCGATCGCCTCGTGCAGCAGGATGCCTGGCCAGCCAGCGCCCAGCACCACCGTCATCTCGCCGGCAGGAGCCGGACGGGATTCGAGATTGACCAGCGCTTGCCGCACCGCTTCGTCCACATAGTGGGCAACCATCGCATCGTCGAAATACGCCAGCCCGAAACGCCCACCGCCGCCGGCCGAACCCACTTCACGCCGGCCCTTGTGCTCGGCGATGACGGTGACCGAAAGCCGCACCAGCGGCCGTACGTCAGCCGCCAGCGTGCCGTCGGCGCGCGCCACCAGCACCACGTCGTACTCGGCAGCCAGCCCCGCCATCACCTGCGCCACCCGCGGATCTTTGGCGCGAGCCAGCGCTTCGACCTTGCCCAGCAATGCCACCTTGGCGTTACTGTCCAGCGACGCAATCGGATCGACCTCGGGATAGAGCGACCGGCTCTTAGCTATTTTCTTCGTAGCTACATGCGCTCGCCCCGACTTGGCTTGAGCTGAAATTGATCGCACAGTTCGGGCTGCGTCCAGCAAGGAAGCCTCGGAGATATCGTCGGAGTAGGCAAAAGCGGTTTTCTCGCCCTTCACGGCCCTGACACCCACCCCCTGGTCGATGCTGAAAGAACCGGTTTTGACGATCCCCTCTTCCAGGCTCCAGCCTTCGCTGCGGGTCATCTGGAAATAAAGATCGGCGTCGTCCACGCGGTGCGCCTTGATCTCGGCAAGCGCCCGACCGAGATGGGATTCATCCAGGCCGAAGGGTTCCAGCAACAGGCGCTGGGCGATGGCAAGGCGTTCGATAGTGGGTTCGCGTGAAATCATCGGCTGATTCTAGGAGTTGACTCTCACGCACGCTGCAAGCAACCGGAACAACCTTG
>JBBSUX010000075.1:0-13410 GCA_038234045.1 Burkholderiales bacterium
AGCCCGCGAACTTCTCCATCAGGTCGAAGATCTCGTCAGCCTTGTCCTGATTGATGCCATTGACGGCCGCGCCCTTGCGGAAGATGGCGCGGTGCTCGGCCATCTCCTCGAGCTTTTTCTTGCCCATGGCGCGGCGCAAAAGGTCGGCACCACCCAGCGAATAACCACCCAGGATCTGAGCGGTCTGCATGACCTGCTCCTGGTAGACCATGATCCCGTAAGTTTCCGACAGCATCTCCGCCACCAGCGGATGCGGGTACTCCACCGGCTCTCGCCCATGTTTGCGCGCAACGAAGCTCGGTATCAGGTCCATCGGGCCCGGTCGATACAGCGCATTCAGCGCAATCAGATCTTCCAGACGCGTTGGGCGTGCATCCTTCAACATGCCCTGCATGCCGCGTGATTCGAACTGAAACACTGCCTCGGTCTTGCCATCAGCAAACAGGCGATACGTGGCCGCGTCGTCGACTGCGATGTTTTCGTAGGCAAATCCTTCCTGGCCCTTGTGACGTGAAGCGATCAGATCACGCGCAATCTCCAGGATGGTGAGAGTCGCCAGCCCCAGAAAGTCGAACTTGACCAGACCGATCGCCTCGACATCGTCCTTGTCGAACTGGCTCACGGCCGAGCCACTGCCGGGCTGCTGATACAGCGGGCAAAAGTCGGTGAGCTTGCCCGGCGCAATGAGCACGCCACCGGCATGCATGCCCACATTGCGCGTCATGCCTTCGAGCTTTTGCGCCAGCGCCAGAAGCGTCTTGACTTCGTCTTCCTTCTCCAGTCGCTCGGCCAGTATCGGCTCGGCCTTGATAGCGCCATCGATCGTGATGTGCGTGCCGGGCTTGTTCGGGATCAGCTTGCTGATGCCGTCGCAGAAGGTGTAGCTCATGTCCAGCACGCGACCCACATCGCGGATGGCGGCGCGCGCAGCCATGGTGCCGAAGGTGACGATCTGGCTCACAGCGTCGCGTCCGTATTTCTCCTTGACGTAATCGATGACGCGGTCACGGTTGCTCTGGCAGAAGTCGATGTCGAAGTCGGGCATCGACACCCGTTCCGGGTTCAGGAAGCGCTCGAACAGCAGATTGAATTCCAGCGGATCGAGGTCGGTGATCTTCAGCGAATACGCCACCAGCGAACCGGCACCAGAGCCGCGTCCCGGCCCCACCGGGCAGCCGTTTTTCTTGGCCCAGTTGATGAAGTCGCCAACGATCAGAAAGTAGCCTGGGAATCCCATCTTCAGGATGGTGGCGATCTCGAACTCGAGCCTCTCCACATAGCGTGGGCGCTGGTGTTCACGCGTCTCGACGTTCGGATAAAGATGTCGGAGCCGCCCCTCCAACCCTTCGAACGAAGCAACGCGGAAGTATTCGCCTATCGGCATGCGTTGGCCGTCCACCTCCGGTGTGGGAAAGTCCGGCAGCTGCGGCTTGCCAAGGTCGAAGACGAGGCTGCAGCGTTTGGCGATCTCCACGGCGTTGGCAAGCGCGCTTGGCACATCGGCAAACAAGGCTTCCATTTCGGCTGACGAGCGGAAATGCTGCTCGCGCGTAAAACGCCGCACTCGACGTTGATTGCCGAGGATTTCGCCCTCGGCGATGCAGACACGCGCCTCATGTGCCTCGAAATCGTCAACTAGAGTGAACTGTACGGGATGTGTCGCCACAACAGGCAAGCCCAGGCGGGCGGCCAACTCGACGGCGGCCGTTACATGCGCCGCATCTTCCGGACGGCCCGCACGCTGCAGCTCGATGTAGAAGCGATGCGGAAAGATGGCGGCCAGCTCCAAGGCCATATCGGTGGCGCCTGCGTCGTCGCCCCGCAGCAGAGCCTGCCCGACAGGGCCCGCCTGCGCGCCGGAGAGCATCAGCAGGCCCGCATTGCATTCACGCAACCACTCCAGTTTGCACACCGCCTGTGATTTGACAATGTTGCGCGTCCAGGCACGCGCCAGGATCTCTGAAAGATGGAGATAGCCAGTATGGTTCTGCACCAGCAACAGCACACGCGAGAGCGCGGCCGGATCCTGCTGAAGCCCTTCCAGGAAAATCTCTGCGCCGATGACGGGTTTGACACCCTTGCCACGTGCTTCCTTGTAGAACTTGATAGCGCCGAAGAGGTTGCTCAGATCGGTAATCGCCAGCGCGGGCTGGCCGTCGCGGGCCGCAGCGGCTACGATTTCATCGATACGGTTGGTACCGTCGACGACGGAAAATTCAGTGTGCAGGCGCAAATGGACGAACATGCCGTCATTGTAGAAAGGCAGCCGGTATGACCCTGCGCGCAACAGGTTGTCGAAAGCTCGCTCGAACCAGCGCGCGCTGTCCAAGAAAGACTCAGCTCCGCTTCCTAGCTGCACAGGACGCAGACCTTTCTAAAATGAGCGCTGTGTCAGAAATTCTCAACATCGCTGCCTACCGTTTCGTCCCGATCGACGATATCCCGCTGCTGCGCCCGCGCCTTCTGGAGTGGGGCCTTCAGGCCGGGTTGCGCGGGAAGATCATCCTGGCCGAGGAAGGCATCAACCTCTTTCTCGCGGGCCCAGAAAGCGGCGTGCGCAGCTTTCTGGAAACGCTTCGGACCGACGAGCGCTTTGCGGGAATCACCGCCAAGGAAAGCTGGTCGCAGACGCTGCCCTTTCGCCGCATGCTCGTCAAAGTGCGCCCCGAAATCATCCGCATGAACCATCCGGCGATCCGACCTGACCCGTCACGCGAGGGTGGACGTGCGCCGGCTGTGAATGCGGAAACGCTGCGGCGATGGCTCGATGCCGGGTACGACGACACGGGCAGACCGGTGGTGACGCTCGATACGCGCAACGCCTTCGAAGTCGAGCAAGGCACCTTCCGCAACGCCGTCGACTGGAAGATCGGCCGGTTCACCGAGTTTCCCCAAGCGCTGGAGGCTCACCGGGAGGAGCTCGAAGGCAAGACGGTGGTCAGCTTCTGTACCGGCGGAATCCGGTGCGAGAAGGCAACCATCCTGATGCGCGAAGCAGGCCTCGAGCACGCCTATCAGCTCGAAGGCGGGATCCTGCAGTATTTCGAAGATACCGATGGAGCGCACTGGGACGGAACCTGCTTCGTCTTCGACGAGCGCATTGCGCTGCATCCCGACCTCAATGCTATCAATAGTTGAGCTAGTAGCGCTTATGCGTAAAGCGCTAAAGCCATTTTCTGTTCAGTATTTTTCAAGGTGAGGAATTCTCAGGCTTTCCCCATCCGTGCTGCAATCTGCGCAACCCGCTCACCATAGCTGCGACCCGTATCCAGATCGCCCCGCGACATGTCACCGGCTCCGGCATCCGTCGGACTCTGCGCCATCGCACCCGCATAGGCACCGATGAAATTCGGATCGTCACGCTTGGCCGCCTTGGAGTTGCTCGGCATGATTCCCAGGCTCACCCACACCATCGAATGCTGGGCCGACAGCGAGAAGAGCGCGTTCATGGTGTTGACCTTGTCGCCGCTCATGCTGCCGCTGTTGGTGAAGCCTCCCGCGATCTTGTCCTTCCAACCTTGGGAGAACCAGACCTTGGATGACGCGTCAGCAAACTTCTTGAACTGCCAGCTCGCATTGCCCATGTAGGTGGGCGATCCAAAAATGATCGCGTCGCTGGCTGCGAGCTGCTCCCAACCGCCTTCGGGCAGGTTGCCATCGGCGTCAATGGCAAGAAGTTGCGCACCGGCACCGTCGGCCACCGCTTGCGCCAAGCGCTGGGTGTGGCCGTAGCCCGAGTGAAAAACAACCGTGACATTCAAAGCCATTAAAAACCTCTATAAATAAAAAGAAAAAAAAACAGACCGAAAAGAGAAAACGCGGGAAGTCCATGCTTACGGCGCCAGATCGAACACCAGCACCTCGGCCGCACGGCCTTCGTCCAGTACGATTTCGCGCTCACCGCTTAATAGTGCCGCGTCACCAGCTTTCAACGCCTGACCGTTGACGCAGATTCCGCCGCGCACCAGATGCACATAGGCCTTGCGTCCCGGATCAAGCAGAAGTTGCGCCGATTCGGCTCGGTCGAACAGACCGACAAAAAGCCGCGCGTCGGCATGCACGTTAACCGAGCCGTCTGCACCGTCAGGCGACGCCACCAGCCTCAGCTTGCCGCGCTTATCGGCTTCGGCAAAGCGCTTTTGTTCGTAGCTGGGCGCCACACCGCGCTGGTCGGGCTCGATCCAGATCTGCAGCAGATGCGTCGATTGACCCGCGGCGTGGTTGAACTCGCTGTGCGTCACGCCGCTGCCGGCACTCATGCGCTGCACGTCGCCGGGGGGAATACCTTCGATATTGCCCATGCTGTCTTTGTGCGCCAGCTCACCCGAAAGCACATAGCTGATGATTTCCATGTCACGGTGGCTGTGCGTGCCAAAGCCGGTTCCGGGCGCAATGATGTCTTCGTTGATCACGCGCAGATTACCGAATCCCATGTGAGCGGGATCGTGGTAGCCAGCAAAGGAAAAGCTGTGCCAGGACTGAAGCCACCCATGATTGGCCTGGCCGCGTTCCGCTGAGGGTCTGACAGTAAGCATGTTGCGCTCCTTGTGGTCGAGGCTATTGCTCGATCGATCAACTGTAGGGCGTCGACCCCACAGCGCGGCTGAAGCGTTTTAACGGCATCATTCAAAAAATTTGACTGAGAGGTGCTTTTTCCCAATCTCCTCGACCTCGATTCCTCCCTCGACCTCACCGCCGCCAGCGAAGTCCGGCGCCAAGCGGCCGACCGCAAAGGCGGCGCAAACGCCTCACCACCCGCCATCGCTGTAGAGTCACAACCGCAAGGCCCCATCGATCGCAAGCTCGACATCGGGCCCATCATTCGAATCACCGTTCCAGGAGACACCCCCCATGCCCAGCCGATCCGGATCAGCCGCTAAAAAGCCCCCCCGAACCTCTTCGAGGAGCCCTGCCCTCGCTACCAACGCGCGCAAGGTTGCCGTCGTGGGCGCGGGCCTGGCGGGCATCGTCTGCGCCCGCACGCTTGCGCAAGCCGGTTGCGCCGTCACGGTGTTCGAAGCCGAGGCCAGCACCGGCGGTCGCATGGCGACGCAGGACACGCCCTTCGGCGGCTTCGACAGCGGCGCCCAATATTTCACCGTGCGCGACGAGCGCTTCGGTCGGGCGCTGGAAGTTACGAGTGCTGGATGCCGTCCCTGGAGCGCGAGCACTGTTCGGGTCCTCGACACCCATGGCCGCGTCGCCGCCGCCGGGCTTCCGCCGCGCGAGCCGCACCTGGTTCCGGTTCCCGGAATGGGCAATCTGGCACTCGGCTGGGCAGCTCCGCTTGCAGCAGATGGCCGTCTGCAGACCGGTACGCGCGTGACGCGGATCGAGGCCGATGCATTGGCTGCGGGCCGCTGGCAATTGCGCACCGAGGGAAGCGGCAGCGCCCAGGTGCAGGCCGGCTTCGATTCCGTACTGCTGGCGCTGCCGGCACCGCAAGCCTGCGCACTCTTGAAGGATGGCGGGCCGCCCGCCGCGCTTGCCATGGCACGCACCCTCGCCAAGGTGAAGATGGCGCCGTGCTGGACCTTGATGCTGGCTTTCCCCCAGGCTTCCCAGCCGAAGTTCAGCACGCTCGGGCCCCAGTGGAACGCAGCCAGAAGCACACACCACCGCATCGCCTGGCTGGCCCGGGAATCTTCCAAACCGGGTCGCAGTGGGGTCGAGCGCTGGACGGTGCAGGCAAGCGAAGCCTGGTCGCTTGAACACCTGCATGACGACGACGATCGCGTGCGCGCCAAGCTGCTGCGGGCTTTTGCCGAGATCACCGGAATCCATGCCGAGCCGGCACATGCCGGTTTGCGGCGCTGGGCCTACGCCAAGACCACTCGAGCGCTGGGTCGCAAGTTCTTGTGGGAGCCGCGCGCAGGCCTGGGTGCTTGCGGCGACTGGTGCAGCGGACATCGCGTCGAGGATGCGTTCGTGTCGGGACTCGAGCTTGCCTTGGCGGTCGTCCAGCGGAGCTGACTCCAAGGCGGCCGCATTTCGCGAAGCGTCGAGTTCTATCGTGCCAATCCATCGGTCGGCTCCTTATGTCGGCCGATTTGCACCGTCACCCACCGGCGCCCTGCACGCTGGATCGCTTGTCGCGGCACTCGCCAGCTGGCTGGACGCCCGAGCGCATGGCGGGCGCTGGCTGGTGCGGATCGAGGATACCGACATCCCCCGATGCGTGCCAGAGGCGGACGCCGAGATCCTTGCCCAGCTGCGTGCGTTCGGACTTCATCCGGATGCGCCCCCCGTCTGGCAATCTCAGCGGGGGGACCTGTATCGCGCGGCGCTTGATCAGTTGCTGGCCGCTGGATGGGCCTACCCCTGCGCGTGCACTCGAAGTGACATCGTCCGATCGATGGAAGCCGCCGGGCTTGGCGCTCCGCGGCGGCATGAAGGCCTGATCTATTGCGGCACCTGTCGCGCGGGCCTGGGTGGAAGAGCGGCACGCGCCTGGCGATTGCGAACGGATCTGCTTCAAAATTCATCATCAAATAAGCCTCTAGCGCTTGCAAATAAAGCGCCACCAGCTATTGCAGAAATAGCAAAAACCTCTCAGCCAACCTACTCGAGCATTCATTGGGTCGATCGTGCTGCCGGCTCGCAACATCAGGATGTGGAATGCGAGGTGGGCGACTTCGTCCTGCGTCGCGCCGACGGACTCTGGGCTTACCAGCTGGCAGTCGTGGTGGACGATGCCGACCAGGGGATCACCGACGTCGTTCGCGGTGCCGACCTGATGGACAACACGGCGCGCCAGATCCTGCTGCAGTGCGCGCTGGGCTTCCCGACCCCCCAGTATCTTCACGTTCCGCTGGTGCGAAACGCAGCCGGCGAGAAGCTCTCCAAACAGAGCGGCGCCGAACCGCTCGACGTGCGCTCGCCGATTCAAGCTCTTTGGAGGGCCGGGCAATTTCTCGGGCTTGAGCCGAAAGACAGCGCAGTCGCAATGGGCAGCTCACCAGAGGCGCTGCTGGCGCACTGGATACTGCCTTGGCGGGCGCGGCTCGCCACCTACAATCCGCCCTCGTGACCGATCCAAACCCGCCCGCGCCCGCTGAACCTCGCAATAAGCCTGCCGTTTCAGTCATAGCAGCCGACAGCCAGGCCATTCAAACGCAATCCAGCGCCGCCCACGCGACGGGTCGTGCGCCACTGGCGGCCGACAGTCCGTACCGCAAAACAATCAAAAGCTATGTGCTGCGTGCGGGTCGTACCACCACCGGTCAGGCGCGTGCTGTAGAAGAACTCGGACCTCGGTTTCTTCTTGACTACCGCGCTGCGCCTTTAGACTTTGCCTCCACTTTTGGGCGCGCCGCACCGACTGTGCTGGAAATCGGCTTCGGCATGGGTGAAGCCACGGCGCACATTGCGGCGCAGATGCCGGAAACCAATTTTCTCTGCTGCGAAGTGCACGAGCCAGGAGTCGGCGCCTTGCTCAAGCGCATCGGCGAGGAGGGCCTGGGAAATATCCGGATTCTTCGCCACGATGCGGTGGAGGTGCTGGATCACATGATCACGCCCGGTACTCTGGCCGGCGTGCATTTGTTTTTCCCCGATCCTTGGCACAAAAAGCGCCACCACAAGCGCCGCATCGTGCAGCCTGCCTTCGTGACCCGGATCGCCAGTCGCCTGCAGCAAGGTGGTTATCTGCATTGCGCGACTGACTGGCAACCCTATGCCGAGCAGATGCTCGAAGTGCTGGGCGCAGAGCACCTGCTGCGCAATAGGGCGCAGGACGCCGTTGGCTACGCGCAAAAACCTGGCTACCGGCCGCTTACCAAGTTCGAAAACCGCGGTCTTCGTTTGGGGCATGGGGTGGTTGATCTGGTGTTCCAGCGAATCTGATCGTGACTGCGGCGCATAGGCTGCCTGCCCCCTGTAAAACAGAAAGGGAGCCTCTCGGAAGCTCTCTTGCGGGTCTTTCCCGCCCGTGCGATGATTTCGCGCCCTCCCCCACCACAGGCTTCCGTTTGAATCCTCAGCGCATGTCGCTGCACCGCTTTGGCGGCCCATGACCCATAGCGCCCAAGCCCCTCTGCTGCAATGCGTGATCGAGATGACCGGTCACCGTGACCATTCACGGCTGGAACTCTCGGTCGCTACTGCATTGCGCCATCTGGTCGATATCCGGCGAGTACGCAAGCTTGAGTTCTTTGCGAGGAAACATGCGCTTCACGTGCGCCCGCTTGTGCTGCTCGAAAACGGTGAGATCGTCGCTGATACGGCAGCGGTGCTGGATGAAGAATGTCGACCGCTTTCGGATTTTTCAGAGCTCCTTCGCTGTATGGAAAGCCGCTCCAACTGCGAAAGTCGCTCTGAAGCGGATGGGTCCTGCACCCTGTGGTTGCCGGTAAGGCTGGACGAAAAGGTTGTGTCTTGCATCGAGATCACGCACTGCGAGCCCTTCGCCGATCAAACCCTTGAAGTGATCCAGGGGATCATGGATGTTTACCGCAACTACCACAGCCTGCTTGATTACAGCGAGCGCGACGCGCTGACCGGTCTCTTTAACCGCAAGACTTTTGACGAGCAGTTCGCCCGCGATGCGCATGGCAAAGCGATCTCGCTCTCGCGCCCGGGGGATGGCGATGCGAGCCGGAGCCAAGGTGCGCAATGGCTTGCGGTCGTCGACATCGATCATTTCAAGCGTGTCAATGACCGATTCGGCCATGTGTATGGCGACGAAGTACTGATCCTGGTAGCCAACCTGATGCGGAGTTCGTTCCGCAGCAACGATCGCATTTTCCGGTTCGGTGGTGAGGAGTTCGTGGTGCTGCTGCGATCCGTCACCCTTGACAGTGCGCAAGCCACCTTCGAGCGCTTTCGGCACAACGTCGAGGAGCACCTGTTTCCCCAGGTTGGCTGCGTGACCGTGAGCATTGGCTTTACCAGCACCAGCGGCGGCGCCCCGGTAGAGATCCTGGGCCGGGCGGATCAGGCGCTCTATCACGCCAAGGAAAACGGTCGCAACCGCGTCTGCCACTACGAGGAACTGCTCGGCAGCGGGGCATTACGCAGTGCCGACGTGGCCCACAACGACGCCGAGCTGTTCTGACGCCTGCTGGGAATCCTTGATGTTGGGCGCTGTCATGCAGCTGACATCCCTCATAACCGCAGCGGTCTAGAGTAGGAGCCCGGGAAAAGCGAGGGCAATTCGCCTAGTTTCACTTTCCGATCCGTTACTGTTGGAGTCCTGCCATGAATGCCGCCTCTTCTGCCGCCATTGCGGCGTCCGTTTCCCCGGTTGCAGCGTCCGCGCCGTCCGATGTACGTAGTCAGGTTAGTCCGGAGGAATGGCAACTGCGCGTCGATCTTGCAGCCTGCTACCGGCTGGTGGCAATGTACGGCTGGAGCGACCTGGTTTTTACCCACATCAGTGCGCGCGTGCCCGGGCCGGAGCACCACTTTCTTATCAATCCCTATGGTTTGATGTTCGACGAGATCACAGCGTCCAACCTGATCAAGGTGGACGACCAGTGCGCCAAGGTGATCGATTCACCGCACCCGGTGAATCCCGCAGGCTTCGTGATCCACAGTGCTGTTCATGCCGCCCGCCATGATGTGCAGTGCGTACTCCACACCCATACCCGGGCTGGCATCGCGGTGAGCGCACAGAAAGCGGGCGTATTGCCGATCAGTCAGCAATCGACCTTCGTACTTGCGTCTCTGGCGTATCACGATTACGAAGGGGTGGCGTTTCGCGATGACGAAAAACCGCGGCTGCAGGCCGACCTCAACAAAGCGAACTTTTTGGTTCTCCGGAATCACGGGCTCCTGACCTGTGGCAAGTCAGTCGCCGATGCGTTTCTCTCGATGTACACCTTCGAAAACGCTTGCCAGATTCAGATTGCCGCCCAGTCGGGTGGCGCAGAGCTCACCCAGGTGAACCCGAAAATCGTGGATGGAGTCGGTCAGGCGATGCGGGTCCAGACGGGTGGGCTGGGCGGATCGTTCGTGTGGCCCTCGCTGATCCGCCGCCTGGACCGGCTGGACGCCAGCTACCGGCAGTAAAAAATTTCCGCGAGTCGCAGATAGCTTATGAGGCTCTGATCGATCTATCGACCAGACTAAGCGCCCAGCGGGGGGCTCAAGCGCTTTGAAGCCCCGGCACGCAACTCAATGCGCGCTTCTACTTGCTCTCGTTGTCCGGGCCGAATCTGGCTTGGATTTGCTGCTGGCGCGAGTTGACTTCTTCGCCGTGGCGGTTCTCAACGTGGCCCCGGCAGTGGCTTTGGCCGCTTCAGCGCCGACCTTGGGTTCATAGCTTCCCACTGGTCGGTGACTCCCACGGTAATTGTCATCCGACGTCCATGGACTGAGCGTCGAAAAACGTCTCGGAGCTTTTCGCTCTTCCGAGCCAGTAGCTCGCGATCCTGCAGCCGATGCCTGCGCACGCGCTGACGAGTTCTGTTCCTGTTGGGTGGGGTGTTGTGCAGCCATGGCGCGCTCTCCTTAAATCCATAAACAAGGCGGTTTTCCCGGCGGCGCCCGGGAGGCGGCGAACCTGAGTCGCATAGGTATTGCAGGCGGACGTGACCTGTCGCAGGGTCGGCTTATCAATGCTGCCCGCGTAGGACCGCGCTGACGTGCCAGAGCGAGCCGCGCAAAAGTCGTTGAACCGACAATCAAATTCCTGGCCGGTCGCCCAATCGCGGGAATTGAACAGTTTTTAGCGAAAGACCTGACCTCCGGCCTGCACGCATCACCGATCGCGTGTCGATTCATTCACCTACATTTAACCCACCATGACCCTCAGTTCACCTGCTGCTCTCCGGGCTGCTCTCGCAACCTCCAACGGCAACTTGCGCGCCTGCATCAATGTCGGCAACCCGGTCCTCGCTGCGCGGAGCACCGATGGCACCGACCCGACCGGTGTTTCGGTCGACATGGCGTCAGCGCTCGCCGAGTACCTTCAGGTGCCGCTGCAACTGCAAGTGGTGGAGAACGCCGCAGCATCCGTTCAGGCGGTACGCGAAGGCGCGGCCGATGTCGGATTTTTCGCTGTTGATCCGGCACGTGCCGTCGGCATCGGTTTCACCCTGCCTTATGTGTTGATCGAGGGCAGCTATCTGGTTCGCGCTTCCTCGGCACTGGCTTCTGCCGTAGATGTGGATGCCCCGCAAAATCGGGTGGCTGTCGGGCGTGGCAGCGCCTACGATCTTTTTTTGAGTCGCGCATTGAAAGTCGCACAGATGCTGCGCGTCGAAGGCGCTGCCGGAGTTATGCAGTCGCTCCACGCCGGCGAGGTGGAGGTCGCAGCAGGTATCCGCTCGGTGCTTGAAGCCGAAGCTGTGCGCGATGCAAACCTGCGCATGTTGCCGAAGCCTTTCATGGTGATCCGCCAGGCGATGGGACTTTCCACGACGCGCGGGCAGGAAGCAGCAAACGCACTCAACGCCTTCGTGCGGGAACAGCTTGCTTCAGGGTTTGTTCAGGCAACGCTGCAGCGCCACCAGATCACCGGCGGTTCTGCCGCGCCGCTGGACCCCATCGATGCCTGATCGGTTCCGGGCCAACGACTGATTTCGGGAAGAAGCCGGAGCCAAGCGCTTCCCTTCAAGTTAGCCTGCGAGCAAAGCCGCATAGCGCGGCAGATCGATGTTGCCGCCGCTGATAATCACGCCGATACGCTTACCCGCAAGTGACAACGCCGCAGCGTGGGAGCGTACCGCAGCAAATCCCAGGCAGCCGGTGGGCTCGACCACCATCTTCATGCGCTCGGCGAAGAAGCGCATGCCGCTCACCAACTCGGCGTCGGTCGCTGTGAAGATGTCGGCAACGCGACGCTGGATGATCGGAAAGGTCAGCTGACCCAAGTGCTGCGTCTGCGCACCGTCGGCGATGGTTTGCGGGGTGTCGATGTTCACGATCTGGCCGCTGCGCAGCGACTGTTGCCCGTCGTTTCCCGCTTCGGGCTCGACGCCGAAAACCTGGCATTGCGGCGCCAATGCCTCGGCCGATAGCAGCGAGCCGGCAAGCAACCCCCCGCCGCCCAGGCACACGAAAAGCGCATCGAGCGGGCCGACGTCCTCGAACAGTTCCTTGGCCGCCGTACCCTGCCCTGGTATTACGTCGGGGTGGTCGTACGGAGGCACCAGTGCCATTCCGTGCCGTTCCGAAAGGTCGTGGGCGATGGCTTCGCGGTCTTCGGTATATCGGTTGTAGCGCACGACGCGGCCGCCATAGCCCTCGGTGGCAGCCACTTTGGAGGCTGGAGCATCGTGCGGCATCACGATGGTGGCCGGAATCTCCAGAATCCTCGCTGCCAGTGCAATGCCCTGCGCGTGGTTGCCGGATGAGAAGACCACCACGCCAGCGCGACGCTGCGAGGGATCGAGCCGCGCCAGCGCGTTGAAGGCACCGCGAAACTTGAACGCGCCCATGCGCTGAAAGTTCTCGCACTTGAAATAAACCTGCGCGTTCAGCTCCTCGTCGGCCGTACGTGAGGTCAGGACCGGGGTGCGGTGCGCATGGTTGTGCAGGCGTTCGGCAGCAGCGCAGACATCGGCATAAGTGGGAAGTTCAGGCATCATATTTTTCAATAAAACAGCAATGAAAATAGCCTCTAGCGCTTATCCATAAAGCGCTACTAGCTCCTAAGATAAGAGCTACCATTCTTGGCATCATGCACGTTCTGCTACCCAGGCTTGCACCGATTGCAGCGCTGCAGCCAGCTTGGCGGGCTCTGTACCGCCCGCCATCGCCATGTCGGCCTTGCCGCCGCCCTTGCCACCCACTTGCTGCGCGACGAAGTTGACCAGCTCGCCTGCCTTCACACGGCCAGTGCTGTCGGCCGTCACGCCCGCGGCAATCTGCACCTTGCCTGCGCCATCGGCTGCAGCGAGCACGATGACAGCGGTGCGCAGCTTGTCCTTCAACTTGTCCATCGTGTCGCGCAAGGTCTTGGCATCGGCGCCAGGCAGCAGCGCCGCCAGCACCTTCAGACCTTTGACATCCACGGCCGCGCCCACCAGATCATCGCCCTGACTGGACGCCAGCTTGCCCTTGAGCGCCGCCACTTCTTTCTCCAGCGCCCGCACCTGCTCCAGCACATGGCTGATGCGGCCCTGCAGCTCGGCCGTCGGCGCCTTGAGCGTGATGGCCGCCGTGCGAACGGTACTCTCCAGCTCCTGCAGATAGGCAAGTGCGTTAGCGCCGGTGACAGCTTCGACACGGCGCACGCCAGCGGCTACGCCAGTTTCGGCCACGATCTTGAACAGGCCGATGTCGCCGGTGCGGTGTACGTGCGTTCCGCCGCACAGCTCGACGCTGGAGCCGATCTCCAGCACCCGAACGATCTCGCCGTATTTTTCGCCGAACAGCATCATGGCGCCGGTTTCGCGTGCGGCTTCCATGTCCATTTCGCGCGCCTGCGTCACAAAGTTGCCGAGGATCTCGGTGTTGACGCGC
>JBBSUX010000076.1:0-13324 GCA_038234045.1 Burkholderiales bacterium
CAGGCCATTGCGCGTCTCGTTGGTGAACTTGCAGAAATTGACCTTCCACGCATGGCTCGAAACGCCCAGCATGAAGATGTTGGCACCCGAGCAGAACACGCGGTCGCGCGCGCTCGTGATGACAACCACCTGCACCTGTGGATGCTCGAAGCGGATGCGGTTCACGGCATCATGCAGTTCGATATCCACGCCCAGGTCGTAGCTGTTGAGCTTGAGCTTGTAGCCCGGGCGCAGGCCAGCAGCCTCATCGATATCCAGCGTCAAGGTGGCTTGCGTGCCATCGACCGCCAGTTTCCAGTGGCGATAGCGGGAAGGATCGGTGCGGTAGTCGACGACCACACTCTGGTGGGCCAGCGCGCCTTCTGCTTCACCGTCGGGCTGGAGATGGCTGGTTGCAACGGGAGCATTCATGGAAGGGCGGCCTTTCACGCTGACGCGGGGCGCTGCTTCATGCAGCAAAGTTCAAAACAACGAGGTGTCGTGAACTATAGTGCATGTTTTGCGGGCTGTCCAGGAGATGACGAAATTCGAACGGCTGGCCCTTGGACATCCTGAGAGACCCGGAATTTAGCTCCTTAATGCATAGCTTGTAGCGGTTACGGGGTAAGAGCTAGAGCCTTAAAAACCTTAAATTTTCAGCATTTCAGGGTGAGTCAAATCTGGCGAGCCCGCCGCGTCCGACACCCAAGGCAGAGTCCCGCGGCACGCGTGCGGTTCAGGCGGCCCAGTCGGGCAGGCCGGTGGCAGCGCGCACGGCGGCTCGCAGGCCGGCAAAGGCTTCGTCGGCGCTGTGGCCGCTGGTCTGGTAGCTGAGATCGGCCTTGGCATAGAAGGCGGATCGCCCGGCAAGGATGCGACGC
Organism: Burkholderiales bacterium; assembly: GCA_038234045.1. Lineage (GTDB taxonomy): Bacteria > Pseudomonadota > Gammaproteobacteria > Burkholderiales > Burkholderiaceae_C > JBBSUX01. Next base: position 861 of record JBBSUX010000076.1, read on the forward strand.
AGATCCTCCATTGCCTCTTTGCTGCCTGACATTGGCCGGAAGTCGCCCTGCGCCACGACCCGCCGCATGTGGTCTTCGGGGTTGGCCTGGAGCCAGACGGTGGTGCAGTGCGAGAGCAGCAGGTTGAAGGTGGCTGCATCCGACACCAGCCCACCCGGTGTGGCGATCACCACCTCGGGGTAAATCTGCACCGCTTCCTCCAGCGCGCGGCGTTCATAGCGGCGGTAGGCGTTGGTGCCATAAAGCGAGTGGATCTCGACGATGCTGCAGCCGGCCACTTTTTCGATCTCGCGGCTCAACTCGATGAAGGTGTAGCCCAGGTCTTCGGCCAGCATGCGGCCGAGGGTGGATTTGCCCGCGCCGCGCAGGCCGATGAGGGCAATGCGGGAGCGCTTGGTGGATGCGTCACCCGCATCGCCAAAAAGCTCGGCCAGCCGCAAGCGGGCGCGTTGCAGATCGGCTTCGGGCCGGCTGTCGAGCAATTCGCGGATCAGCAGCCATTCGGGTGAGGTCGTGGTGACATCGCCCAGCACCTCGGCCAGCGGGCAGTGCAACGCTTCAGCCACGCGTTGCAGCACGAGGATCGATGCGTTGCCGGTGCCGAGCTCGAGGTTCGCGAAGTGCCGCTCCGAAATGCCGGCGGCCCCCGCCATTGCCTTGCGCGTGAGTCCGCGACGCGCGCGCAGGTTGCGAATGCGCTCACCCAGCGCCAGCAGGAAAGGCGTGCGTTGCTCGAGCGTTGCCTGCTCACGCACGGCGTCGTCCGATCGGGCATTAGCGACCAGAGACGGTTCGGGGTGCGCACTCACCAGCGCGCGCCTCGCAACGGGTACGCGGCGCTGTACCGGGCGCGTGAGCAGCGTGGGGGTTTTCCCGCGAAGCGGTTGGTTCTTCTTGACATGCAAAAGTCTTGCCGCGTATGGTCGGCATACATGCAGGATAGTGCATGCACAGGATTCGGATTTTAGTGCGTCGGGGTTGAAGGATCGCATGAGCGAGCCCCGCTTTCGCAGGATGCCGCGCAAATCCCGTCGCCGATTTCCGGGCCCGTTTCATTTTTGCCACCGCAACCGAGCGTTTGATCCATGTCACCCATCGCCCCACCGCCGGTTTTCAATTTTGCACAGTACCTGCTGGAGCGCAACGCAGATCGGGGCGGGCAGGCTGCCTATATTGACGACAGCGAAACGATGTCGTACGCCGTGCTGCACGATCGCATCCGCAGGGTATCGGGCGGGCTCACGGCCAGCGGCCTGCAGGCGGGCGAGCGTGTGCTCCTGCTGATGCACGACTGCAACGACTGGCCGGTGGCTTTCCTGGGGGCGCTGCACGCGGGCGTGGTTCCTGTGGCGGTCAACACACTCCTCACCGCTGACGATTACGCCTACATGCTGAGCCACAGCGAAGCACGTGTGGTGCTGGTTTCCGCCGCGCTATTGCCGGTGCTTGAACTTGCGCTGGCAAAAGGCGCGCATTCGGTCGAGCAGATTTATGTCTCGCAGGCCGGTGCCGCACCGCCGGGGTCGTCGACGTCGGCTTTCTCCACCTTGCTGGCGGCGCCTCCTGCAGCGCAGGCGGCTGCTACGCGCAGCGACGCGCCGGCATTCTGGCTGTACTCCTCGGGCTCCACTGGTCGCCCAAAGGGCGCCGTGCATACGCATGCAGGCCTGTACTGGACGGCAGCGTTGTACGCCGGGCCGGTGCTGGGAATGCACGAAGGCGACGTGGTGTTCTCCGCTGCCAAGCTCTTCTTTGCCTACGGTCTGGGCAATGCGCTCACCTTTCCCCTGAACCAGGGCGCCACGGTGGTGCTGATGGCCGGGCGGCCCACGCCGGAAGCCTGCTTCGACCGGATATTGCGCCACCGGCCCACTGTGTTTTGCGGTGCCCCGACCGGCTACGCTGGCTTGCTCGCTTCGCCTGCACTGCCGGGCAGCGAATCGGTGGCGCTGCGCCTGTGTTCTTCCGCAGGCGAGGCGCTGCCGCGCGACATTGGCGAACGCTTCACCGCCCATTTCGGCTGCGAAATCATCGACGGTATCGGTTCGACCGAAATGCTGCACATCTTCTTGTCGAACCGGCCTGGCGATGTGCGCTACGGCACCACCGGCAAACCGGTGGACGGCTACCGGCTCGAATTGCGCGGCGAGGACGGCGGCCCGGTCGCAGACGGCGAGATCGGCGACCTGTTCATCGAAGGACCGAGTGCCGCACTGATGTACTGGGACAACCCCGAGAAAACGCGCGATACCTTTCAGGGGAACTGGACGCGCAGCGGCGACAAGTACAGCCGCGATGCCGAGGGTTACTACACCTACGCCGGCCGCAGCGACGACATGCTCAAGGTCAGCGGCCAATACGTTTCCCCCTTCGAAGTCGAGGGCACGCTGGTGCAGCATCCAGCGGTACTTGAGGCGGCCGTCATTGGCGCGCTGAATGCTGACGGTCTGCAGCGCGCACGGGCTTACGTCGTGCTGAAGGCGGGGCTCGAAGCCGGCACGCCCGATATGGAAGCGACGCTCAAGGCTTTTGTAAAAGAGCGGCTGGCACCCTACAAATACCCGCGCGAAATCGTCTTCGTGGCCGAGTTGCCGAAGACCGCCACGGGCAAGATCCAGCGCTTCCGTCTGCGCGAAGCTGCAGCTGTGCCCGCGCCCAATTGCGCCGCACTTGGAGCTGCCGCATGACAGCGGCTCAACGGATCGCGGCCCAAGCAGGCCTGCCCGATGTCTCCTTCACTCAGTGGGCGGGCGTGCCGTGGGGCGGCCGCAGCACGCACGTCGAGCACCGCTGGATTTCGCGCGAACGAAGCGGCCAGCCGCTTCTGGTGTTTCTGCACGAAGGGCTTGGCTCGATCGCGATGTGGAAGGATTTCCCCGACCGGCTCTGCGCCGCTGCAGGCTGCCGTGGACTGGTGCTTTCACGCTGGGGCTACGGGCAATCGACCGCACGCCCGGCAACCGAGCGCTGGCCGGTGGATTTCATGCACCGGCAGGCTGGTGAGTTTCTGCCAGCATTCTTTGCGGCGATCGGGCACGACACCGAAGAAGATCCACCCTGGTTCTATGGCCACAGCGATGGTGGCTCCATCGCGCTGCTGTTCGCCGCGAACTACGCGAAGCGGACGGGCGGCATCATCGTCGTGGCGCCGCACATCCTGGTAGAGGATGTCACGGTAGAAAGCATCGCCCGCGCCCGCGACGGCTATGTCACCACTGACCTGCGCAGCAAGCTTGCGCGCTATCACGCCGACCCCGATTCCGCCTTCTGGGGCTGGAACGATGTCTGGCTGGACCCCGAATTCCGAGCCTGGAACATCGAGGCAGAGCTGCCGGCCATCGGCTGCCCAGTCCTGGCCATACAGGGGCGTGACGACGAATACGGATCGCTCCTGCAAATCGAGGGCATCGCCGCTGCCGTGCCACAAACGCAACTGCTGGTGCTCGACGACTGCGGCCATTCCCCGCACCGCGACCAGCCGGTGGCGGTGATCGATGCCGCCGCACGCTTTTTGCAGCGCCATGCCGTACAGCGGCTTCCGGCTGATCCAAGGGAAAGTGCCCTGCGCGTTGCCGCATGCCTGCGTTAACGTGCCTTTGTTGTTCGCCTCGATTTGTTTCCCCGACCGTTTCTTGTTTTCAGCCCTTCATCAGGAGATCCGACGTGAATAAAAATATGCCCGCGGCAACGAGTCTGCGTCGCGCCGCCGCTCCCGCCTTCCTGGCGCTCTCCGCGCTCGCGATGGCTACCGTCTCGATGGCACCTGCCGCGCATGCGCAGCAGGCAGCGGCTGGCGCCAGTGCACCGATCAAGGTCGGCCTGATGCTGCCAGCTACCGGGACCTACGCCGCGATCGGTACCGCGATCGAAAACGGTTTCAAGCTCTATGTGCAGGAAAACGGCGGCAAGATCGGCGGCAAGCCGGTGCAATATTTCACGGTGGACGATGAATCCGATCCGGCGAAAGCACCAGAAAACGCCAGCAAGCTGGTCAAGCGCGACGATGTGGATGTGCTGATCGGCACCGTGCATTCCGGCGTTGCCATGGGCATGGCCAAGGTGGCGCGCGACACCAAGACCTTGCTGATCGTGCCGAACGCCGGAGCCGACGCCATCACCGGGCCGCTGTGCGCACCCAACATCTTCCGCTCGTCCTTCACCAACTGGCAGCCCGCCTATGCGATGGGTTTGGTTGCGGCAGACAAATACAAGCGCAAGACAGCGGTCACCGTAACGTGGAATTACGCGGCGGGCAACGAATCTGTGAAGGGTTTCAAGGAAGGCTTCGAGTCCAAGGGCGGCAAGGTGGTCAAGGAGCTGAACGTACCGTTCCCGAACGTGGAATTCCAGGCGCTTCTCACCGAAATCGCAGCGCTGAAGCCTGATGCGGTGTATGTGTTTTTTGCCGGCGGCGGTGCCGTCAAGTTCGTCAAGGATTACGCGGCGGCAGGTTTGAAGGACAAGATCCCGCTCTACGGTGCCGGCTTTCTCACCGACGGCACGCTCGAGGCGCAGGGCGCGGCGGCTGACGGCATCGTCACCGCATTGCACTATGCCGACGAACTGAATGTGCCCAAGGACAAAGCCTTCCGCACGGCCTATGCACAGGCATACAAGCTGCAGCCCGATGTGTATGCCGTTCAGGGCTATGACGCGGCGCAGATGCTGGCGGCCGGTGTCAAGGCGGCCGGTGGCGACATGTCAATGGCCAAGCGCGATGTGCTGGTCAAGGGCATCGAGCAGGCGCGCATCGACAGCCCGCGCGGTGCGTTCACTTTGTCGAAGGCGCACAACCCGGTGCAAAACATTTATCTGCGCAAGGTGGAAGGTAAGGAAAACCGGATGATCGGCATTGCGGCCAAGGATCTGGCGGATCCGGCGCGTGGCTGCAAGATGTGAATTTGGCTCTCCCCCAGGCTGCGCGCACTGTGTCGCTTTCGCCAATCCCTTACCGTTGGCGACACCAGCGGTCCAGCAAAGCCGGTCCCGCGGTGTCTCTCGAGGGGTTGAGACGCCGTGGTCTCGCCGAGGCTGCGCGGCCGCCGGGGTGCAAGAGCGCGGGGTGGTGCCAACGGGCGGCTGGCAGAATGCTCTGAATCACAATCATTTGCTATTTATTAAATAGCTGATAGCCATTTTCCAGATTGCGCTAAAGGCTTATTTCATTACCAATTTTTTGACTGCGTGCGTCGCAGTCTCCAGGCCCTTATTCGCCGCTTTCCATGGACCTCACCACTTTCCTGATCCAGTGCCTCAACAGCGTGCAGTACGGGCTGCTGCTGTTCCTGGTGGCGAGCGGGCTGACGCTGATTTTCGGAATCATGGGCGTCATCAATCTGGCGCACGGCAGCTTCTACATGATCGGCGCGTACATGGCGTTCACGCTGAGTGCGCTGGTTGGTAACTTCGTGCTGGCGCTTTTTTTGGGCGTCGTGCTTTCAGTGGTGCTGGGCTATGTGCTGGAGTGGTGTTTCTTCAGCTTTCTCTACGAACGCGAACATCTTTCGCAGGTGCTGATGACCTACGGGCTGATTCTGGTATTTGAGGAGCTGCGCAGTATCCTGGTGGGCGACGACGTGCATGGCGTGCAGGTGCCGGGCTGGCTTGCGGGTGGCATCGCGATCGGTAACGACATGACGTATCCGGTCTACCGGCTTTTTCTCTCGGCGGTGTGCATTGCAGTGGCGACGGCGATGTACATCGCCATCCGCAATACCCGCATCGGCATGGTGGTGCGGGCCGGTTCTACCAACCGCGAGATGGTGCAAGCGCTTGGCATCGATATCGCACTGCTGTTTCGCATCGTCTTCGCTGTGGGCGTGGCGTTGGCCGTGCTGGCCGGAATGCTGGCGGCGCCGGTGTCATCGGTCTATCCCGGTATGGGCGCTTCGGTGCTGATCATTTGTTTTGTGGTGGTGGTAATCGGCGGTATCGGCTCGGTCAAGGGCGCGCTGGTGGCATCGTTGCTGGTGGGTTTTGTCGATACCTTCGGCAAGGTGTTCTGGCAGCAGGCTTCGGGCGCGCTGATCTATGTGCTGATGGCCGCCATCCTCTTGTGGAAACCACAGGGTTTGTTCAGGCAAGGGACGTGAAATCTAGCTCGCCCCCAGTCTTCGCGCACTTCGTGTCGCTTCGTCAACTCCCTTCCGGGGGCGGCACTGGCGGTCTGGCAAAGCCAGTCCCGCAGTGCCCAAGAGCGTCATGGCCGTGGGCACTATTCGAATGTTCGTTGTGCACATTGCGCTTGGGAGAACTGAACTGAACCGTGGACTCTCTTTACCGCCGGTGGGCGCCCTGTGGGGCTGGGTGGCAGTGTTTGCATTGTTGGCACTGTTCCCGTTTCTGCCGGCGCCGATTGCGACCGAGTTTCATCTCGAGCTGGGCGCCAAGGTGCTGATCATGGCGATCTTTGCGCTGAGCCTGCAGTTGCTGGTGGGTTTCACCGGTCTGGTGAGCCTGGGGCACGCGGCGTATTTCGGGCTTGCCGCCTATGCGGTTGCGCTGCTGGCACCTCAGTCGAACGTGGGCAACGGCTGGCTGTTGCTGGGCGCATCGGTGGGCGCGGCAGCCTTGCTGGCGCTGGCGGTGGGGCTGCTGGTACTGCGCACCAGCGGCATCTACTTCATCATGGTGACGCTGGCTTTTGCTCAACTTGTGTATTTCGTGTTCCACGACACAGCGATTGCCGGAGGTAGCGACGGCACCTACCTGTACTTCAAGCCGGAATTCAATGTGTTCGGCAAGCGGCTCTGGGATCTGGAACAGGTGCCGCAGTTCTACTGGTTCACGCTGGGGCTCACTGTGCTGACGGTGGGTGTGCTGGCACTGGTGCTGCGTTCGCGTTTTGGTCATGCGCTTGTCGGCATCCGCCACAACGAGCAGCGCATGCGCGCGGCCGGCTACGACACGTTCGTCTACAAGCTTGGCAGCTTCGTGATTGCAGGCGCACTCGCCGGTGTGGCGGGCTTTCTCTTCGCCGTGCAGCATGGCTATGTAAACCCGGAGATCCTGGCCTGGCACCAGTCCGGCAACGCTTTGCTGATGGTGATTCTCGGCGGCATCGGCAGTCTGGCCGGCGCCATGCTGGGCGCGTTTTCCTTCGTGCTGCTGGCCGAGTGGTTTCAGAGCATGACAAAACACTGGCAACTGCTAATGGGCGGATTCATCATTCTTGCAGTGGCGTTCTTCCCGCGCGGCCTGGTGGGTGCGGGCGCGCAGTGGCGGACATGGCGGCAACGGCGCGGGGGCGGACTGGCGATGCATGAGGCGCCCGCAGCAGTGGACCTGCCATGAACACTGCCCTTCACGCCCCATCGTCGAGCGCCGCCGATGCCGCAGCCCTGATCGCCACCGGCCTCACCCGCCGCTTCGGCGCACTGATGGCGGTGGAAGATGTGTCGCTCACCCTGGCGCCGCGCAGCATCCATGCGCTGATTGGCACCAACGGCGCGGGTAAATCGACGCTGATCAATCTTCTCTCTGGCGAGCTGCAGGTGAGTGCCGGCAGGCTCGAGCTTGCCGGGCGCGACGCCAGCAGCTGGTCGCAGCCGCGCCGCGCACGCGCCGGGCTCGGTCGCAGCTATCAGCGCAACACGGTCTTTTTGCCGCTCTCGGTGCACGAGAACTGTCGCCTTGCCGCGCAGGCGCGCCACCCGCACGCCTGGAAGTTTTGGCAATCCGCGCGTCACTGTTCCGCCAGCAACCGGGCGGCCGACGATGCCATCGAACGCGTTGGTCTCACTGGGCTTGGGACGCGGAGCGCCGCCAGTCTTTCACACGGCCAGAAGCGCCAGCTTGAGCTCGCCATGTGCCTGGCAACCGCGCCTAGTGTGCTGCTGCTCGATGAGCCGCTCGCCGGTATGGGCCCAGATGAATCGGAGCGCATGCTGGAGCTGCTGCGCACCTTGCGCCGCGACCATGCGGTGCTGCTGGTAGAGCACGACATGGACGCCGTTTTTGCGGTGGCGGATCGCATTACGGTGATGGTCAATGGCCGGGTCATTGCCAGCGACACGCCCGATGCGGTGCGTGCTGATCCCGGCGTGCAGGCCGCGTATTTGGGAGGCCATGCATGACGATACTGGCGGAGCGCGCAGCACGGGTGGCGCCCCAAAGCGCTGTGATTTCCCCCGCGCAGGAAACGAATGGACGGCCTGCGGCGATGCGAGAAGATCTGCTGATCGACGCGCGGGATGTGCACGCCTGGTACGGGAGCAGCCACATCCTGCACGGCATCGATTTCTCGCTGGCACCTGGTGAAACCGTTGGCCTCTTGGGGCGCAACGGCATGGGCAAATCCACCCTGATTCGTTCTTTGCTCGGCCATGTGAAGGAGCGCAGCGGCCGCATCATGGTGATGGGCAAGGACGTCTCCCGCGCCAAGGCCCATGAGGCAGCGCGGCTCGGCATCGCTTATGTGCCCGAAGGCCGTGGCATCTTCCCCAACCTGACAGTGCGCGAAAACCTGCGCATGGCGGCGCGACCCGGTCTGCAAGGCCAGCGCGACTGGACGGAAGCGCGCATTCTCGACACTTTTCCGCGACTGGCCGAGCGCTTGGGACATCTCGGCGCGCAGCTCTCGGGGGGGGAGCAGCAGATGCTCTCGATCGGCCGGGCCTTGATGACGCATCCCGAGGCAATCGTGCTGGATGAGGCCACTGAAGGCCTGGCGCCGCTGATCGTCGACGAGATCTGGCGCGTGATCAGCCTCATCCGGGCCACCGGAATGGCGACCTTGGTGGTGGACCGCGACTATCGCCGCGTGGCGGCCCAGGCGGACCGTCTGGTGGTGTTGCAAAAGGGACGCGTCGTGCTGCAAGGCCGCGCCAGCGAGGTGCGCCAATCGCCGGAGCTGGAGACTTTCATCGGGCTGTGACCAAGCAGAAGCGTCCAGTTGCCTGAGCCGCGTCGATTGCTGCTGTGGCTTCAGTCGCGCGAAAGCCGATACGGCTCCTCGAAGGGCCGGAAGTCTTTTTCCTCCAAGGCTTCGGCAATCCACTGCTGCACAGCTGGTAAAGCGGTGACGCGGTCCACATAGGCCTGTATTTCGGCTGGCACCGGCAAGCCGAAGGTGTTGAGTCGCATGCAGACCGGCGCGAAGAACGCGTCGGCGATGCTGAATGCGCCGAACAGCATTGGACCACCATGCTGATCGAGCAGCTCTGACCACATCTGCACCAGCCTCGCCACATCGGCACGTACGCCGGGCTGATCACGCCATATGAGCGCACCGGCATCGTGCAATTGCGCCTCAATGTTCATGCCGCAATGGCTACGCAAACTGGTGAAGCCCGAGTGCATCTCCGCCACCACGCTGCGGGTGCGGGCCCGCGCGGATGGGTCAGCGGGCCACAGATGCAGTTCGGGAAAGCGTTCGGCCAGTGTCTCTGCAATGGCCAGCGAATCCCAAACCGCCAGCGAGCCATCGAGAAGCACCGGCACCTTGCCGGCGGGATTGAGCGAGCGCAAGGATTGATGGAATTCCGAATCCGCATCGAAGGAGTCGAAGCGGAGCAGGCGTTCGGTAAAAGCGATACCCGTCTGCCGCATCAGGACCCATATGCGCATGGACCAGGACGAGTAGTTTTTGTTGCCGATGACGAGTGTGAGCATGAAAAGGTGCCCTTCCGAAAAAAAGTATTTTGGGTTAAGGCATCGGTGACCTGCGGAATTGCAAATTCGCGACAGCCCTGCGCGAGGGTCAAACCTACAATTTAGACGATGTCGACGCCTCTTCCTCGCGCCGCGGCTTTTCCGCAGTGGTTCGGTGTCGACTCCACGCGGCTGATGTGGCTGCTCGCGTGGGCAGCCACCTGGGGTTTGCTTGCGCTTGTGTGGTCCACCACATCGCCCTTTACCGCCGTGCGGCAGATTGAAGGCTCGCCTCTTGCTTCGCCCGCGCCTGAGCTGCGGCGGTTGGCTGAGCAGGGGTTGCCGCTTTCCGGCCACATCGGAGTTTTGGCAGACCCGGATGCGGTCTTGGGCGTAGAGGATCTGCTCGCACCGAAAGCGCAGGCTGCGTTGCGCTACCCTACAGAGGCATTTCGCAGCCGTGCCGGTCAGGGGGTGCTGTGGATGCAGTTTTCATTGCACGTGCCGGCCATACCGACTGCATCGGATGCGCCCACCGATGACGGTCGCTGGCTGCTTGCAGTGCCCTCCGTGGCCGCGCGCGATGTGCGGCTGTACGGGCCATTCGATGCGAATGGTCGTGAGCTATCGCTGCCCGTCGTCACAGGGGGCGATCATCCCTACGCTGACCGCCCGCTGGAGAGTGAGCGCATGGTGCTGCCGTTCCATGTGCCAGGCCCGGGGCTCTACCGCTTCGTCCTGCGCGCCGACGCGCTTGCGACCCAGGTTTATGCGCTTCGTATCTGGAAGCCCATTGACTACCTGTTGGCGAAACAGGGCAAGCGCATGTTCGACGGCATCTGCTACGGCGTCGTGCTGGCGATGCTGGTCTACAACCTTCTGCTTTTGCTCAGTTTCCGCGAGCGGGTGTATGCCTATTACCTGCTGAACTGCGCTGCTGCCTTGCTGACCATTGCCGGCTACAACGGGCATGTGGCGCGCTACATGCTGCCGGATTCTCCTCAAATAGCGCAGTGGCTTTATTCCGCTGCGCCGGTATTGTGGCTGGTGTTCGCCATGCAGTTCGGTCGACATTTCCTGGCGCTGCGCCAGCATGCGCCTCGTATCGACGCCGCAGTTCTCTCGCTGGAAATGATGGCGCTTGCATCGGTCGCTTTCAGCGTTGAGCTTCCGACAGGTTGGCTTGCGCACGTGCTGGAGATGGGCTTGTTCAGTGGCTCGGCGCTGCTCGTCGCGGGCGGAGTGGCAGCAATCAGGGCCGGCTTCAGACCGGCATGGATCTACCTGTGCGGGATTTCGCTGCTGGTCGCCGCAGCTACTTCCCTCATGCTCGCCGATTGGGGCTTGTGGAGCTGGAGCTACATGAGGGTTGACATGCTGCAGCTCGGCCTCTGTGCCGAACTAGTTGTGTTCTCGCTGGCGCTAGGCAGCCGCATTCACCTGATGCGGCTCACCGAGCAAAAGCTGCATGCACGCACCCGAACGCTGACCCGTCAGGCTCAGACGGACTACCTTACCGGAATCTCCAACCGTGCAGGCCTCGCTGCCCGGGCGCAACAGATCTTTGCAACCGGCATTCCTATGTCGCTGATGCTGCTCGATCTGGATGATTTCAAACCGGTCAATGATGAGTATGGCCATGCTGCGGGTGACCGCGTACTTGAAGCCGTTGCTTCCCGTTTGCGCCGTGAATTGCGCGAAGGCGATCTGGTCGCGCGGCTCGGCGGAGACGAGTTCGTGGTGCTTCTGCCTGGCCGCTCCGATCATGCGGCCTTGACCGTGTTGGCGCAGCGGTTTGTAGAGCAGCTGCATGCACCCGTGCAGTTCGGTGGCGTTGCGCTATCGGTCAGCTGCAGTATTGGTATTGCCCGGTTTCCCGAGAACGCCAGCGACTTGGACAGCCTGCTGCACGCGGCAGACGAAGCCATGTATTTTTGCAAGCGCGGCCATCGCCCGGGTTTCGCATTTCCAGAAGATGTCGCTGCGCACGGCAAGCTTGGTGCGGATGTGGCTCCATTCGCCGGTCCCGGCTTCAGCCGCTCGCTGCGCAGGGTGATCAGGAAGGACTAACCCGGTAGCCTACGGATGCCCAAGCGCAGCGGCGGGCTGCACCCCCGCCTGAGCAGCACGGGTCGCGCGCAATCCGATCCGATCAGATCGGCCAGACCAGCCCGTTGTCATTCAGGATCGCGTCGAGCGGCACGTCGTGCGGCTCCGGTTCCATGTCTTCCAGAAAACCCTGGGTGTAGCCAAGTCCCACCGTCACGGGCCTGGGCTGCAGACTGGCCAGTGTGCGGTCGTAGAAACCTCCGCCGTAGCCGAGCCGGTAGCCACCGGCGCCATAACCCACACACGGGACGAAGAGCAGGGTCGGCACGATCACCTCTGTGTCCTTGGGCTTGGGGATGCCATAGGCGTCCTCTTCCATTGCGCAGCCGGGATACCAGGCGTGAAAGGTGAGGGTGCCCAGCACCTTGTCGACCACCGGCAAACCGATGCGCCGGCGCTGCGCTGCGCTTTGCAGTTCGCCGTCTTCCTTCCAGCGGTGCAAGGCGGGCAAGGGATCGAATTCGCCCTTGATCGGCCAGTAGGCGCCAATCACGTCCTCCTCGCGGCCGATGAGCCAGATGCGCATGATGCGCTGGAGCGCTTCGGCACGCTCCAGACGGTCGGCCATGTCGAGCCTGCGGGCTATCAGGTCTTTGCGCAAAGCGGACTTGTCCATAATTCTCCAATGCGATTTTTGAAGATTCTGACATCTGCCCTTTCCACAGCCGTGTTCGGTGTGCTTTTAAGCACCACCAGCTTGGGTGCAATGGCGCAACCGATCAACCCATCTGCCGGGGATGAGGTGCTGATGGAGATGTCAAAGG
>JBBSUX010000077.1:0-13055 GCA_038234045.1 Burkholderiales bacterium
CCGGAAGGATGAAGGAGCCGACGTGCAACAGGAGATCGAGGAGGTTCATTCGGGGTTGACGAAAGCGGTGATGCAGGCCACATCGGTCCCACAGGGGAACCGGGAAGAAGCCGCCTGATTCCTTGTTTCAACAGGCCATCGCGCCGAATTTTATAATCGGACAAATGGCAGTCTGGGCTCTGGGTTTGAACCACAACACCGCCCCGCTCGACTTGCGGGGGCGGTTTGCGTTCGCGCTCGACCAAATTGCACCCACGTTGACGGGGCTTCGCCGTTCGTTTTCTGCCGATACCGGTAACGCTTCAGCTTCCTTACGGCTTACCGCTGATCGCCATCCTCAAGTCGAAGCGGCCATCCTCTCCACTTGCAATCGCACCGAAATCTACTGCGCTGGTGCGAGTGACGGACAAGGTAACGCCCTTGCCCACACGCTCGGCTGGCTGGCCCAGACGGGAGGCGTTTCGCCAGAGCTGCTCAGGGCACATGCCTATGCTCTGCGGGAGGAGTCTGTCGCACGACATGCTTTCCGGGTTGCCAGCGGACTCGATTCAATGGTGCTCGGCGAACCTCAGATCCTGGGGCAGATGAAGGATGCAGTTCGCGCGGCAGAAAGCGCCGGCGCCCTTGGCAGCACGCTCAATCAGCTGTTCCAACGCTCTTTTTCGGTCGCCAAGGAAGTACGGACTGCCACCGAAGTGGGCGCACATTCCATCAGCATGGCCGCGGCCGCTGTCCGACTGGCAGCGCAGCTGTTCGAGGATCTGGGCGAAATTCGCATCCTCTTCGTCGGCGCGGGCGAAATGATCGAGCTGGCGGCCACGCACTTTGCCGCGCGCAAACCCAAGGCCATGGTGATCGCCAATCGCACCGTCGAGCGCGGAGAGGCGCTTGCCGCCCGCTTCGGCGCGCAAACCATGCACCTGTACGAGTTGCCGGGCCGACTGCACGAATTCGACGCCATCATCAGCTGCACTGCGAGCACGCTGCCGATCATCGGGCTCGGAGCGGTCGAGCGCGCTGTCAAGGCGCGCAAGCATCGCCCGATCTTCATGGTCGACTTGGCGGTGCCGCGCGACATCGAGTCCGAGGTAAAGGCGCTCCAGGACGTTTACCTCTATACCGTTGATGATCTGGCCGGCGTCGTGCAGACCGGTCAGGCACAGCGCGTTGCGGCCGTAGCCCAGGCTGAAGTGATCATCGATACGGGTGTGCAGAATTTCATGCGCTGGCTTGATCAGCGTGATCCCGTGCGCGGGACCGTGGGGCTCATTCAGAAGCTCAATGCGCAGGCGGACGAGTGGCGTAGAGCGGAGATGGCGCGGGCGCGCCGTCAGCTGGCGCGTGGAGACGATGTCGACGTGGTGCTGGAATCACTTTCACGCGGCCTGACGCAGAAGATGCTGCATGGGGCAATGGCAGAGCTCCAGATGGGTGATGCAGAGCAGCGCAACCAGACAGCCGCGAGCGTCTCGCGCATCTTCCTGCGCAACAACCGTTAGCGACGCTCTCCGCGCAGAGCCGGGCCAAGGCGTTACTTGGTGAATCCACCGCCTGCACCGGTCGACACACCTTTGCCAACACTCCAGCCTACGTGAAACCCTTTCTCCGCCAGCGCCTTGAACGCGCCAGCCTGCGTCTGCAGGAACTCGACTTTCTTCTGTCGCGCGAGGACATCATGTCCGACATGGCGCAGTACCGCGTGCTGTCGCGCGAGCACGCCGAGGTAACTCAGATTGCAGGCCGTTTTGAGCGACTGCAACAGCGCGAGCGCGACGTCGCAAGTGCTGTGGAAATGCGCGTCGATCCCGAGATGACCGCGATGGCCGACGAAGAAGCGCAATCGGCGCGTACCGAGATCGAGCAGCTGGAAGAGGAACTTGAGCGTCTGCTGCTGCCGCGAGACCCGGATGACGCCCGCACTGCCTTCCTTGAAATACGCGCGGGCACGGGGGGTGACGAATCAGCCCTTTTCGCGGGCGACCTGTTTCGTATGTACACCCGCTATGCCGAGAGGGCGGGATGGAAGACCGAGATCGTCAGCGAAAGCGCTGCCGAGTTGGGTGGCTATAAGGAAGTGGTGTTGCGGCTCTCCGGCGATGTTGACGTCGGTGCGGGTGGCGGTGTTTACGGCAGGTTGCGCTTTGAATCGGGCGGCCATCGCGTGCAGCGTGTGCCCGTTACCGAAACCCAAGGGCGCATCCATACCAGCGCCTGCACCGTGGCGGTCCTGGCCGAGCCCGACGAGGCTCAGGCTGTGCAGATCAACCCGGCGGACCTGCGGATCGACACCTACCGCGCAAGCGGCGCCGGCGGCCAGCACATCAACAAGACCGATTCAGCGGTCCGGATCACGCACATCCCGACGGGTATCGTCGCCGAATGCCAGGACGACCGCAGCCAGCATCGCAACAAGGCCAAGGCCTTGCAGGTGCTCTCCGCGCGCATCCAGGAAAAAGACCGGAGCGAACGCGCCGCCAGGGACGCAGCCGAGCGCAAGGGCCTCATTGGCAGCGGCGACCGCAGCGACCGTATCCGGACCTACAATTTTCCCCAGGGACGACTGACCGATCACCGCATCAACCTGACGCTGTACAAGCTGCTGCAGATCATCGAAGGTGACCTCGACGAAGTGCTCGACGCGCTGCAGCAAGCCCGCGAAGCTGAGCAACTGGCTGAACTTGAGAGCGGCGCGTGACCATGGCATCCAGCCAACCCCGGGAGATATCACGCATGAAATATGCCTCAAGCGCTTTATGTAAAAGCGCTATCAGCAATACTATTTATAGTAAAAGAGGCTTGCCGTGGTTGAACTGATGGCTGCACCAGCGGCAACTGTCGTCACCCTGGCAGACGAGCTCGGTCGTGCCACGCGCGGCTTGGGGCTCGCTCGGCTCGACGCGCAACTGCTGCTGCTGCAGGCGCTCGGGCGCTCGCAAGACGACCGTGCGTGGTTGCTGGCACACGATACCGATCCGCTTCTCCCCGAAGCCGCTGCCCGGTTCGAGGCCCTGTGCCTGCGTCGGCGTGCAGGCGAGCCGGTTGCCTACCTCACTGGCCAGAAGGAATTTTTCGGGATAGAACTGCAGGTGGATGCCCGCGTGCTGGTTCCGCGGCCCGACACCGAGACGCTGGTCAGCTGGGGTATCGAAGTGCTTCTGGGGCTCGAGGCTCCCTCCGTGCTCGACCTGGGCACCGGCAGTGGCGCCATCGCACTGGCGGTGCAGCATGCCCGCCACGATGCCTGCGTAGAGGCGGTCGATGCCAGCGCCGATGCGCTGGCAGTGGCGCAGGCCAATGCTCGGCGCCTGTCGCTGCCGGTTTGGTTCCGGCGTGCTGACTGGTTTGAAGGCATGGTCGGCCGCCGCGACCTGATCCTGTCGAACCCGCCGTATGTAGCAGAGGGCGATCCGCATCTGGCCGCGCTGACGCACGAGCCCACCCAAGCGCTCACCTCCGGTCCGCAAGGTCTGGACGATCTGCGGCGCATCGTCGCCGATGCGGGCGCACACCTGAACGCCGGTGGTTGGCTGTTGCTCGAACACGGCCACGATCAGGCGCCACACGTGCGCCGCCTGCTGCTGGACGCGGGCTTTACCGACGTGGGCAGCCGGCGTGATCTGGCGGGTATAGAGCGCTGCTCCGGCGGCCAATGGAATGCGCCCGGATAATTGCGTATCTACAGGTCCATTCGGTTGACCCTGCAACCTGGTTTTGCACCGGTTGCCCTTACTGCTTTTTCAATCAGGAGATATTTCGATGAACGACGCTCAAGAACGCATCGACACCCTTGTCAAAGGCAGCGACGTGCTGCTCTTCATGAAGGGCAACGCCAGCTTTCCGATGTGCGGCTTTTCCGGCCGTGCGATTCAGGTGCTCAAGGCCTGCGGCGTCGAGCCCAAAGCCATCACCACCGTCAACGTACTGGAAGACGAAGGCATCCGCCAGGGGATCAAGGAATACAGCCAGTGGCCCACCATTCCCCAGCTCTATGTCAAGGGCGAATTCGTCGGTGGCTCGGACATCATGATGGAGATGTACGAGTCGGGTGAACTGCAAAAGGTGCTGGCTGGCGAGCACAGCTGAGCGTCAAAGCAGGAGGCCACCAATGACCCATGACGATCACGACCGCGGCCATGGGCACGGCGACGGCGACGATGTGCCTGCGTCACCGGATGCATGGAAACACGACGGCGTGCGTGTGGTCCCAGGCAATCAGCTAGACGCCAACACCGCGCAAACGCCCGGCATGGAGCGTTCGGCTGCGATCAATTTCGCCCGCGTGGGAGCGCAGAAATTGTGGGCCGGCACCGTCACCATCCATCCTGACGCCAAGACCGGCGCCCACCATCACGGACCGCTCGAATCGGTGATTTACGTGGTGAGTGGTCGTGCCCGGATGCGCTGGGGCGATCAGCTCCAGTTCACGGGCGAGGCCGGGCCGGGAGATTTCATTTATGTACCGCCTTACGTGCCGCATCAGGAAATCAACGCCAGCGCCACCGAACCCCTGTGTTGCGTGCTGTGTCGCAGCGACGGTGAGGCGGTGGCGATCAACATCGATATCGAACCGGTAGAAGCGCCGCAAACCGTGCTGTGGATCGATCCGACACACCCGCACGGCGGCGTCTGAATGCGACAAGCAGACTTTGACGCCGACGACCGGCGCCCTTCGCCGTTTGATTGCGCAGAATCCGGGTCGGACTGGCCTTATCTGACTGGACGGGTCAGCTCGGATCGTCGGTGAAATGCCAGGCGCGTTGTGCCGCAAACACGGCGTTCGGGTAAGGCGCCCGGCCCCGGCTGCCGTTGTAGCGTCCGAGCGCCATATACAGATCGCCTTTTTCGCGATCAAGGTAATGGCGCAGGATCACGCAGCCGAATCGCAGGTTGGTCTGCATGTGGAACAGATGGCTCACATTGCCGTCGCCGATGGTGCGCACCCAGAATGGCATCACCTGCATGTATCCGCGCGCGCCCACGCTCGAAATGGCGTACTTGCGGAAATTGCTCTCGACCTGCACCAGGCCGAGCACCAGTGACGGCTCGAGCCCGGCGCGATGCGTTTCGTACCAGAGGGTGCGCAGGAAATCCACACGAAGCGTTCGGTCTGGCAGCTTCTTGTGCAGGCGCTGCGCCATGGTGCCAAGCCAGCGCAGGTAAACCATGCGCGAGGCAGTGTCCCGAAACTCGGGTTCAGGAGGACCACCTTGCGCAATAGCCGAAGTAAGCGCCGACCGAACGGCGTCGGCCAACGGCTCCTCGATTTGCGAACCGGCTTTCGCACTCTGCGAAAATGAGAGCGGAATGCCAAGGCAGGATAAACGCAAAAGCACATTTCTACGTGTAGAAACTGCCTTTCGATTCACCTCCTGCTGGAACGCCACGCCACCTGTCATGCAGCCAGGCGCCCTTGCAGATGTTGCAGCACCTCGGCGAGCGGAAGTTTCGTAGCTTCGGTGTCGCGACGCTGCTGGTATTCGACTTCGGAGGTCTTCAGGCCGCGCTCCGAAAGTACCACCCGATGCGGCACGCCGATCAGCTCCCAATCGGCGAACATGGCGCCCGGTCGCTCGCCGCGGTCGTCCAGCAGCACGTCGATGCCGGCCGCTTCGCAGTCGGCATACAGCTGCTCAGCAGCAGCGCGCACAGTCTCACTGCGGTCCATGCCGATCGGGCAGATGACCAGCGTGAACGGCGCGATTGCGTCAGGCCAGACGATGCCGCGCTCGTCGTGGTTCTGCTCGATCGCCGCAGCGGGCAGGCGCGTGATGCCGATGCCGTAGCAGCCCATCTCGAAATGCTGCGGCTTGCCGTTTTCGTCCAGAAAGGTGGCAGCCATTGCGCGGCTGTATTTGGTGCCGAGGTAGAACACATGGCCAACCTCGATGCCACGCTCGATGGCGAGTTGGCCCTTGCCGTCCGGAGATGCATCCCCCTCGACCACGTTGCGGATGTCGGCGATCAGATCGGGTTCCGGCAGGTCGCGGCTCCAGTTGACCCCGGTGAGGTGAAAGTCAGCTTCGTTCGCGCCGCAGATCCAGTCGGCCATGATGGCAACATCGCGGTCCGCCACGGTCCGAACCGGCTGCTTCAGCCCGAGCGGACCGAGGTAACCCGGCCGACACCCGAAGTGCAAGTCGATCTCCGCCGGCGTGGCGAAGCGGTAGCCCTGCTCGAAACCCGGCAGCTTGCCGACCTTGACTTCATTCATGTCGTGGTCACCTCGCAGCAGCAACAGCCAGATCTGAGGCGCCAGCCCATTGCCCTTCTCGTCGAGCGGCTCAGTCGCCAGCACCAGCGACTTGACAGTGGTGGAAAGCGGCACGCCCAGCAACGCAGCGACATCGAGACATGTGCTTTTTCCGGGTGTGGCGGTCTTTTCCATGGCCTTAACTGGTGCTGCGCGCTCCGCTGCTGCGGCCAGCGCCTCGGCCTTTTCCATATTCGCGGCGTAATCGCTTTGCGGGCAATAGACGATCGCGTCTTCGCCAGTCGCGGCAATCACCTGAAACTCCTGACTCAGGTCGCCGCCGATGGCGCCACTATCGGCCGCCACAGCGCGGTAGCGCAGACCGAAGCGGTCGAAGATGCGGCGGTACGCGTCCTTCATCACCTCGTAGCTGGTCTGCGCTGCTTCGCGGCTGCGATCGAAGCTGTAGGCGTCCTTCATGGTGAATTCGCGGCCGCGCATCAGACCGAAGCGCGGGCGGCGCTCGTCGCGAAACTTGGTCTGGATCTGGTAGAAATTCTTTGGCAGCTGCTTGTAGCTGCGCAGCTCTTGGCGCGCAATGTCGGTGACCACTTCTTCGCTGGTCGGCTGAATGACGAAGTCGCGCTCGTGTCGGTCCTTGATGCGGAGCAACTCTGGTCCCATCTTTTCGAAGCGGCCGGTTTCCTGCCAGAGCTCAGCCGGCTGCACCACCGGCATCGTGAGCTCGACCGCGCCCGCGCGGTTCATTTCCTCACGCACGATACCCTCGACCTTGCGGATCACCCGCAGACCCATGGGCATGTAGGTGTAAATGCCAGCACCGAGCTTGCGGATCAGCCCGGCTCGCAGCATCAGCCGGTGGCTTGCCACTTCGGCGTCCGCCGGGGCTTCCTTGAGAGTGGAGACGAAAAAACGGGAGGCTCGCATCGTGTCGGTAGAAGGGAAATAAGAGCGGCTAGCCGCTGGGTGCGGCATGCTGCTTCTTCATGCAGGCATACCGCCTTTGATCGAGGGCGCGCTGCGCACTACGATACCGCGTCGGTCGCGCGCCGCCGACGGCTGGCATGACGCGCTCCCTACATCTGAACCGTCATTGCGCGCTAGGTGCCGTGCATAATGAGTTCAATTCAAAATTCGGGGTTTGATTATGCTCGACAGGGATGGGTTCAGGCCCAACGTCGGCATCGTCCTGCTCAACCAGAAAAACCAGGTGTTCTGGGGCAAACGCATCCGGACGCACAGCTGGCAGTTCCCGCAAGGCGGCATAGACCGCGGCGAGACGCCCGAGCAGGCGATGTACCGCGAGCTGCATGAGGAGGTGGGGCTTCAGCCTTTGCACGTCCGCATTGTTGCCCGCACGCGAGACTGGTTGCGCTACGAGGTGCCCGATCGGTTCATCCGGCGCGACGCAAGAGGTCACTACAAAGGCCAGAAACAGATCTGGTATTTGCTTCAGCTCACCGGTCACGATTGGGATCTGAACCTTCGTGCGACCGATCATCCCGAGTTCGACGCCTGGCGCTGGAACGAATACTGGGTGCCGCTTGATGTCGTGGTGGAATTCAAGCGCGGTGTCTACGAGATGGCACTGACAGAACTGGCGCGATTTCTTCCGCGCCATGACCCCCAGCGCAACCGCTATTTGCGCAGCAGCATGCGGCCGGGGCGCGACGAACATCATGCGGCGCCGCATCAAATGCTGCTGTCCTCCTCTTTTGAGTTACCGCCGGGTGCCGTGTTCGAGCCGGATCCTGCGGCAGCCGCCAATGCCCTGATCGGTCCACCACATGCAACGCCGCATCGCTGAAATGAAGTTTCCTCCTCTGCAGGCTCCCCAGAGTCCGGTTTACTGTCCAGCAGGATGTTCTCGCCAGTTCCAGAAATTTTTCCGTCTGGCATTCGCTGCGGCATCGTTTATCGCGGTTGGCAACACGGCGCAGGCGGCCTTTTTGACAGACGCCCCAGTGGATGGCTATCCTGAAATCCAGGCTCCGCCGCCACCAGTCTTCAGCATGGATCATCTGATCGACATCGAGATGCCAGCCATTACCTCGATCCGCCTGGGCATTGATCCGGACACAATCAAGCTCGGGCCCGACGGCGTCGTTCGCTATGTCGCTGTGATGCGCAGCACGATCGGTTCGGCCGTATCAGCCAACTATGCTGCTATCCGCTGCGTGACCGGCGAATACAAACTCTACGCCCGGCACTACCCCGAAGGCGACTGGCGGCCGGTGGCAAATCCGGAATGGGTGCCGCTCAGTAGCGACAGCGCCTCGCGCTACGCCTTGCGGATTGCACAGGCGGGTGCTTGCCGCGAGGCATCGTCGAATACGAGCACAGCGCAAATCCTCAAAGACATGCGGGGATCGATCAATTACCGCTCGCCGTGACGGGGCCGGGGACTGTTGCCAGCCGCCGACAAGCATCGTTAGACAGTGGGATCGAACGATCCTGAAGTTCAGTCTGGCCGGTTGGTGAGCACGAGGTTTCCGCGATGCACCATCTCGGGCTCTGCGGAGTAGCCGAGCGTCGCAGCGATGTCCGACGATGCGCGGCCGCACAGCAGCCGGGCTTCGGCACTCGCATAGTTGGCAAGCCCGCGAGCGATCTCGGCGCCCTGCCCGTCCCGAATAGCGATAACTTCCCCGCGCGAGAAATCGCCGCTGACTGCGGTCATTCCGATGGGGAGCAAGCTTTTGCCTTCATCGTGCAGTTTGCGCACTGCGCCCGGATCGATGGTGACAGCGCCACGCATCTGCAAATGATCAGCGATCCACTGCTTGCGCGCCTGCTGCTTTTGCGTAGGCGCAACCAGCAGCGTGCCGATCGCCTCCCCTTGCATCAGGCGCAGCAGCGCGTCTGGTTCGCGCCCCCATGCAATGACGGTCGAGGCGCCTGATCCGGCTGCACGTCGCGCCGCCAGAATCTTCGTCAGCATGCCACCCCGTCCGATGGCACTGCCGGCGCCACCCGCCATTGCCTCAAGCGCCGGGTCGCCCGCTCGCGCCCGGTGCACGAATTGCGCAGAGGGGTTGCTGCGCGGGTCGGCGGTGAAAAGGCCTTTCTGATCCGTGAGGATCACCAGCAGGTCGGCCTCTACCAGATTCGCGACGAGCGCTCCGAGCGTGTCGTTGTCGCCGAACTTGATCTCGTCGTTGACGACCGTATCGTTCTCATTGATGACCGGGACCACGCCAAGGCCCAGCAATGTCAGCAGGGTGGAACGAGCATTGAGGTAACGCTCCCGATCCGCTAGATCGGCGTGGGTCAGCAGCACCTGCGCACTGCCCACGCCATGACTGCGAAGCTGCGTTTCATACATTTGCGCCAGGCCCATCTGGCCGACCGCCGCCGCAGCCTGGAGCTGATGAATGGCCTGCGGACGAGTGCTCCAGCCGAGCCGCTTCATGCCTTCGGCGATGGCACCGCTGGAGACCATGATCACCTCGCGCCGCGGAGCGCCCGCACCACCGGCGACCAGTGCAGCGAGCTGCCGGCACCAATCGCCGATGGCGGCAGCGTCGAGCCCCCTGCCCTCATTGGTCACGAGGCTCGATCCAACCTTGACCACGATGCGCCGCGCACTGCGCACTTCCTGTGAAGCAATATTGAGAGTCATTTTGGCCTGTAGCGCATTACCGTAAAGCGCAATCAGCTATTATTTTTATAGTAATATTCGGCACCGTGGTCAAGGATTTCCGGGTTCGGCCGGCGCCAACGGGAAGCGCGGATCCTGCTCTACCGGTGGCTCCGCAGCAATCTGCTGCTCCTTCACGTGCCGATAGATCTGTTGAACCAAAACTTCGCAACCTTCGCGCGTCAGGGCAGAAATCTCGAACACCGGGCCTTTCCAGCGCAAACGTCGCACGAATTCCTTTACCCGCTTTTCGCGCTCCTCAGTAGGCACCATATCCAGCTTGTTGAGCACCAGCCAGCGCGGTTTCCCGTGCAGACCCGCGTCGTATTTCTTTAACTCGCCGATGATGGCCCGGGCCTGGACCACAGGGTCCACACTTTCGTCGAAAGGTGCCATATCGACCACATGCAGCAGCAGGCGCGTTCGTTGCAGGTGACGCAGGAAGAGGTGCCCAAGACCGGCGCCCTCCGCAGCCCCCTCGATCAACCCCGGCAGGTCAGCGACCACGAAGCTCTGCTCCGGCCCGACGCGCACAACACCCAGATTCGGATGCAATGTGGTGAACGGATAGTCCGCAATACGTGGGCGCGCATTGGAGATAGCCGAAATGAAGGTTGATTTGCCCGCATTGGGCATGCCAAGGAGGCCGACATCCGCCAGAACCTTCAGCTCAAGCTTCAGCTTCCTGGCCTCGCCCGGCCATCCCGGCGTTTTCTGCCGCGGGGCGCGATTGATGGCGCTCTTGAACCGCATGTTGCCAAAGCCGCCATCGCCACCCTTGGCGATCGTGATCACCTCGCCCGGCACCAGCAGCTCGAACAGTACTTCGCCTGTTTCGGCATCGGTAATGATGGTGCCGACCGGCATCTTGAGTGTGACGTCCTCGCCCGCAGCGCCGAACATGTCCGAGCCCATCCCGTGCTGTCCGCGTTTGGCGTCGTGATGCCTGGCATATCGGAAATCGACGAGTGTGTTCAGGTTCGAATCGGCGACTGCAAAGACATGGCCACCACGCCCACCATCCCCGCCGTTGGGCCCTCCGAATTCCTTGTATTTTTCGTGGCGGAAAGATACGCAGCCATTGCCACCGTCACCTGCCGCGACATCGATGAAAGCTTCGTCGACAAATTTCATGGTCGGGGCCCAGGTAATGAAAAACTTCGAATTTCAACGCGGACGGGATGTTCCCGCCAGCCAATGTGCGCCGGTAAAAACCGCGCACTCACCGCATGCGCTCAAAAACAGAAAGCCCCGACCAGCGGGGCTTTCTGCATGAGCCAAGAACGCGAGCCCGAAGGCTTACTTGTCAGACAGCGGGCGTGATGCTCACCGTCTGCTTGTTCAGTGCGCCCTTAAAGCCAAAGGTCACGTGGCCATCGACCAAAGCGAAGATGGTGTGATCCTTGCCCAAGCCAGCGTTGACGCCGGGATGAAAGCGCGTGCCACGTTGGCGCACGATGATCGAACCTGCAGTGACCATTTCGCCACCAAAAGCCTTCACGCCGAGCATCTTGGGCTTGGAATCGCGCCCGTTTCGCGTTGAGCCGCCGCCTTTTTTCTGTGCCATGGTGTCTGCTCCTTAACCGGCGATCGCACCAATTTGCAGTTCGGTGAACTGCTGGCGATGGCCTTGACGTTTCTGGTAGTGCTTGCGACGGCGCATCTTGAAGATGTGCACTTTGTCGTGCTTGCCGTGTGACACGACTGTCGCCGTGACGGTGGCGCCGGACACCAGGGGTGCGCCGACCTTGAGTTCTGCGCCGTTTCCGACTGCGAGAACCTGGTCGATCACGATCTCCTGGCCTACGTCCGCAGCAATCTGTTCTACTTTAATTTTTTCGCCGGTGGCAACACGATACTGTTTGCCTCCGGTTTTTATGACCGCGTACATGTGAACCTCTCGTGACTCTTTGCTAAGAGTGGAGTATCTGCGGACGGATTTCCGCAGAGCCCGACATTATAGCCCGCGAACGATTTCAGCCTACCCCAGTCGATCCGGGAGGCCGCCGCATAGGTAGATGCCTTCCTATAATCCGCTTCGGCGATTTCGCCGCGCATCCTTCGCCGCGCATCCTTTCTGCGCACGCCTGTCCAGTGACCCAAGCCCCCGTAGCGCCCGGCGCCATCCCCCTCATAGCGCAGGACATGCTTGCGGTCGACGCGGTAATTGCGCAAAGGCTCGCGAGCGGAGTCGCGATGGTCGGCGAAGTAGCGCGGTACATCATCTCAGCGGGCGGCAAACGATTGCGTCCGGCGTTGCTTCTGCTGCTGTGCGGAGCTCTTTCCTGCAAGAAGCCCGTCCGTTTTGAAATGGCGGCGGTTGTTGAATTTATCCATACTGCCACCCTCCTGCACGACGACGTCGTGGACGAATCGACGCTGCGCCGCGGACGCTCTACCGCCAATGAGGTGTTCGGAAATCCGGCAAGCGTGCTCGTTGGTGACTTCCTCTATTCCCGCGCTTTTCAGATGATGGTGGACACTGGCGAAATGCGCATCATGCGCATCCTTGCCGACGCGACGAACGTGATTGCCGAGGGCGAAGTGCTGCAATTGATGAACATGCACGACGCCGACATCGACGAGGCCGCCTACCTTCAGGTCATACGATCGAAGACAGCCAAGCTTTTTGAAGCGAGCGCGCGCTTGGCAGCGGTGATCGCGCAGGCTGAGCCAGCCGTGGAGGAGGCATGCGCCGCCTACGGCCGCTACCTCGGCACCGCCTTTCAGGTGGTGGATGACATCCTCGATTACGAGGGCGACCCCGAACAACTCGGCAAGAACCTGGGCGACGACTTGCGCGAAGGCAAGGCAACCCTTCCCCTCATCATCGCAATGCAGCGCGGCTCCGAGCAACAAGCGGCTCGCATCCGTGAAGCGATTCGCACCGGTGCTGCCGATCCGGCGGATCTGCGCGATGTCATCGAGATCGTCCGGGAGACCGGCGCACTCGAGCGCACCCACCAAGCTGCGGCTTCGGAAGCGCAGCAGGCGATCGATGCGTTACGCCAAATTCCTGAAAACTCATACAAGGAATTCTTGCTAGAATTAGCGGCTCAGCTCCTCACGCGGCGGTCTTGAAGCGCAATGCTTCTGCTTACAGATCCGCTCATTGTTGAGCCATCGGGGTGTAGCTTAGCCTGGTAGAGCGCTACGTTCGGGACGTAGAGGCCGGAGGTTCGAATCCTCTCACCCCGACCAAAA
>JBBSUX010000078.1:0-12914 GCA_038234045.1 Burkholderiales bacterium
CCTGGTTCAGCACCGCGTTCTTGGCTTCGATATGGTCGAGCAGTCGGCCGGGTGTGGCCACCAGCACCTCCACGCCTTTTTTTAGCTCGGCGGTTTGCGGCTTCATGTCCATACCGCCGAACACCACCGCGCAGCGCAACTGGGTGTGCTCTGCATACAGCTTGATCTGCTGCGCAACCTGGTCTGCGAGCTCACGCGTGGGCAACAGCACCAGCGCGCGCACAGGATGCCGGGCGGGAGAGGTCGAGGCGTTCTCGTGCCGCAGCATCTTCTGCAACAACGGCAGCGAAAAGGCTGCTGTCTTGCCGGTTCCGGTTTGCGCCGCGCCCATCACGTCGCGGCCCTGAAGCACGACGGGGATTGCCTGCGCCTGGATCGGCGTCATGTTTTCGTAGCCCATGTCGGCTACGGCGCGGGCGAGAGGTTCAGCCAGCGCGAGGTGGGAAAAGGATGTTGTCATCAAGCTTTCTATTGTCGCACCTTGGGCCACAACCCCTGTGACAGGCGCGGTGCGGACGCCTGTAACGCCGCTCAAAGCGTCCGCGCGGAGAAGGTGTCACAGGACTTCACGGTCCCCTTCTGGTAACCGTTGTTGAACCAGCGCTGCCGCTGTGCGCTGGTGCCGTGGGTAAAGCTGTCTGGCACTATCGCGCGGCCAGCAGAACGCTGCAAGGTGTCGTCGCCGATCTGCTCGGCCGCATGCATGGCCGACGCGATATCGCCGGGCTCGAGCCAATGTTTCGACTGATCCGAATGCTGCGCCCAGAGGCCGGCAAAGCAATCTGCCTGCAATTCCACGCGCACGCTGGTGGCGTTAGCCTGCGCTTTGCTCTCACGACCGCGCAAGGCATCGACCTTGGCCGTGATGCCGAGCTCGTCCTGAACATGATGACCCACCTCATGCGCAATCACATAGGCTTGTGCGAACTCACCCGGAGCGCCGAGCTTGCTCTTCAACGTATCGAAGAACGCCAGATCGATGTAGACCTTTTGGTCACCCGGGCAGTAAAACGGCCCCATCGCCGTCTGGCCGGTACCGCAGGCAGTGGGCGTGGCACCGCGAAACAGCACCAGGCGCGGCGGATGGTAGGTCGCTCCGCCTTGCTGGAATATCTGGCCCCACACCACTTCGGTATTGCGCAGGATGGTCGATACGAAAGCCGCCTGGCGATCGTTCGCAGGCGGAGCATGGGCCGGTCCCTGCTGCTGTACTTGTGGCGCAGACTGCCCTCCCCCGTTGAGCAAGCCCAGCATGGTCAGGGGGTTGATACCGAAAATCCACCCCGCTATCAACGCGACAGCGATGGTGCCGATGCCGATTCCACGGCCGCCGATTGGAAATCCACCGCCACCGCCGCCTCCGTCGCGGCGGTCTTCCACGTTGTCTGATTGTTCGTTACCTTCCCAGCGCATGCGTGTCTCCTGTAGCGGCATGAGCCGCGGGCAACGGATGGTAAGGCCCCGGGAAGCTGGTCCGGGCAAGCAACTGTTTGAGACCCACTTTGATATGCCGGCCCAAGCTACTCTTCAGGCCGCTGATGCGCTGCATCAACAAGCGCCAATCGGGCCGACTGAGAACTAACGGTAAACGGTCCTGCCGTTGACATTCGCATCTGCGCTGCCGGCTATCAGCGAGCGGTCCCGCATCGCTACAGTCGTGACATCGGGGTTGCCTGCCCGTTTGTCGCCCAGCTGGCGCCCCACACACGCCGCATAGGCCTCGCGGCCTTTTTCGCCCAGGCAATGGGCGACAGCAGCGCGCTGCCGGTGCAGCGTGTCGTAGCGAATGTCTTGCTGCTGTATCTCGGCTGTCGCCCATCCGCTGGTGACCAGATGAAGGACGACCAGGACGGCACAGACGCTGCCCAGCACGATGGCCATGGGTGCGTCGAAAAACCGAATTAATCGCGAGTGGAAAGTCATGGGAAGCTGAAGGCGCAACGAGGAGGAAACTGCGATGAGGCTCAGCTTAAAAATGTAACACGCGGTACTAATCCCGTGAATTTCCTGTTGACATGTAGGACAAACACCTTGTGTTTATTGACGGGTCTTTCAGGCTCGAGGCAAGGTGACCCCGACTTGGCCCTGGTACTTGCCGCCGCGATCCCGATAGCTGGTCTCGCAGACTTCGTCACTCTCGAAAAAGAGCACCTGTGCACAGCCTTCACCTGCGTAGATCTTGGCGGGCAGCGGCGTGGTGTTGGAGAACTCGAGGGTCACGTAACCTTCCCATTCCGGCTCGAATGGAGTCACATTGACGATGATTCCGCAGCGGGCATAAGTACTCTTGCCGAGGCAGATGGTAAGTACATTGCGCGGAATGCGAAAGTACTCCAGCGTGCGGGCCAACGCGAAGCTGTTGGGCGGAATGATGCAGTAATCCCCATGCATGTCGACGAAGCTTTTCTCGTCGAAATTCTTCGGATCCACCACGGTGCTGTGGATGTTGGTGAAGACCTTGAATTCGGGTGCGCAGCGGATGTCGTAGCCGTAGCTGGATGTGCCGTAGCTGATGATCTTGTGACCATCCTGCGTCTGACGAACCTGACCAGGCTCGAAAGGTTCGATCATGCCGTGCTGCTCGGCCATGCGGCGGATCCAGCGGTCGCTCTTGATGCTCATGGGCTTGCTCCGCCAGCGGCGGTCATTCGGGTGCGGTGGGGCTGCGATTGTCGCATTCAAACGCCGCCGGATACTACCAAAATGATTGCTGATTGCGCTTTCAGAATATGCGCTAGAGACCTATTTCATTGATGATTTCAGCCGACAACTCTCGGCTTGGCATCGAGCAACTGCGCGCCGTCACGGTTCTCTGCACGAGCCGATCATCGCCCAGCACGATCATCGAGAAAAGCAGTTCGTCCAGCGACGCAGCCTGAGCGGTCTTGCGCGCCAGAAGCGGCGTCGCAGCGGGATCGAGCACGATGAAATCGGCCTCGCATCCCGGTTGCAGATTGCCGATCACGCCGCGCAGATCGAGCGCCGCCGCCGCGCCTGCAGTGTGCTGCCACCAAAGCGCCTGGGGTGAAAGGCTCAGGCCCGGCTTGGTCTGCCCCTCGCGCCCCACATAGTAGGCGGCGAGCATGGTGCGAAACGGGCTGAAGCTGGTGCCGCCGCCCACATCGCTGGCGAGACCGTAGCCAAATCCGACACGGTCAGCGCCGGCATAGTCGAAAAAACCGCTGCCCAAGAACAGATTGCTCGTGGGGCTCACCGCTGCCACGGTTTGCGTATCGCGCATCAAGGCGCGGTCTTCATCGTCAAAATGGATGCAGTGCGCATACACCGCGCGCTTTCGCATGAGACCGAAATCGTCGTAGGTGGCGAGGTAGCTGCGCGAATCGGGAAACAACTCACGCGCCCATTGCACCTCGGCCAGGTTCTCCGCCACATGCGACTGGATCCATACGTCCGGAAAACGCGCGGCCAGCTCGCCAGCGCCGCGCAATTGCTCAGGCGAGCTGGTGGGCGCAAAGCGCGGCGTGATGGCATAGCCAAGACGGCCGACGCCATGCCAGCGCTGGATCAGCGCTTCGGTGTCCAGCAAGCTCTGCTCGGTGGCGTCGCGCACGCCGTCGGGCGAATGCCGATCTTGCAGCACCTTGCCGGTGATGATGCGCAAATCGCGCTGCGCCGCTTCGGTGCAGAGCGCATCGACCGATGCAGGATGCGATGTCGCGAACGCCAACGCGGTGGTCACACCATTTCTCAGCAGTTCGTCCAGAAAGAAACGCGCCAGTTCTGCGCCATGAACCGGATCGGCAAAGCGCGCCTCATGCGGAAACGTGTAGTTCTCGAGCCAGGACAGCAAGCCGTCAGCGGGCGAGCCGATCACATCGGTTTGCGGGAAGTGGATATGCATGTCCACAAATCCGGGCGCCAGAATGCGGCCCGGCAGATGTTCGACCTCCATGTCGCTGGGCCAGCTAGAGCGCAGTGCCGAATGGGCGCCGACAGCCAATATCGTTTCATGGCCGTTTGGACCCGGACCGACGACGAGCAGTCCGTCTTCTTCGTACACGGCACGTGGCGGCCGGCCGGCGACGTAGTCTTCGGCAAAGCGCAGGATCGCTGCGCGGTAGGCTTTTGTGGCTCGCATGCGGTGAGCTTAGCAATGCGCGGTGTCAGTGACATATGGCCCGAGGAATGGCAGTCATGCGCAAACCCCAGCAGCACGAACGCGGTGCGTCCAGCTATGGCCGCCCCTGCGCGCCCTCTACCAGCCAATCCATCTTCTGCAGTTGCTCATCATCCAGAGCCGTTCCAGCGGGAATGCGCACCTGGCCGGTGTTGTCGCGCACGGCCTCTGCGCCAGCGCGAAATGGCAGCAATCGGCCACCCGCTATATCGCGCTCACGGGAGAGCACTTCATCCTGCACAGCTTTCGGCACCTTGGGCCCGAAATCTCCGACCCGGATCATTCCGTCCTTCACGCCGCCCCAGGTGCGCGTGGGCTGCCAGGTTCCATCGATCACCGCCCGGGCACGACCAATCACATAGTCACCCCACAAATGCTGGATGGAGGCGATCTGCGCATGCGGCGCCACCGCACGCATGTCGGAGTGGTAGGCCACCGCCATGACGCCACGCTCCTCGGCCGCCACCATCACCGCATCGGAGGCACTGTGGAAGGTGAGCACATCGGCGCCCTGGTTGACAAGCGTCATCGCGGCGTCGCGCTCCTTCGGCGGATCAAACCAGATGTCGAGCCAGATTACCTTCACCATCGCCTTGGGATTGACCGATCGCATCCCGAGCGTGAAGGCATTGATTCCCCTCAGGACTTCGGGAATCGGAAAACCCGCCACATAGCCGGCGACATTGGTGCGCGTCATGCGACCCGCAGCGATACCGGCCAGATAGCGCCCTTCGTAGTAGCGGGCATTAGCGGCCGCGACATTGGCAGCCGTCTTGTAGCCCGTGATCGATTCGAACTTCACATCCGGAAAGTCGCGCGCCACTTTCAGCGTGGGTTCCATGTAGCCGAAGCTCGGCGTGAAGATCAGCTTGTTGCCCTGGCGGGCCAGATCACGGATCACGCGCTCGGCGTCCGCGCCTTCAGGAACGTCCGCCACGTAGCTAGTGCTCACCCGCGAACCAAGAGCCGCCTGAAGTTGCTGGCGAGCCAGCTCATGCTGATGCACCCAGCCGGTCGGGCCGATAGGTGCTACATAGACGAATGCCACTTTCAGTGGTGGCGCAGCAGGAGCTGGAGTTTCGGCGGAAGCGGTGGTCGGCCTGGCCGATATCGCTGCTACCGGATTCCCGGCTGCACAAGCGAGCGCGGAAAAACAAACGGCCGCGAGCGCGGCCACGAGGTTTTTGAACATGGTGTTCCTCTACATGGTCCCGGATTCAGGAATAAAAAAACAGTGATCGCACACCGGGGACACGGCGTGCGATCACTGGCGGAATTGTGGCATGCGTTGCTTGCATGAATAAATCGCATTTCGCAACAATCGACGGATAAATATCCGTATAAGGCATTGATCATTCCTTCACAGCAATAATCGCGCATGTCTCCGCCTCGCCCTTCCGTCGCGCAACGCCCACTCCCCTCGCCCGCCGCCGGTTCGCGCGCCCATGACCTCAACGATCTGGTGTTTTTTGCACGCGTGGTTGAACACGGAGGATTCAGCGCGGCAGCGCGGGCGATGGGCATCCAGACATCGAGCCTGAGCCGTAGATTGCAGGCCTTGGAAGAGCGGCTCGGCGTGCGGCTGCTGCAACGCAGTACCCGGCGCATCTCGGTCACCGACATCGGCCAGCGCTACCTCCAGCACTGCGTCGCGCTGATCGCAGAAGCCCAGGCCGCGCAGGACACGATCGAACACACCCGTGCTGTGCCACAAGGTCTGCTGCGACTTTCCTGCCCGGTCGCGATGCTGCAAAACGGTGTCGGTGAGATCGTGTCGCGCTATCTGGCAGATCACCCGCTCGTCGAAATCCAGGTAGAAGCCACCAACCGCCGGGTCGAAGTGATCGAGGAAGGCTTCGACATCGCCTTGCGGGTTCGATCACCGCCGCTGGAGGATTCAGGCCTGGTCGTGCGGGTACTCGGCCAGGCCCGGGCAACGCTCGTGGCGAGCGGAGCTCTCATTGCGCAACATGGAAAGCCCGTCGTCCCCGATGATCTGGACAGGTTTCCGAGCATGGGTTTCGGCTGGATCAATGGCCGCCACAGCTGGGTGTTCATCACACCTTCCGGAAAGACGCTGGTGAAGCACCACATCCCGCGCCTGATGGTGGACGACTTCAACACGTTGCGACGCGCGGCGCTCGACGGCGTTGGCGTCGTCAACCTGCCGCGCTACGTCGTGCAGGCGGAGCTCGACGCTGGCACGCTGACCGAGATCCTTGCGGACCATGCCGGCGCAGACGGCATCGCGCACGCGGTCTTTCCGAGTCGACGGGGCCTGGTGCCGGCAGTCAGGGGCTTGATCGATGCGCTCGCCGAGGGCTTTGCCAAGGGTTGCTCGGTCGTCTGAATCCGAAGCGGGGCCGACTCCTGGTGCGTGTCCGCGCGATCACTTGTGCACCCGGCTCACTCCGTCCCGAGGTTTTTTAACCGGGGCGCCGGTTCCGCAAAGCCGGCGAACACCCGGTCCAGTCGATCGAGATACGCGGCCTTGGCCGCACCGTCGGCAAAACTGCCTTCGAACGCGTTGCACCCCAACGCGTAGGCATGCCGCACCGTCAGGCCCGTGGCCGCGAACACCTGCAGGAAGTTCTCGTTCATGTAGCCGCCGAAGTAGGCCGGGTCATCCGAATTAACGGTGGCGATGAGGCCGGCATCCAGCAGGGCCCCCAGGTTGTGCGCTGCCAGATCCGGAAACACGCAAAGCTTCTGGTTCGAAAGCGGGCACACGGTGAGCGGAATCCGCTCCCGTGCCAGGCGCTGCATCAGCTCCGCATCGTGCACTGCCTGCACGCCATGGTCGATTCGCTCGGCATGCAGCACATCGAGTGCACTGCGGATATAGGCAGGCGGCCCCTCCTCGCCAGCGTGGGCCACGCGGTGCAGGCCCAGCTCGCCGCAGCGCGCGAACACGCGGGCGAATTTCTCGGGAGGGTGACCCAGCTCGCTGGAATCGAGGCCAACGCCAATGAACGCTTCGCGCCAGGGCATTGCTGCCTCCAGCGTGGCAAAGGCGTCTTCTTCGCTCAGATGGCGCAAAAAACAAAGAATCAGCGCTGCATCGATACCGAAACGCGCTTTAGCAGCGGTGCAGGCGTCCTGCAATCCGCCAATAACGGTTTCCATGGCGACGCCGCGTGCAGTGTGGGTTTGCGGATCGAAAAACAGCTCGGCCCGCACCACGTTGTCGGCTGCGGCACGTTCGAAATATGCCATCGCCATGTCGAAGAAATCTTCGCGTTGTAGCAGCACGCTGGCACCGGCGTAATAAATGTCGAGGAAACTCTGCAAA
The DNA here is from genome assembly GCA_038234045.1 of Burkholderiales bacterium. GTDB lineage: Bacteria > Pseudomonadota > Gammaproteobacteria > Burkholderiales > Burkholderiaceae_C > JBBSUX01. The sequence goes on from JBBSUX010000078.1 coordinate 7,431, forward strand.
TCAGTGAAGGCATAGGCGCTGCGCAGCGCCTCGACATCGGCGTAAGGCAGGGCCACGCGATTGCGCTGTGCTAGCGCAAAAATCAGTTCGGGTTCGAGCGAACCTTCGATGTGGATGTGCAGCTCTGCCTTGGGCATGGCGCGCAGCAGATCGGGCAGCCGGGCGGCAGGAATTCGGTCGAGCAGGAAGTCTTCGAGAGGCATGGCATTTCAGGTTTGAGGTCCTTCGTGCATCACGATGGACCGATTGGTGCAGGCTAGCATGCCGCTGCCTTCAAACCGATGCACCGACGCATGTCGGCAACCCGCAATCACCAGCGCGTACCGCTTGCCCGCCAACGCCGTATTCTTGCGCTCTCGTGATCACCCTCAAGAATTTCCCATGACCCGCCACCCGCCCCTGCCGACCCGCGAGGAGATTGCCGAGCTGCCGCTGTTTGAAGGACTGTCGACGGATCGCATCCATCTGGTGGCAGACGAAGCTGCCGCCGGGATCGCCCTGCCCCTGCTGCTGCGAGAGCCTGTCTTGGGTTTCGACACCGAATCCAAACCGACGTTCCTCCGTGATGAGGTGTCGCAAGGACCGCATCTGGTGCAATTCGCCACCGACGAGGCGGGGTGGCTGTTCCAGTTGCGCACGCCCGCATGCCGCGACGCAGTCTGCCAGCTGATGGCGCAAAAGAGCGTGCGGAAGGTGGGTTTTGGTCTGGAGAACGACCGCGCACAGATGGCCCAGAATCTGGGCGGAGAGGTGCATTGCCTGCTCGACCTGGATGCCGTCTTTCGGCACCAGGGCTATCGCAAATCGGTAGGGGTGAAAACCGCCATCGCCCTGCTTTATGGCCAGCGGTTTGCCAAATCCAAGAGGATCGGCACCTCCAACTGGGCACAGGCCCATCTGACGGAAGCGCAGCTGGGCTACGCCGCCAACGATGCATACGCGGCGCTCTGTGTATACCGCCGGCTGCTGCAGACCGATGAGACGGCCGTGGAACACACCATCGCGCCAATCGCGCCTGCACCGCGCACTACCCCACGGCGGGAGGAGCCGGAAGCAGCCAGGGCAAACGCAGCGGAGCCCACAAGAAAAAAGCGTTCTTCCGCCACGCTCGCCGTAGCGCAGACCATTCCGCTGCTGCGCATCTTCGATGTGGGACAGGCGCTTGCGTTCTACCGGGATTTCCTCGGCTTCACACTCGACTGGCAGCACCGCATCGACGCGAACGCGCCGCACTATCTGCAGATATCGCGCGCCGGCTGCATCCTGCATCTCACTGAACACCACGGCGATTGCACGCCGGGTTCGACCGTCTTCGTCCGGTGCACCGGGCTGTGCGCCTACCACTCGGAAATCACCGCAAAGGAGTACAGCTTCATGCGGCCGGGAGTCGAGCCAGCACCCTGGGGCGGCGAGCTCATGGAAGTGATCGATCCATTCGGCAACCGCTTGCGGTTTGCAGAAACCGACTGATCACTCATTGCGTTGCCCTCTGACGGCGCACCCAAAAAAAAGCCACCTTTCCGGGCGGCTTTTTTTTGACAAGCATGGCGACGACCGCTTTCGGTCATAGCTGTTGCAAGTTTTGCCAATCTTCAGTTGCCAGGCACGGTGCCTTCGACACCCTTTACGTAGAACTTGATACCGCCCAGGAACTGGTCATCAGCCACAGCACCCTTGGCGAGCACTTCCTTGCCGGTGTTGTCCATGATCGGACCTTCCCAGATATGAAACGTGCCATCCTTCAAGCCGGCCTTGACCTTGTCGACCTTGGCTTTAGCATCGGCCGGCACGTCATCGGCGATGGAGACCAGATCGATCGCGCCTTCCTTCACACCCCACCAGATCTTGGTGGGCGACGTCTTCCAGGTGCCGTCGAGCACCTCTTTGACAGTGCTCTTGTAATACGGTCCCCAGTTGATGACGGCGGAGGCGAGGTGAGCCTTGGGCCCATAGGCCTTCATGTCCGAATCCCAGCCGAAGGCGCGCTTGCCTTTTTCTTCGGCGGTCTTCAGCACTGCAGGCGAATCGGTATTCTGGAAAAGAATATCCGCGCCGCCGTTAATGAGTGAGGTCGCTGCTTCGGTTTCCTTCGGCGGGCTGAACCATTCGTTGACCCACACGACCCTGGTTGTTACCTTGGGATTCACCGACTGCGCGCCCATGGTGAAACTGTCGATATTCCGGATCACTTCCGGAATCGGCACCGAACCGACAAAGCCCAAAACGTTGGTCTTGGTCATGGCGCCAGCGATGATGCCGGCCATGTAGGCGCCCTGGTACGTGCGGCTGTCGTACGCGCGCAGGTTGGGAGCAGACTTGTAGCCGGTCGCATGCTCGAACTTGACATCGGGGTTGTCGGCCGCTACTTTCAGCATCGTGTCCATGTAGCCGAAGGTGGTTCCAAAGATCAGCTTGTTGCCTTGCGCCACCATGTCGCGTATCACGCGTTCGGCGTCGGCCGACTCGGGAACACTCTCCACATAGCTGGTCTTCACCTTGTCGCCGAATTCGGCATCGATCGCCTTGCGGCCTTGATCCTGCGCATACGACCAGCCACCGTCGCCCACAGGGCCAACATAGGCGAACGCGATCTTTAAAGGCTCCGGTTTGGCAGGCGCCGGTGCAGAAGCGGGTGCGGGTACCGCGGCAGGCGCTACAGCAACCGGCTCGTCCTTCTTGCCGCAGCCAGCGAGGGCGGCAGCGGCAACAGTGCCGAGCGCTGCCGCACGCAGCAGGGAACGTTTGGTCATTTCATTCATGGGTTCTCTTTTCTCGTTTTGGTTCGGATGGGCAACGGGATGGAACTATAGGCAAGAAATGGTCGCGTTAACAGCCGGGAGCCGTCTTCACTCTGGGCCATTCAAGCGGAAGGGTGAAAAGCCTTGCCGAGCGACGCCGGCATGTTGATGCGGATCCACGTCGGGTTGCGCGAAATCAGCGCCAGCACCACGATGGTACTGACATAGGGCAGCATGCTCAGCAATTGGCTCGACACATTCACGCCCTTGCCTTGCAGATAGAACTGCAACATCGTCACACCGCCAAAAAGATAGGCGCCCAGCAATACACGGGCCGGCCGCCAGGTGGCAAAGGTAGTGAGCGCCAGCGCAATCCAGCCGCGACCCGCCACCATGCCTTCGACCCATAGCGGCGTGTAAACGGTGGAGATATAGGCGCCAGCAAGCCCGCAGAGCGCACCGCCCGCCACAACAGCGGCCAGGCGGATACGCCGAACCGGATAGCCCAGCGCGTGAGCCGACTCGGGCGACTCCCCGACCGAGCGCAGCACCAGCCCGGCGCGGGTGCGATATAGAAACCAGACCAGCGCTGCCGCAAATATCACCGTCAGATACACCAGCGGATGGTGCCGGAACAGCGCGGGGCCCAGCACGGGGATATCGGCGAGATACGGAATCGCGTAATGCGTACTTTCCGGCAGCCTGGCCTGTACATAACCGATTCCCACGAATGCCGAAAAGCCGCTGCCGAACAATGCCAATGCAAGCCCGGTTGCGTACTGGTTGGTATTGAGCCAGATCACCAGCACACCGAAGATGGCCGCCAGCGCTCCTCCAGCAAGCATGCCCGCCAAAAGCCCCAGCAAATGGCTGCCGGTGTACACGACCGTCGCGTAGCCCGCAATGGCGGCACAGAGCATCATGCCTTCGGCCCCCAGATTGACGATGCCGGCTTTCTCGTTGATGAGCAGGCCCAGTGCGGCGATGGCCAGCACCGTCCCCGCAGAAAGCGTGGAGGCAAAAAGCAGTGCGTAGGAATCCATGGCGAGTGTCAGACGTATTTCAGTCGAGGGCGCCGTGGGACCGGCTTTGCCGGACCGCCAGCGCCGCCCCCTGAGAGGGGGTTGGCGAACCGACACGCAGTGCGGGCAGCCTGGGGGAAAAACTGATTCGGTAAAGGATCAACGTGTCGCAAGCCAGTAGGGTGAACAGCAACAGGCCCTGGAACACTCCCGTGAGCGACTTCGGCAGGCCGAGCCGTGACTGCGCCAGCTCCCCGCCGATGTAAAACATGCTCATCAAAAGCGCCGACAGCACCATCCCGACCGGATGCAGGCGTCCGACGAACGCCACGATGATCGCGGCGAATCCGTAGCCGGCAGGGATGTACGGGTTGAGCTGACCGACAGGCCCCGCTACCTCCAGCGCACCCGCCAGACCGGCAGCGCCACCCGAGATCAACAGCGCTGTCCAGAGCGCACGACGCGAAGAAAAACCGGCATACCGCGCTGCGGCCGGCGCGAGGCCGCCCACGCTCAATGCAAATCCGGCCCGCGTGCGAAACAGGAAAACCCAAAGCACCGCTGCTCCTACTATGGCAATTACGGCGCCGATGCTCACCCGCGACCCCTTGATCAGCCTGGGGATCTGCGTCACCGCATCGAAGGTGCGGGTTTGGGGAAAGTTGTAGCCCATCGGGTCTTTCCACGGGCCGTACACCAGATAACCAAGCAGCAGGATCGCTACATACACCAGCATCAGGCTCACCAGAATCTCGCTGGCATTAAAACGGTCGCGCAGCAACGCCACCAGCGCTGCCCATGCCATGCCGCCTGCAACGCCGGCGATCAGGACCGCCGGCACGATCCACGGCCCGGTCGTTTTGTTGGCAAGCAGCGCCACACCACCAGCGGCAATGGCCCCCAGCACGTATTGCCCTTCAGCTCCGATGTTCCAGATGTTGGAGCGAAAGCACACCGCCAAGCCAAGCGCGATCAGCAACAAGGGTGTGGCCTTGACGGCGAGCTCACCCAGGGCATAGGTGCTTTTGATGGGCTCCCAGAAAAAGATCTCCAGACCACGCAGCGGATCCTTGCCAAGCAAGCTGAACAACAGCATTCCGATCAGCACCGTCAGCGCGAGGGCCAGCAAGGGCGATCCATAGACCCACCAGCGCGACGCCTGCGGACGCGGTTCAAGCTTCAAGCGCATGGTCCCGCCCTTTTTCTGATGAAGTTGCGGCTTGCGGATTCGCTGATGGATCGGGACAGTTATCGCCTTCCCACAGCCCGCTCATCCACTGACCGATTCGGGCCACACTGGCATCGGCGCGCTGCAGCGATGGCGAAATCCGTCCCTTGGCCATCACATGCAGGCGGTCGCAAAGTTCGAACAGCTCATCGAGCTCTTCGCTCACCACCAATACGGCGCAGCCAGCGTCGCGCAAGGCCAGGATTTCGCCTCGGATCTGCGCCGCAGCACCCACGTCCACACCCCAAGTGGGTTGCGAAACGATGAGCAACCGGGGCTTCGCATCGATCTCGCGCCCCACGATGAATTTCTGCAGATTGCCGCCAGAGAGCGAACGGGCGGCAGATGCTGGTCCACCCGCCTTCACCCGGAATCGCTCGATGATCGAAGCCGCCTGCGCCTGCAGCGCGCCCACCCGAATCCAACCACCGGCACCGACCGCATCGCGCCGCGTCAGCAGAAGATTTTGCGCAAGACTCAGCATCGGTACGGCGCC
>JBBSUX010000079.1:0-12505 GCA_038234045.1 Burkholderiales bacterium
GAAGTCGCTTCTCAAATACTAGCAAATACGGATTCTGGATTCAGGAGATCTCATCTTGATCTCTGATCACTCCGGCAGCTGGATCGGACCGGACGCAAAAGCATCTGAATGCTAGAATCGTCAGGTTTCGCCAAGCGCTGTCCTCTGGTAGCCAAATGCGCGAGACAAATCGCGAACCGTTCATTCGAGGTGTCGCAGCTTGATGACTCAAGCTGAGATCACGAACGGGTTTTAGACCCAACCTTAGGAGAATATCTTCATGTCGACCACCATGCGCGAAATGCTGGAAGCCGGTGTCCATTTCGGACACCAGACCCGGTTCTGGAACCCCAAGATGTCGCAGTACATCTTTGGCCATCGCAACAAGATCCACATCATCAATCTGGAAAAGTCCCTACCACTTTTCCAGGAAGCTCAGAAATTCGTCAAGCAACTGACCGCGAACCGCGGCACGGTCCTGATGGTCGGCACGAAGCGCCAGGCGCGCGAGATTCTGGCGACTGAAGCGCAGCGTGCGGGCGTTCCTTACGTCGACCAGCGTTGGCTCGGCAGCATGTTGACCAATTTCAAGACGGTCAAGACCTCTATCAAGCGCCTGAAGGATCTGAAGGCCCAGCAGGACAGCGGAAGCTTTGCCGCCCTGAGCAAGAAAGAACAGCTGACTTTCTCCCGCGAGATTGCCAAGCTCGAGCGCGATATCGGCGGTATCCAGGACATGGCAGCATTGCCAGACGCGATCTTCGTGATCGACGTCGGTTTCCACAAAATCGCCGTGGCCGAAGCCCGCAAACTCGGTATTCCGCTGGTGGGTGTGGTCGATACGAATCATTCGCCCGAAGGCATCAACTACGTCATCCCGGGCAACGACGACTCTTCGAAGGCAGTTGCCTTGTATGCCAAGGGCATTGCCGACGCGATCATCGAAGGCCGTTCGGAGTCCGGCAATGAGCAAGTTCCTGCGGCTGCGCCGGCTGGCGCCGAGGGTGACGAGTTTGTGGAAGTCAAGGAAAACGTTTCCGCCTGAGTGTGATTTGCGCGGCCGCTGAAAAGGGGCCGCGGCCCCCTTTTTTTTAGCCGGTGTGGCCGTGCCATCGCATCGCATTGAGTAGATACGGAGAATAGAAAAATGACAGCGATTTCCGCAAGTATGGTGGGCGCATTGCGCGCAAAGACCGATGCTCCCATGATGGAGTGCAAGAAGGCCCTGACAGAAGCCAATGGCGACATGGAAAAGGCCGAAGAGCTGCTGCGCATTAAGCTTGGTAACAAGGCCGGTAAGGCAGCATCACGGATCACAGCCGAGGGGGTGGTCGCCAGCTATATCGGTGGCACGACCGGCTCGTTGGTGGAGATCAACTGTGAGACTGATTTCGTTACGAAGAACGACAGCTTTCTCGCCATGGCGAGCGCTGTTGCCGAGCTGATCGCAAAAAATGATCCAGCTGATGTCGCCGCCCTCAGCGCCTTGCCGTACCAGCAGGACGGCTTCGGCCCGACGCTAGAAGATGTGCGCAAGGGGCTGATCGGAAAAATCGGCGAGAACATGTCGGTGCGTCGCTTCAAGCGTTTCGCAGCAGGCGCCCAGTTGGCCACCTATCTGCACGGCACCCGCATCGGTGTTGTGGTGGAGTACGAGGGAGCCGAGGCGCCAGCAAAGGATACCGCCATGCACATTGCTGCCATGAAGCCGGTTGCTTTGACCAGTGCGGACGTACCGCAGGAGCTGATCGACAAGGAGCGTGCAGTCGCAGTTGGCAAGGCCGATGAAGACCGCAAGACGGCAGAGGCGGCGGGCAAGCCAGCGCAGCCTGCGGAGATTGTTGCCAAGCGCGTCGAAGGCGGTGTGCAAAAATTCCTGAAGGAAGTGTCACTGTTCAACCAGCCGTTCGTGAAGAACGATAAGCAGACGGTTGAGCAGATGCTCAAGGCTTCGGGCACCACGGTCAAGGGATTCACCCTGTACGTGGTCGGCGAGGGCATCGAGAAGAAGGTGGATGATTTTGCCGCCGAGGTGGCCGCACAGGTTGCGGCTGCAAAGGCGGCAGCTTGAGCGATCAACCTCAGCGCAGGTCCGCATTCTTCGCCCTCGTCTTCGCGATGCCGGGCTTGAAGAGTGGCAACCGTGCCGGCGTGATCACACGTTGAACAGAATCAGCGTTTTTCCAAGGGACCTCACCATGTCCGAAGCCAAACCGGCCCACAAGCGCATCCTGCTCAAACTTTCGGGTGAGGCCCTGATGGGCGATGACGCGTTTGGTATCAACCAAGCGACCATCGTTCGGATGGTGGGCGAAATTGCGGAAGTCACCCGCATGGGTGTCGAGCTCGCAGTGGTCATCGGCGGCGGCAATATCTTTCGTGGAGTCGCAGGCGGATCCGTCGGCATGGACCGCGCGACTGCTGACTACATGGGCATGCTGGCCACTGTGATGAATGCGCTCGCGCTGGCGGATGCGATGGATAAGCAAGGGCTGGTGGCGCGCGTCATGTCCGCTATCGGCATTGAACAGGTCGTCGAGCCCTATGTTCGTCCCAAAGCCTTGCAGTATCTTGAAGAAGGCAAGGTGGTAGTCTTTGCGGCGGGTACCGGCAATCCGTTCTTCACCACGGACACTGCGGCTGCGCTGCGGGGGGCCGAGATTGGCGCGGAGCTGGTACTAAAAGCCACCAAGGTTGACGGCGTTTATACCGCCGATCCGAAGAAGGACCCTACGGCAACGCGCTACAGCACGCTCACGTTCGACGAAGCAATGGCCCGCAACCTTGGCATCATGGATGCAACGGCCTTCGCTCTGTGTCGCGATCAACGGCTGCCAGTGAAAGTGTTCTCCATTTTCAAGGAGGGCGCCCTGCGTCGCGTGGTCATGGGCGAAGATGAAGGCACGCTGGTTCACGCGTGACGGGGGGATGCGAAAACGTCGGCGCGTGTCGACGTGAACCAAGGAAAGAGACAACATGACGATTGCAGAGATCAAAAGCACGACCGAAGCAAAGATGGATCAGTCCATTTCTGCGTTCAAGCACAACCTTACCAAAATTCGCACCGGGCGCGCCAATCCTGCGATCCTGGACACGGTTCATGTCGACTACTACGGTTCGTCGGTGCCGCTCAGCCAGGTCGCAAATGTCTCGCTCATCGATGCCCGCACGATCAGCGTGCAGCCTTGGGAAAAGGGCATGGGCGCGAAGATCGAAAAAGCCATCCGCGAAAGTGACCTCGGTCTGAACCCCGCTTCCATGGGTGATCTCATTCGCGTGCCGATGCCGCCGATGAGTGAGGAACGTCGCAAGGAAATGACCAAGCTGGTGCGCAGCGAGGGCGAGAACGCCAAGATCGCCGTGCGCAACTTGCGTCGGGACGCCAATGATGCGGTCAAGCGGTTGGTGAAGGACAAAGAGGCATCTGAAGACGACCAGAAGCGGTCTGAATCTGAAGTGCAGAAAGTCACCGATCGGCACATTGGCGAGATAGATTCGTTGGTGGCTGCCAAAGAGCAGGAAATCCTTGCGGTGTGAACGGCATGATCGGCTGCAATCTTCTGTTCTGTTTTGATCAAGTGTCTTGTTCGCTCATGATCTGCGCGCGCGCGACAAATTCCCGGAAAGTCCTTACATGAGCAAGGCGCCGCGCCATGTCGCTGTCGTGATGGACGGAAACGGACGCTGGGCCACGCGTCGTTTACTCCCGCGGTTTGCCGGCCATCGCCAAGGTGTTGAGTCGCTGCGACGTTGTGTGCGCGCTTGCGCCGAGCGGCATGTGGCCGTGCTTACCGTCTTTGCTTTCTCTTCGGAAAACTGGAAACGCCCGGCCGCCGAGGTGTCTGGTCTGATGGAGCTGATGGGCAAGGCGCTCACCCGCGAGATCGACCGTCTCCATGCCGAAAACGTGCGGGTTTATTTCGTAGGAGATCGCAGCACGCTGTCCCTTGCACTGCAGAACGGCATCGATGCGGCTGAGCGGCTGACTGCCGGGAACAGGGGCATGGTGCTGAATGTGTGCTTCAACTACGGCGGACGCTGGGACATCGCGCAGGCGGCGCGTACGCTGGCCGAGCGGGGAGAAGAGATCACTGAGGAAAGTCTTCAGCGCGCATTGGCCCTGGCTCATGTACCCGAGCCCGATTTGCTGATTCGCACCGGCGGCGAGCAACGCCTGAGCAATTTCCTGCTGTGGCAATCGGCGTATGCAGAGCTGTATTTCAGCGACAAGCTCTGGCCTGAATTTGACGAGGCAGCGCTGGATGCTGCGTTCGCTGCCTATCACCGCCGGGAGCGTCGTTTCGGTAAAACTTCGCCGCAGCTGACGCAGGTCGAGGGAGCGCCCCTCCTGCCCATGACTTCAGCGGCCAACACATCGGCAATCGCTTCGGCTTCCGGCATGCGGGCAACGGATCAGTCCCAGGTGGCTGCCTGACCCGCATGCAATGCCGCGCTGCGGTGACGCCACCGGTCCATCATCGAGATATAAGGAGCGGACCATGTTGAAGCAACGCGTCATCACTGCGGTCGTTTTGCTAGCCATTTTGCTGCCAGCACTTTTTTATCCCTCCCCAGAACCGTTTTCCGCTGTTGCCCTGGTGCTCATGGCTGCGGCTGCCTGGGAATGGGCGCGTCTGAACGGGACGAAAGGCGTTGCGGCGCTCGGCGTTGCCGCAGTTTGCGTTCTGCTGTGCGCTGGTGCCTGGATGGGCGGCGTGCTGCAGCGTCCTCTACCCCTGGTGTGGATGGCAGGCGGGATCTGTTGGGTGCTTGGCGGCGGATTGCTGTTGCGTAACGGGGTGGCTGGCTGGCCGCTTGTTCCTCGCGCGCTGCGGTTGATTGGCGGAGTCCTTGCCCTCTGGCTGGCCTGGCTCGCGGTCGCACAAGCGCGCGTGATGGGTATCAATTTTCTGCTGTCGGTGCTGGTGCTGGTGTGGGTCGCTGATATCGGCGCTTATTTTGCAGGCCGTGCCTTCGGGATGCGTTTCAGCCGGGTGAAGCTCGCACCGGGTATCAGCCCGGGCAAGAGCTGGGAAGGGGTCTGGGGCGGAATGGCCGGTGTCGTGCTGCTTGGCTTGCTGTGGGCTGCGGCCGACCGCATGTTCTTGCCGGCGACGCCCAGTTTCTACAGCCGGCTTGCCGCCCAAGGTGGATGGCTTCTCGTGCTTGGATGTCTTTTCATGGCGGCAATGAGCGTGGTCGGTGATCTCGTGGAGTCGCTGGTAAAACGTTCTGCCGGCGCGAAGGACAGCAGCCATCTACTTCCGGGGCACGGCGGGGTACTGGACCGTATCGACGCGCTGCTGCCTGCGCTGCCCTTGGCACTCATGCTCACTGCGCTGACTTCGCGATGAGCACGGCCAACGATACTGCAACGGCGTCAGGCGAGAGCAGTGGCGGCCGACAGCGTCTGACCATCCTCGGTTCGACCGGTTCTATCGGTCGCAGCACGCTCGAAGTGGTAGCGCTCCACCCCGATCGCTTCGAGGTGGTCGCGCTGGGCGCTGGTACCCAGGTGGACGTTTTGCTGGCCCAGTGCGAGCGCTTCAGCCCCCGGTTCGCCGTCATGGCCAGTGAGCAGCATGCGCTGCAACTGGCTGAAAATATCAAGCAAAAAGGGATTAAAACGCAGGTGCTGTTGGCGCAATCAGCTATGAATGATATAGCGGCGCATCCGGATGTCGACATGGTAATGGCGGCCATCGTCGGCGCGGCTGGCTTGGGCCCTTGTCTTGCAGCTGCGCGTGCAGGCAAGCGTCTCCTACTGGCGAACAAGGAAGCGCTCGTGGTCGGTGGCGACTTCTTCCTCTCGGCTGTGCGGGAAGGCGGCGCACAGCTGTTGCCGATCGATAGCGAGCATTCAGCTATCTTTCAGTCCCTGCCGGATGACGCATCCACATGGCAGCGGCGCGTCGATCGACTCATTCTCACTGCATCGGGCGGTCCGTTTCGCACCCGCGATCCAGCTACGCTCGCGACCGTCACGCCCGATGAAGCCTGCGCTCATCCCAACTGGTCGATGGGGCGCAAGATATCGGTCGACTCGGCCACGATGATGAACAAGGCCCTGGAGGTGATTGAGGCGCACTACCTGTTCGGTTTGCCGCCTGAGCGTATCGAGGTGGTGATCCATCCGCAAAGCACGGTGCATTCGCTGGTGCAGTACCACGACGGATCGCTGGTCGCGCAGCTGGGCGTCGCCGACATGCGCGTGCCGATCGCCTACGGGCTTTCCTGGCCGGAACGCATTGAAAGTGGTGCGCCGCGCCTGGATTTCTCCGCGTTGGCGGCGATGACGTTCGAGCCGCCTGATCCGCGCCGCTTTCCGGGTCTCCAACTGGCGTGGGATGCCTTGCTCGGACCTGCAGGAACCACGGCCATCCTGAATGCCTCCAACGAGATCGCTGTGGACGCGTTCCTGAACCAGCGCATCCGTTTCGACCAGATTCATGCGGTGAACCTCGAATCGATCGAGCGCGTTGATGCTTCATCGCCCGGTTCGCTGGACGACTTGCTCGCGCTCGATGCAGGGACGCGGCGCGAGGCTGAGCGGATCGTTTCCGCCTTCTCGCACTGAACGAATCTTTCACCTGGAGATCGCCATGTTGACGCTTGTCGCCTTTGTTGCCGCTCTCGCCATCCTGATTGCGGTGCACGAATACGGGCACTACCGCATGGCGGTTGCCTGCGGCGTCAAAGTGCTGCGGTTTTCCATCGGCTTCGGCAAGACTATCTGGCGTCGCCAGCCGGCTGGATCCCCAACCGAATTTGCCATTGGCATGCTGCCGCTGGGCGGCTACGTGAAGATGCTTGACGAGCGTGAGGGTCCTGTCGCACCTGAAGAGCGGCATCTCGCATTCAACAACCGTCCGCTCCGCCATCGGATCGCCATCGTCGCAGCGGGCCCGCTGGCCAACCTATTGCTGGCAGTCCTGCTGTATGCATGCGTCAACTGGATCGGGGTGGACCAGCCGCGGGCGCTTTTGGCGGCGCCGGTGGCCGGTTCACTGGCCGAGCAGGCGGGTTTGCGCGGAGGCGACGAGGTGTTGGCAGGCAGCTTCGAAGATGAAGCGCTGGCTCCCGTCCGTTCTTTCGAAGACCTTCGGTGGCTCATCACCCGGGGGGCATTAGAAGGGCACGATCTACGGCTCGAGGTCGCACCAGCGGATCAGCCGGGAAGGCACCGCAGTGTAGTTCTGCCATTGGCCGCGTTACATGCGAAGGATGCAAATCCGGCCGTGTTTCGCGACATCGGCATTCTTGCGCCCTTGACGCCCGCGCTGATCGGCGAGGTACAGCCCGACAGCCCTGCGGCTGCAGCTGGGTTGCACAAGGGGGACATCGTTCGTATGGTCGCTGGCCAGGCGGTGGGCGATGGTCCGCAGTTGCGCGAACGGATTCGCGCGACCGGCGCAGATCAGGCGCCCGCCAAAGCACCGTGGCGCATCCTGCGCGATGGCAAAGAGTTGACCCTTGATGTGATGCCGGCTCAGATGCATGAAGGCGATAAGACGTACGGCCGTATCGGTGCATTCGTGGGCGGTCCGGCCCAGATGCGTACCGTTCGATATGGCCCGGTCGAAGGGCTCTGGCAAGGAGCCGTAAAAACCTGGGATGTCTCCTCACTTACCCTGCGCATGATGGGGAGGATGGTGATCGGCCAGGCGTCGCTGCGCAATCTCAGCGGTCCGCTCACCATTGCCGACTACGCCGGCAAGTCCGCGAGTCTGGGATTTACCCAATATCTCGTGTTTCTCGCCCTCATCAGCGTCAGTCTTGGCGTGCTCAATCTGCTTCCTCTGCCGGTGCTCGACGGCGGTCATCTGGTCATGTACGCTTGGGAAGGATTGAGCGGCAGGGCAATTTCAGAGCGCTGGCTGGAGCGGCTGCAGCAGGGCGGGGTGGCCATATTGGTGGTCATGATGTCCATTGCACTTTTCAACGATGTTTCGCGCTTGCTGGGTTGACTCCCGGCATCAACGTCGATGTTGGGTGACTTCATTGACGTACTGGCTAGTGCCCCGAGCGGAATCCACCGGCATGTCCGTCATAATCCACCGCTGATCTGCCCGGACACCACCCAGCCGGATGCCCAGATCCTTCGCCTGTCTTTATTCGCCCGCACGATTTCCGCTGTTCCCGGCGTTCCTTTTCCATGAAACACCAATTCACCCGCTTTCGCCTGCGTACCCTGACGTCTGCCACTGCGCTGCTGCTTGCGGCACATATGGCTTGGGCGGTGGAGCCCTTCACGCTGCGCGATATCCGGGTCGAGGGCTTGCAGAGAGTCGAGCCTGGAACGATCTTCGCATCGTTGCCCTTCAAGGTCGGCGACCGATACAACGACGAAAAGGGGACCGGTGCAATCCGGTCGCTTTTCGCGCTCGGATTGTTCAAGGATGTTCGCCTCGAAACCAGCGGCGACGTTCTGACGGTCGTCGTTGAGGAGCGCCCCACCGTAGCGGAAGTAGATTTCGCGGGTGTCAAGGAATTCGACAAGGCGACCCTGAAAAAGGCGATCCGTGAGGTTGGATTGGCTGAGGGCCGTCCCTTCGACAAAGCACTGGCCGATCGCGCCGAGCAAGAATTAAAGCGCCAGTACATCAACCGCAGCCTCTACGGCTCCGATGTGCTGGTCACGGTCACGCCGGTGGCGCGCAACCGCGTCAATGTGACCTTCACAGTGACCGAAGGTGAGCCCGCGAAAATCAAGAACATTCAGGTGGTCGGGAACAAGGCTTTCAGTGAATCGACGCTCAAAGGCCTGTTCGATCTTGATACCGGCGGTTGGCTCAGCTGGTACACCAAATCCAACCGTTACGAACGTACCAAGCTCAACTCGGATCTGGAGGCGCTACGCTCCTACTATCTATCGCGCGGGTACCTGGAGTTTCGTATCGATTCGACCCAGGTGGCCATTTCGCCCGACAAGGAAACCATCTCGATCACCATCAATGTGACCGAGGGGGATCGGTATGTGGTCTCTGGTGTCAAGCTCGACGGCAATTACCTCGGACGCGAAAACGAATTCAAGTCGCAGGTCAAGATCAAGCCTGGTGAGCCCTACAACGCTGACCAAGTTGCGGAAACTACCAAGGCGTTTACCGATTACTTCAGCAATTTCGGATTCGCGTTCGCTCGCGTGGAAGCCGTTCCGGATATTGATCGCACCAACCATCGGGTCGAGATCACATTGCAGGCTGAGCCAGCGCGTCGGGCCTATGTGCGTCGCATCGTCGTCGCCGGCAATAACCGAACGCGTGACGAAGTCATCCGTCGCGAGTTCCGGCAGTTTGAGGCTTCCTGGTACGACGGCGACAAGATCAAGCTGTCGCGCGATCGGGTCGATCGTCTCGGGTTCTTCAGCCAGGTCGATGTGGCGACTCAGGATGTCCCCGGTTCCCCCGATCAGGTTGATCTGCTGGTGAGCGTCACGGAAAAGCCAACGGGTAGCCTTTCTTTGGGCGCCGGATTCTCGAGTGCGGAAAAGGTTGCGCTGACGTTCGGCATCAAGCAGGAAAACGTCTTCGGCTCCGGGAACTACCTGGGGATTGACGTCAACACCAGCAAATACAACCGCGCATTGGTGCTCAGCACCACCGATCCGTATTTCACCAAGGACGGCATCTCGCGCACCATTGATCTGTACCACCGCTCCTCGCGTCCTTACCAGGATCAGGGCGGTGACTATCAGCTGCTCACGTCTGGCGCGAGCGTGCGGTTTGGTATTCCGTTCAGCGAGACCGACACCGTCTTCTTCGGCGGCGGGCTCGAACGCACTCAGATCAAGCCGGGGACCAACATTCCGGCGACATATCTGGCGTATGCCGATGAGGTTGGACTGACGAGCTACTCGGTGCCTTTGACGATCGGGTGGTCACGAGACAGTCGCGACAGTGCTCTGACGCCCAATTCAGGACGTTACCAACGTTTCAATTCAGAGTGGGGGATCGCCGGTGATGCCCGCTACGTGCGAGCCGACTATCAATTCCAGCAGTACATTCCGCTGAACAAGAAATTCACCATTGCGCTGAATTCGGAGCTGGGTGCCGGCAAGGGTCTCAACGGCCGGCCGTTTCCGATTTTCAAGAATTTCTACTCTGGCGGTCTTGGCTCGGTCCGGGGTTTCGATCAGGGAACCCTCGGCCCACGGGACGTAACCGGCTCATCCATTGGGGTCACGAAAAAGATTACGCTCAATGGTGAAATCATCGCGCCTTTCCCGGGGGCGGGCAATGACCGGACACTGCGTGTCTTCGGCTTCGTCGATGTAGGCAACGTTTTCGGCGAAAACGAAAAGATCTCAACCAGCGAACTTCGGTCGTCCGTCGGTGTCGGACTCAGCTGGATCTCTCCGATTGGACCGTTACGAATTGCCTATGCAAGGCCCATCCGGAAATTTGCGGGCGATAGAATCCAGAAATTGCAATTCCAGATTGGAACGTCTTTCTAATGAATCCATTTTTCCGTCAATGTTCGGCTGGTTTGTTGCTCGCGATGCTGGGCTTCACCGCTCATGCCCAAGCCGAAGAGTTTCGCGCGGGGTTCGTGAACACCGACCGCATCTTTCGTGAAGCCAACACCGCGAAAGCAGCTCAGGCAAAGCTGGAGCAGGAATTTTCCAAGCGCGAGAAGGAACTGCTCGATCAGGGCAATGGCCTGAAGGCAGCTTCGGACAAATTCGAACGCGAAGCGCCCACGCTTTCCGAGAGCCAGCGCAACGCGCGGCAAAAGGCACTGGTCGAGCAGGATCGTGATTTCCAGCGCAAACGTCGCGAGTTCCAGGAAGACCTGAATTCCCGCAAGAACGAGGAATTGCAGCAGGTACTCGAGCGTGCCAACCGGGTTGTCAAGCAGGTTGCAGAGCAACAGAAGTACGACGTGATCCTGCAGGAGGCTGTGTACATCAATCCGAAGTACGACATCACCGATCAGGTCATCAAGGCGCTGAACGCTGCGCCTCCTGCCAAGTAATCCGATGCCTACGAGCGCCCGGGCTGGCGGGGCGCTGAGTCTTGGGCTCATTGTCAGTTCGCTGGGAGGTGAACTGCATGGCGACTCGAATCTCGAAATCGACGGCATCGCGCCGCTTGAGTCGGCTGGTCCTTCCCAGATCGCATTTCTGAGCCATCCGCGCTATCGGACTCGTCTGCCGCACACTAGGGCTGGGTGCGTCATCGTGTCGGTTGCCACCAAAATGGGGGCGCGGGCGCGTGGCGCTTGCATCGTTACCGACGATCCCTACCTCTACTTCGCGCGACTTACGCAGTTGTGGCGCAAACATCGAGATGGGGATCGCGCGGCGGGTGTCCACCCTAGCGCCGTCGTCGATCCTGAGGCTTACATCGATCCGACTGCCACGGTCGGTGCACTGTGTGTAGTCGAGCGGGGCGCTAGCGTTGGTGCGCATACCGTTCTAGCGTCGCGGGTAACCTTAGGCGCTGACTGCTCGATTGGTGAGCGTTGCGTCCTGCACTCCGGAGTGGTCATCGGCGCGGATGGATTCGGCTTTGCGCCCAACGATGGTGCTTGGGAAAAGATCGAACAACTGGGAGCGGTGCGGATCGGAAACGACGTCGAAATTGGCGCCAACACCTGCATCGACCGGGGCGCGCTCGACGATACGTTGATCGAAGACGGCGTCAAACTCGACAATCTTGTTCAGATCGGGCACAACGTCCGTATTGGCAAACACTCCGCTCTGGCTGGCTGTGCAGGAGTTGCCGGCAGCGCGACCATCGGTGCGCACTGCACGATCGGCGGGGGCGCGGTGGTCCTCGGCCATCTGGTACTGGCCGATCATGTGCATGTGTCGGCCGCCTCGGTCGTAACGCGTTCGCTATTGCAGCGCGGTCAGTACACTGGTTTTTTTCCTATTGATGAGAATGCCCGCTGGGAGAAAAACGCAGCCACTCTCCGACAATTGCACGCGCTGCGCGACCGTGTTCGCGCTCTGGAACACGATAGTTCTGCTCGTCCGCTGCCGTCTACCACCTCCACAACCACAACCACAACCGACACCTTGCCCGCGCCATGATGGACATCCACCAGATTCTTGAAAAACTTCCGCATCGCTATCCGATCCTGCTAGTGGATCGCGTGCTCGATATCCAGAAGGGCGTATCGATTCGCGCGTTGAAGAACGTCACCATCAATGAGCCTTTCTTCTCGGGCCACTTTCCGCATCGACCCGTCATGCCTGGCGTGCTGATGCTCGAAGCAATGGCACAGGCCGCTGCACTGCTGGCTTTCGAGACCTTGGGCGTCACGCCTGATGACAAGACCGTGTACTACTTCGCCGGCATCGATGCGGCCCGCTTCAAACGGCCGGTGGAGCCCGGCGACCAGATGGTGATGGAGGTAACGCTTGACCGCATGAAGGCCGGAATTTTTAAATTCAAGGGACGCACCCTGGTCGACGGCGAACTCGCTTGCGAAGCCGAGCTGATGTGCACGATGCGCTCGATCGCCTGACCGACGCCATTCGGCTGCCGACCGGGCACCGTACCGCACCGCACATCAACGA